>JBOGIF010000096.1:0-9933 GCA_050742415.1 Acidimicrobiales bacterium | reverse complement strand
GGAATAGGCCACGCGATTTCCGCCGAGCTGTCCGCGTGAAGCCCCCCGGTCAGGTGTAATTGCGCGGAGTCAGCGGCCGCAGGGGGTCACCAGCCGCGGCGGACCCACTCGGGGAGGTCGGGGGCCTCGGCGCCGATGGTGGTGGACTCGCCGTGGCCGGTGTGGACGACGGTCTCCGGCGGCAGGGTGAGCAGGCGGGTCTGGATCGACTCGATGATGGTGCCGAAGTCCGAGTACCGGCGCCCGGTGGCGCCGGGCCCGCCCTTGAAGAGCGTGTCGCCGCTGAAGACCACGGCCTCGGTCGCCATATGCAGGCTGACCCCGCCGGGCGTGTGGCCAGGAGTTCGCAGCACCTCGAGGCGGGTGCCGGCCACGTCGAACAGGTCGCCTTCGGCCAGCCCGATGTCCGGCAGGCGATCGCCGTGGCGGGCCTCCCAGAGCATGAGGTCGTCGGGGTGGAGGGCGACGGGCGCCTCCACGGCGGCAGCCAGGTCGAGCGCGGCGTTGATGTGGTCGTGGTGCCCATGGGTACAGACGATCGCGGTCACTCGCCGGCCGTCCACGGCGGTGGCGATGGCCGCGGCATCGTGGGCGGCGTCGACGACGAGCACCTCGACCGCATCTCCCACCAGCCAGACGTTGTTCTCCAGCGGCGCCCCTCTCGTGAGGAAGCCCGACGTCCGCACGCGCTCGATCACGGTGGTCACGACCGATAGGCCCCGGGCTGGCTCAGCGCGCCGCGCCGCCAGCGTCCGGGCGTCAGCACGAGAGCCCGCGGGTAGTCCTCGAACAGCCACCGGCCGAACTGCCGGCGGCTCCAGCCGGTGGCCCCAGCCAGGCGCAGCGGGATCCGGACACCCTTACGGTGGCCCAGGGCCCGGCTGAGCAGCGCCGACATCTTGTGGTCGGCGACCAGCTCCCGTTCCACGTCTGCCTGGTAGCGGGCAGCCACGGAGCGCGGATTGTCCGGCCCGGCCGCGAGCACCGCCTCGGCTGCCCGACGCCCGGTGAGGAGCGCCTGCGCGATCCCCTCGCCGGTCATGGGGTCGGTGGCGGCGGCGGCGTCGCCGACGAACAGCGCCCGCCCGCCGCCAGCGGTGAGGGGCAGCTTGCCCACCCGGGCGGGGATGGGCCAGGCCAGGTGGCGGCCCTCGGGCACGGCCGAGGCGCCCAACACCTCACGCAGCTTCGAGCGGGACAGCAGGTCGGGCCAGATGGTCTTCATGTCGCCTACGGGCACCTTCCCGTCGCGCTGGATCCCGAAGCCCACGTTGGCCCTGCCCCCGGGCAGCGGGAACGACCAGGCGTATCCCGGTAGCAGGTCGGGCTCAAACCACACCCACAGCCCGGCGGCCGCCCCGCTGACACCCGAGAAGTACTGGCGGAAGGCGTGCCAGTCGCCCAGGTACCCCGGCTGGTGGGCACCGAAAGCGTGGCGCAGCGGGGACCAGGCGCCGTCCGCCCCGATGGCGAAACGGGCGCGCACCGCGCCGACGCCATCGACATCGAGGTCGACGGCGTCACCGTTGGCGGATACCTCGGCGCCACGCATGGCATGGCCGTCGTGGACTTTGGCGCCGGAGGCCCGGGCCACGTCGAGCAGGGCAGCGTCGAGCTGGGAGCGCGGCGCAACCGCCGCGAACAGCCCCATGCCCCGCGGTAGGGGGAACCGCACCGCCGGCCGGGACCCGGGGCCCCGCACCCAGACGTCCTCCACCGGCTGCCAGTCCGGTACCGACTCCGGGCGTAGCCCGAGAGCCTCCAGCTCCCGTAGGGCGGCGACGGTGAGCCCGTCGCCGCAGCACTTGTCGCGCGGAAAGCGGGCTCGGTCGACTACGACGACATCGCAGCCGGAACGGGCCAGCGTGATGGCTGCAGCGGCACCTGCCGGCCCCCCACCCACAACTGCGACCTCGGCCTCGAGCACGCCCGCTGCCTACTCCGGTTCCAGGGCGCCCACGAGCAGGCGCCCGGCGACGGCCGCCCCGGCGGCGAGGCTCAGCATCACCAGGGACCGCATCCGCGGGAGGTGGCCGAAGGCGGCGACTATCGCCACGGCGTCGGCCGCGTCGGCGACGATGCCCGCTTCGAGCCATCCCCGCACCGGCCCGTCGTGGCGGAGGGCCATCAAGGTCCCGATCCCTATGGCGAGGTCGCGGCCGCCGACCGACCGGGACAGGAGGCGGGCCACGACGTCGTCGCCGGCACCGCCTCCGGGCCATGCTCGCAGGCCCAGGCCCGGCGCCAGCCCAAAGACGGATCCCAGCCCGATGCGTCCGAAGGCGATCGCCCGGGTCAGGGCCTTCTTCCGGATCCTCACCGGCAGTTCACGCCTTCCTTCGGGGAGTAGAGGGCGAAGAACTTGTCGACCGACGTACGGCCGTCCACGTAGCGACGCGTCCGCTCCGTCGTCACCGACGTGCACTCGCCCTTGGGGGCGGTCGTCTGTCCGGTCTGCTCGCCGGTGACGGTCTTGGTGGAGTAGAGCGTGACGGTGATCGACGTGTCGGTGTAGGTGGGCCAGATGAGAACCCCGTGAGGCAAGGAGTTACGGACCTTGAGGTCGAGACTGGGGTAGGCCAGCGTCGCCTCCCGGCCGTAGGGGTAGCGGCTGATGTAGAGCCCGTGCATCCCGTAGGAGGGAATGTCGAGCCCGGCGAAGAAGGCGGCGTTGAACAGCGTGGTGGCGAACTGCGAGACACCTCCGCCCGGGCTGGTGGAGAAGGTCTGGTTCTCGCCAATCACCGGAGCATCCAGGTACCCCTTGGCCGGCGTACGCGGCCCGACGTAGTCGTTCACGGAAAAGGTCCTCCCCGGCTCGATGACCGCCCCGCGCACGGTGTCGGCCATGCGGTGGATGTTCTGCACGCGGGGCTGGCCGCCGGGGTGGTTGGTGGTGAACGAGCCGACCGCTTCCACGATCCCGAGGCGCTGGGCGTCATCCTCGTCCCGGCGCGGCAGCACCGTCTCCACCGGCAGCTGGACCGGCGTGGCGCTCGTGCCTATGGAACGTTGCAGTAGCGCCGCCTGGATGATGTTGGCGGCTTGGGGGGCGCAGCAACGGAGTCCGGTGCGCGACGGGGTGATCGATATCCCGCCGGCCGAGACGGTGAACCCGGCGTCCACGGCGGGGCGGCCCACCGATGGGAGCAGGGCCGACAGGGCGGCGGGGACCCGGCTGGCGTCCACGTTGAGGCGGAGGCCGTCTTCGGTGGGTTCGGAGCTCAGCAGGCTGCGAATCGTCGACGGGGTCAAGGTGGCCTTGACCGACCCGGCGACGATGGGCAACCCGCGTGCCGCCGTCTCCTCGGCCTGGTCGGCAAGCTTCTCGGCGTCGGCCAGCTGGAAGCGGGGGGGCAGTGATGTGCGCCGTACCGCCACCCTGAGAGGAAAGCCGCGGGGGGCCACGTCGGCCAGGGCGGCGACCACGGCGGCGGGGTCCACTCCGAGGCCAGGGGAGCCGGCCGCGGCCACGGTCCGGTCACCTTGGACCTCGATGTGCGGCTCGACCGGCGGCTTGCGTCCCGGGTCGCGCTCGGCGAGGACGCGGGCGACCGAACGGGTGTCGACCCTCACGACGGCCTGCGAGGCGCGAGGCCTCACCAGGCCGGCTGTCCACCCGAGGAGGCGTCCCCCCACGAAGCCCTTCCGGCCCACTGCGAGCGCGGCGGCGACGGTCTGGTCCTGCCGCAGCGAGAGCCCCAGCTCCGGGGCTTGGGCCTTCACCGTCGCCCCGGGGACCCTGATGTCGACGGGAGCCGAGGCGTAGTCCCGGCCCAGGCTGGCCACGACGCTGTCGAGCTCCCGCTTGCCGAGCCCGCCTATGGCGCGGCCCGACAGAGTGACGTTGCGCTGCACGGAGTCCCCGTTTCGGGCCTCGGAGTCAAGGAGCCACGCGAGCACGACGAAGCCGAACACGGCGGCGACGGCCACCAGCGCGAGGACGGCCGGACGCGGCCACTCGCGCTGTCCGCCATGCTCGGCGCCGAGGTCCGAGGCGCCAGGAGCCATGGGCAGCTGCTGGCTAGTGTCCGTCCGTTCCACTGCCGGCCAGGCTAGGCCAGGGTCGTAGGAGGCCTCGGCTACGCCTGGCCGCGAGCTACGGTCCCAAGGTGGCTCGCGCGCTAGTGACAGGTATCACCGGCCAGGACGGCCGGTACATGGCCCAGCTCCTCGTCTCCAAGGGTTACGAGGTTTTCGGGATGGTGCGGGGCCAGGCGAACCCCAAGATCGACCTGGTGCAGAAGGAGACGCCCAAGCTGGAGCTCGTGGAGGGCGACCTGGGCGACCTGTCGTCGCTCATCTCGGTCCTCGAGCAGGTGAAGCCGCACGAGGTCTACAACCTCGGCGCGGTCAGCTTCGTGGCCCTCTCGTTCCGCCAGCCCGAGCTCACTGCCGACATCACCGGGCTCGGGGTCCTGCGGATGCTCGAGGCCGTCAGGCGGGTGGGTGGTGCCGAGAACAACCCGATCCGCTTCTACCAGGCCTCGTCATCGGAGATGTTCGGGAAGGTGCGGGAGACACCACAGACCGAGCGCACCCCGTTCCACCCTCGTTCCCCGTACGGCGCAGCCAAGGTGTTCGGCCACTACATAACCGTGAACTACCGCGAGTCCTACGGGATGTACGCCTGCTCGGGCATCTGCTTCAACCACGAGAGCCCCCGCCGGGGGATGGAGTTCGTGACCCGCAAGGTCACCAACGCGGTGGCCCGCATCTCGTTGGGCCTCCAGGACAAGGTCGTCCTCGGCAACCTGGAGGCGGCGAGGGACTGGGGTTATGCAGGCGACTTCGTCGAGGCCATGTGGCTCATGCTCCAGCAGGCCGAGCCGGACGACTTCGTGCTCGCCACGGGCGAGACCCACACCATCCGGGAGCTGTTGGAGCTGAGCTTCGCCGCCGTCGGCATCGACGACTGGGAGCCGCTGGTCGAGTCCGATCCGCGGTTCAACCGGCCAGCCGAGGTCGACATCCTGACCGGAGACGCTTCGAAGGCGCGCGAGGTCCTGGGCTGGAAGCCGAGGGTGGGCTTCGAGGAGCTGGTGGCGATGATGGTTGCGTCGGACCTCGAGGTGGCCGCCCGGATCTCGGGCTGAGACCCGCGGCGTCTGGAGGTGTCAAACGACACGGAGTCCTTCCAAGGCGATGGGCATGGAAGGAAGCTTGCCAACCCAAGAGCCGTCCTGCGGCACTAGCTTGCCCAGGCGCCGGAATGGCGGTCGACGGGAGGTGGAGCGTGATGAGCACGATCGAACTGACGCCTGAGCAGGAAACGAGGGTGGGGGAGTTTGCCGGGAGGCTGTTCACGGCCTGTCTGGGGGTGATGGAGCTCGCCAACGTGGAGCTGGGAGTGCGGCTCGGGCTCTACGAGGCCCTGGCCGGCGCCGGCCCGCTCACGGCCGGCGACCTGGCTGCCTCGGCGGGGATCGTCGAGCGCTACGCGCAGGAGTGGCTGGAGCAGCAGGCGGTCGCCGGGGTGGTCGAGGTCGAGAACCCCGTCGCAAAGGCGGGGGAGCGCCGGTTCGTGCTGCCCGACGCCCATGCCCATGTGCTGACCGACGACGACAGCGAGGCGTGCATGAAACCGTGCGCCGCGGTGGTGCCGTGGGTCGGCCGCGTCCTCGACATGATGGTCGGGGAGTTCCGCGACGGGACTGGGAAGGCGTTCGGCGAGTTCGGCCTGCACGACGTCCAGGCCGCCTTCACCCGTCCCGTGTTCGCCAACCACCTCGTGCAGAGCTGGCTGCCCGCGCTTCCGGAGGTTCAGGCCAGGTTGACTGCGGGCGAGACCGTGCGCATCGCCGAGGTCGGTTGCGGCGAGGGCATGGCCGCCATCACCATCGCCCGGGCGTACTCCGAGGCCAGGATCGATGGCTTCGACGTCGACGAGGCATCAGTAGAGGTCGCCCGCACGAAGGCGGCCGAAGCGGGAGTGGAGGACCGGGTTCGCTTCGAGGCCCGCGACGCTGCCGACCCCGCCATCGACGGCTACTACGACCTGGTCATGGCCGTCGAGATGCTCCACGACGTGCCGGACCCGGTCGGGATCCTCCGCACCATGCGGAAGCTGGCCGGTGACGGGGGAGCCGTGCTGGTCGTGGACGAGCGCACCGAGGAGCGCTTCACGGTGCCCACCACCGAGATGGAGCGGTTCTTCTACACGTTCAGCACGCTGCACTGCCTCGCCGTGAGCCGCCAGGGCGGGGGCGTGGGAACGGGCACGGTCATGCGGGCCGAGACCGTCCGTAGCTACGCCGGCGACGCCGGCTTCGCGGCGGTCCAGGTGCTCGATGTCGAGCATCCGCAGTTCCGACTGTATCGGCTCGGCTGAGGCCGCCCGACGACTCGCTTCGGCTCAGGGCGCGTCACGGGCCAGGCGGATCCCGGCGAACGCCCAGCGGGCCTGGGCGGGGAAGAAGTTTCGGTAGGTCCGCCGGGCGTGGCCGGGCGGGGTGGCCAGGCAGCCGCCCCTCAGCACCAGCTGGTTGACCATGAACTTGCCGTTGTACTCGCCGACGGCACCGGCGGCCGGCCGAAAGCCCGGATAGGCGGTGTATGGGCTGGCGGTCCACTGCCACGCCGTGTCGTACCAACCCTCGGTCCCCGGCTCGCCGGGCTCGGGTGCCGCCGCCTCCCACTCCGCCTCCAACGGCAGCCTGGCCCCGACCCAGCGGGCATAGGCGTCGGCCTCGTACCAGCTCACATGGCTGACGGGTGCTGCCGGAGCGACCGCCTCCGGGCCAGAGAGGGTGAACACCTGCCAGCCGCTATCGCTGGGGAACCAGTACTCCGGCGCCTCCCATCCGTTGGCCTGCACCGCGTGCCAGCCGTCCGACATCCAGAGTTCTGGGCGCCGGTAGCCGCCGTCGTCGATGAAGGCTTGCCATTCGCCGCACGTAACGAGCGCCTGGGCAATCTCGAACGGCTGAAGGAGCACACGGTGGCGCGGTCGCTCGTTGTCGAACGCGAAGTCGCCACCGACGTGGCCGATCTCGACGGTGCCGCCGCCGTGTGCGGCCCAGCCGGTAGGTCCGGCGATGGTCGGTGCCGGCCAGGGGAGGGACCCGTAGCCGGGGCGCAGCGGATTACGTGACAGCGCGTGCTTGATGTCCATGACCAGCAGCTCCTGGTGCTGCTGCTCGTGGTGCAGGCCGAGCTCGACGAGCTGAAGGGCCCGCGATGAGACCTCGTCGCCCAGCAGCCCGAGCAGCTCGTCGTCCACCCGCTGACGGTATGCCGCGATCTCGGCGATCCCGGGTCTGGTTATCAGACCCCGCTCGGGCCGGGCGTGCCGGGGGCCGACCGTCTCGTAATACGAGTTGAACAGGTAGCCGTAGTCGCCGTTGTTGGCGATGGCGTAGCCCGGGGCGAAGTTGGCCAGGACGAAGGTCTCGAAGAACCAGGTGGTGTGGGCCCGGTGCCACTTGGTTGGGCTGGCGTCGGGCATCGACTGCACGGTCTGGTCCTCGGCGCTGAGGGGTGCCGCCAGCCGCTCGGTGACGGAACGTACGGCCTGGACGTCGTCGGCCTTCATCGCACCGACAGGGAGAGCGCGTAGTCGCCGCCCGGGTCCGTCCACCATCTGGCCAGCCGCAAGCCGGCGGCGCCCAGCTCGGCGGTCACCTGGGACCGGTCGAACTTGGCGCTCACCTCGGTGAGGATCGTTTCGCCCTTCCGGAGCTCGATCGTGATTCCGAGCCCGGGAATGGTCACCGCTGATGCCTCACGGGCCCGGAGGTGCATCTCGATCCACCGCTCTCGCACGTGGTAGCGGGCCACGTGGTCGAAGCCGCCGACGTCGAAGTCGGCACCCAGGTCGCGGTTGAGAACCGTCAGGACGTTCCGGTTGAACTCCGCTGTGACGCCGGCGGCGTCGTCGTAAGCGGCCACCAACCGGGCTGGGTCCTTGACCAGGTCGGTGCCGAGAAGCAGCGCGTCCCCGGGGGCCATGGTTCCTGCCAGCTCGGCCAGGAAGTCGGCCCTCTCCGGCGGGCGGAGGTTGCCGATCGTGCCACCCAAGAAGGCGACGAGACGCCGCCCGCTGGCCGGGAGGAGAGGCAGGTGCCGACGGAAGTCCCCGACGACGCCGACGACATCAATTCCGGGGTACTCGGTCGCCACCGCGGTGGCGGTGGCTCGGAGGGTTGACTCGGCCACGTCGAACGGCACGTAGCTGAGAAGCGAACCGGATTCGGCCAGCGCGTCGAGCAGTACCCGGGTCTTGACGGCGGCACCGGGGCCAAGCTCGACCAGGCTCTCCGCCCGGGTTAGCCGGGCCACCTCCGGCGCCCGGCGGACGAGGATGGCCCGCTCGGAGCGCGTGGGGTAGTACTCGGGAAGCTCGGTGATCTGCTCGAAGAGCTCGCAGCCTCGCTCGTCGTACAGCCAGGTCGGGGGCAGCTGCTTTGGGCTGGCGGTCAGGCCGGCGGCAGCGTCGGCTCGCAACGCCGTGGCCCATTCCAATGGTCCGAGATGGACCTCGATCGGGATGCCGATGGCAGTGGGCAGGCTCATCTGGTCGAGGTCCTCCTTATGGTGTCGCTTCGGTCAGTTCTGGGTGCCCATAGGGCGGTGGGCGTGTACGGGAGTCAATGGGAGAGAACGGTTGCCCGACAGCCGCGCGACGCGGCGGGATCGGATGGCGAAGCTCAGGCTGTTGGTCGAGAAGCTCACTCGAGGGACCCCTCTACCCCGTGGGCTCCGATTTGAGCCAAGGGCTTGGCCCGCCATCGTGCCACGACCGACGGCGAGGACGGGAGTCGCGCCTATCAGAGGGCCTAGGGATTCAGGGGCCGGAGCGGGATTCAGGAGCACCGCATGCCCGATCCGTCGGTCCGAGCCATCCGAGATAGTGGCCTTCCAAGTCTCCCGCGACGTTCGTGGTGAACGTGTAGCTGACGGGCTCGGAGCTGCCGGCGACCTTGTAGAAGAGGGAGCTTCTCGCCGACGTGCCGTCCTGGCGGATCAGGGTCCAGCCAGGAGCCGCCACCGTACCGGTCGTCTTGCGTTGACGGACCAAGGCCAACAGCAGGTCCGAGCTGGTGCCGGTGGGCGAGGTGACCACGAGCGCTGCGTCGCCGAACTCGTCCGCCGAAGCCGCGTCGGCGGGATTCAACCGGGCGCTCTGCGCCCAGGTCGCCTGGCTTCCCGACTCAAACACGTACCCGGAGCCGGAGTCACGGCCTCCGGCCGCGTCGTCCAGGCGGGCGCCGACGACCACGCGCTCGTCCTGGACCCGAACCGAGAAGCCGAAGAGGTCGCCGCCCGAGGGGTCCAGCGGAGCCAGGTTTTGTTGGAAGGACCAATTGGCGCCGTTGCTGACGAAGACGGAGGCCGAGCCGGAATCGCTGGCGGCTCCGTCGTGGTAAGGCGCTCCCAGGACCGCGGTCGTACCGTCGAGCGCGGCCAGCCGGCGCTTGATGGTCGCCTCCGACAGCTCGCCGGATCGGTCGGAGATGCGCACTACGTTCTCGGCGCCGGGGCTCGTCACGGCCGGGACGGACGACGCATCGGAACGACGGGGACCAGACCACGGGCTCCTCCTTGGGTTGGTGAGGCCCAAAGACGGTCTCTGGGCCGTCAGCCCAGGTGGTGGATCACCCGGATAAGTGCCGTTACCTCGCGCCCCGGACCGGCACATCGGGGCGATGCCCACGTCGATATGCCCGCACGTTCGGGCCAACCCGATTTTCGCCGCTGCGCGCCCGGAGCAGTAGCACGACGCCTTCCAACCTGCATCACCCGCCTGCTTGAGCGACCCAAGCCCGACTCAGCAGACCCGGGAAGCGGAAGGAACGCTGGATCGTCTCCGGTTCGTTCGCATGACGTACGCCAGCGGCCACATGGCCACGACCGCTGCGAGGCCGTGGATGTAGAACTGCGTTGCCGATAGAGGAACGATGCGCGACAGAGCCATCACGATCAGGGCCACGC
>JBOGIF010000095.1:0-12598 GCA_050742415.1 Acidimicrobiales bacterium | reverse complement strand
TCCCTGGCCAACGTCCGGGCCAGGGAGGCCGGCACCAGCTCCTCGTAGAAGACCGTGGTAACACCCTCTCGGCGGATGAGGTCAGTGAGCTCGGCCAGCCGTTGGGGGTCGGGCTCGGCCTCGGGCGAGATGCCGGAGAGAGCCTGCTGGGTCAGCCCGTAACGGTCGGCCAGGTAGTGGAAGGCGGCGTGGGAGGTGACGAGCACTCGCCGCCGACACCCGGCCAGTCCGGCTTCGAGCTCGGAGTCGAGGGCTCGGAGATCGGTCTGGTACCGCTCGGCATTCGCTCGGAAGGCGGCGATGTCGTCAGGATCGGCAGCCGACATGGCCTTCTCCACGTGCCCGACCGCTCTCGCCATGCGAATGGGATCGAGCCAGAAGTGCGGGTCTTCGGCCCCCACGTCGGCGAGCAGGTCGACGCTCGGTCCCTTGCGACGCTCCACGACCGCCTCGATGGCGGGCTGGAAGCCACGGCCCAGGTACAGAACAAGGTCGGCGTCCTCCAGCGTGTCCACCTGGACGGGCGTCAGCTCGAGGTCGTGCGGCTCGACGCCGGGCGGTGTCAGGTTGGTGACGGCGGCCGCGTCACCGCCGACGCGGCGCGCCGCTTCCGCCACCGGGTAGAAGCTGGCGACGACGCTCAGAGCTCCTGTGCCCTTGCCCGGCTCCGTTCTGCCGGCTCCGCCGCACGCTGTAGCCAGTGCCGCCACGGCCACCAGCACCGCAACCAACCGTCGTCGAACCAGACTCACCCCTCAACTATCAAGAATGAGAACTAGTCTTATCAGGCTGCAGCCTTCGGCTCAACCCTTGTTGGCGCCGTGGGCCCGCACGTGGTCGTTCACCTCGTAGTAGGCGTCGATCGACTCCCCGGCGTCGCCCCAGAAGCCCTCGAGCACGTCGTACGCCATGGCCCTCTGGTCCACGTACCAGTTGTTCACGTCGGTGATCTCGAGCTCGCCGCGGCCCGATGGTGTGAGCGTGGGGACCACCTGGAACACCTGCGAGTCGTAGAAGTAGATCCCCGTCACCGCGTAGTGGCTGGGAGGGTCGTCGGGCTTCTCGACGATCCGCGTCACCGAGCCGTCGGCGTCGATCTCGGGAACTCCCAGGTGGCTCAAATGGGCGGGGTCGTCGACGAGGGACAGCACGATGCGTGCGCCCGACTCCTGCCTGCGGAAGTTCTCGACCGCCGGGGCGATGGAACGGCCCACGATGTTGTCGGCCAGCATCACCACCACCCGCTCGCCGTCCACGAAGCGCTCGGCCAGGGCAAGTGCCTCGGCTATCCCGCCCGCCCGCTCCTGGTAGGCGTAGGAGAGCCGGTCGATCCCCCACTCGTTGCCACTGCCGAGGAGTCGGAGGAACTCGCCCGCGTGGGTGCCGCCCGTGACGAGCATGACCTCGGTGATGCCCGCCGCCACCAGCGCCTCGATGGCATAGGTCACCATGGGCCGGTCGTAGATCGGCAGAAGGTGCTTGTTGGTGATGCGCGTGAGGGGGTGGAGCCGGGTACCGGTCCCACCGGCGAGGATGACCCCCTTCATGGCCCTGCGGACGCTACTCCCATAGGCTCCGCAGCAGTGGACCCGCCCGAGCTGGCCGAGCGCCTAGGCGCTCTGGAGGACGCCTTGGCCGCGCTGGTCGAACGAGTCGAGCAGGTGGAGGGGTCGCTCCGCCGGAGCATGGCCGAGGAGGTCCAGGGGGCCGCCGCCGACATCCGCCACACGGTCAGCGAGCTGGGCCGCAGGCTGGCCCTCGACCTGCCCCAGATCCTCGCCCGCCACCGCGACGCCATCGTCGCCGACCTCCTGCCGATGGCCGAGCCGGAGCCAACGGCCGAGCCGGCGCCGGCCGCCGCGCCGAGCCAGTGGGACAACCCGCCGGAGACCGAACACGACGACGACGCCAGCGAGAGCTCCGGGGGCGGCGGCAGTGAAGAAGGCGGTAGTGGCGACGGCGCCGGCGCCGCGGCGAAGTCCCCCACTGCCGGCGGCACCGAAACGGGCGCGTACTCGTCCACCGCGCCCGGACGCCGCCGCAAGGCCCACCTTCTCCGCCGCCGCGACTCCTGAGCAGCCGCGGCCAGGGAATGCGCTTCGGCTTCGACGGCACACCCCTGCTCGGCCCCCGAACGGGCGTCGGCTGGTACACCTACGAGCTCATCCGGGCGGTGGCCCGGCAGGCGCCAACCGACTCCGTCGAGGTGCTCCCGATCTCGTGGCGCACGGCCCGCCATGCCAACCTCGGTGAGCCCCATCCGGCCAATGTCCGCGTGCTGCGCCGGGTAGCACCGGCCCGGCCATTGTGGGCCCTTTGGGACCGCTTCCAGTTCCCACCCATCGAGTGGCTGGTGGGATGCGACGTCTTCCACGCCACCAACTTCATCGCCCCGCCCTCACGTCGCGTGCCGGTGGTCGTCACCGTCCACGATGTCGGCTTCGTGCACCATCCCGACCAGGTGGGGCCCACCATCCGCCGGATGGCCGAGCTGCTGCCGAAGGTCCTGGCCCGGGCGGCGGCCGTGATCGCGGTCTCGGACTTCACCCGCGCCGAGCTGGTCCACTGGCAGCCGTCGGTGGCCGGCAAGGTCACGGTGGTGCCCAACGGCGGCCATTCCCGCGCCCCGGCGTCGCCATGCCCGAACGATGGGGCCGGCGCCTCCGGCCATGTGCCGCCCGGCGACTACGCCCTCGTGCTGGGCACCCTCGAGCCCAGGAAGAACCTGGCTCTGGCGCTGGACGCGCTGGTCGTCCTGCGGGACCGTGGTGTCGATCTGCGGCTGGTCCTGGCCGGCGCCCCGAGCCCCCTACTCGACGTGGACGCGCTGCTGGCCACCCGGGGCCTGGGCTCCGACGATGCGGTGCGCACCGGGTACGTCGACGATGCCTCGGCGGCGGCATTGATGGCCGGGGCCAGGATGCTCGTGTTCCCATCGCTGTACGAAGGCTTCGGGATGCCCCTGGTCGAGGCCATGGAGGCGGGTGTGCCCGTGGTGGCGGTGCGGGCCGGGGCGACGCCCGAGACGGTCGGCGACGCCGCCGCCCTGGTGGACCCCGGAGACGCCGAGGGCATGGCTGCGGCGATGGAGGAGATCCTGTCCGACGACACCCGGAGGACGGCGATGGTGACCGCGGGGCGGGTCCGGGCGGCCGGGTTCAGCTGGGACCGGGCCGCGTCCGCCACCATCGACGTGTACCGGCGGGTCGCCGGCCGGTGATGCCCTGGTTGCTGATGATGCTGGTGGGGCTGGAGGGCTAGCCGTGACTTCCGCAGCCCGGCCCGGTACGGTTGCTCGCCGTGCCCCGCCGATCCTTGCTCCTTGTCGTTGCCGCGCTCGTCTCGCTGCTCTCGCCGGCCGGTGCGGCCTGGATCGGGACTGCCGGCGCCGACACGGCCCTGGTGGCCGCCGGCCCCAAAGGCGACTCCCCCAAGCACGACAGCGACGATGGCTCCGAGGGCGACAGCAAGCCGGCCAAGCCCCCGCCCGCTGTCGTGCGCTCCGCCTTCTCCACCTACCGGGTGTTCGCCACCCAGTACGCGCCCCTCACCGAGGGGTCGGTGGAGGTGGCCGTCCCCGACAAGTGCATCAAGTTCGCCGCCCTACGCAACACCACGGCCCTGACCTCCATGAAATGCGCCTCGAGCTACTCGCTCGGCCGCGACTACCGCGTGGTGGTCACCCGAGAGAGCGGCCCCAGCGCCCTGCTGCCGGTGAAAGAAGCCGGCCCCTGGAACATCGACGACAACTGGTGGGACGGGGCGCAGCCAGCCCAACCCCGCCGGATGTTCACCGACCTCGGTACAGGCATGCCCGAGTCGCGGGCCGCGTTCGAGAAGGGCTACAACACCGTCGAGGACTGCAAGGACCTCGAGGGCAACCCGACTGGCACACCGGGCGGCGCCGACCAGTTCGGCCGCTGCGTCCGCAACCAGGCCGGCATCGACCTGTCGGTGGCCGCTGCCAAGATCCTGGGCCTCGGCCCGATGGAGAACGCCTGGGTGAGCGTGACCCTTCTGTGGGAACCGGTGGACGTCGCCATCGTCAACCACCGCAGCGGCCTCAACCTCGACGTGGCTGGCAGCTCGAAGGCCGAGGGCGCCGCCGCGCTGCAGTGGACGGCCAGCGGCTCGGCCAGCCAGCGGTGGCGCCTGCGCCTCGGCGACGACGACTCGTTCGCCATCCTGTCGGTGAACAGCGGCAAGGCGCTCGCCGTCACGGATGCCGGCCAGCCCGGCGCCAAGGTTGCACAGTCCGCGCCGACCGCTTCCCCTGGCCAGCGTTGGAGGATCGAGCCGGCGGCGAGTGGCACCTTCACCATCGCCTCGAGTGCCTCCGGGCAGTTGCTCGACGTGGTCGAGGGCTCTGTGGTCCCCGGTGCCGGAGTGGTGCAGTGGCCGGCCGGCGGGGTGGACAGCCAGCGCTGGACGTTGGCAGCGGCGAAGGCCGAAGCAACCGCCTGAGATCCAGCCCGCGCACGGTCCATGGCTGACCGTTCGGATCCGTTGGTCCTGCTGATCGCCGAACAGCTGAGGCGGGCGGTGCCCGGAGGCATAGGCGTCTACGTCGAAGGTCTGCTCGCCGGCCTCGCAGCCATGGGCGGCGAAGCGCCCGACGCCACCCTCTGGGCCAGCCGGGCGCCGGGTGCGCGTCGCCCCGACCCACTGGCCTCGTTGGGGTCTCTAGTCACCTCCAGGCTGCCGGGTGCGGTCTTGGTGAAGGCGTGGGACCTGGGGCTCGGGCGGCCCCGGTTCGACGACGGCGAGAACGCGGTGGTGCACGCGTCCTCGCTGGCCACGCCCCCGGCCGCCAGGCGGCGGGGCGGGCCCGCTCTATCCGTCATGATCCACGACCTGGCGTGGAGAAGGTTCCCCGACGCCTACCCCGCTCGTGGGCGGCGCTGGCACGAGGCGGCTCTGCGTCGGGCCATAGCCCGGGCCGGACTCCTTCTCGCCCCGTCGTCGACGACCGCCGCAGACTTGCTGGCCGCAGGCGCCCTCTCGTCGCGGTTGGAGGTGGTCGAGCACGGCTGCGACCACCTCGCCCGGCCCGACCCAGAGGCGGCCGGCACGCTGTTGGGACGCGTCGGCGTCGAAGGGCCGTACATCCTCACGGTGTCCACCATCGAGCCCCGCAAGAACCTGCCGGCGTTGCTTGCCGCCTACGCCGCCGCCCGCCCCCGCCTGCCCGAGCCCTGGCCGCTGCTCGTCGTTGGCCCGAGCGGATGGGGGCCCCGGCTCACACCGCCGCCGGGCGTCGTGCTGGCCGGCCCCGTGTCGGGTGGAACCCTGTCGGCTCTCTACGGCGGCGCACGCGTGGTGGCCTACGTGCCGGTCATGGAGGGATTCGGTCTCCCACCGATAGAAGCCATGTCTTGCGGCACACCGGTGGTGGCAACGCCCATGCCGAGCACTGGCGGCGCCGCGTTCGAGGTCCGGCCCGACGACGTCGGGGGCATCGCCGACGCCCTCGTCCAGGTCTGCACCGACGACTCGACCCGTGCCGATCTGGTGGCGGCGGGCTACGAGCGGGCCGCCGTGCTCACGTGGGAACGCTCGGCCCGTCGCCACGTGGAGCTTTGGAACGACCTGATCGAGAGCCGGCGACGGTGACCGACGGACAGGCGCGAGACGCTCCCCTGGTGTCGCTCGACGCCACCGCAGTCCCTACGTCGCCCGGAGGCGCCGGCCGTTACGTGCTCGATCTGGCCGCCGCCGTCGGCCGCCGCGCCGACGTGGGCCTGGTCCTGTTGTGCCGGCGCGGCGACGGCCGGCGCTGGCGTGAGCTGGCTCCCGCAGCAACCGTGGTGGAGGCGGCCCCAACGCCCAGGCCGCTGCGGCTCGGCTGGGAGCAACTCCGGCTGCCGGCCGTGCTTGCGGCCGAGGGGATCGACGTCCACCACGGGCCGCACTACACGATGCCGCTCAGAGCCGGTCGGCCAGTGGTGGTCACGGTGCACGACCTGTCACTCCTGGACCATCCCGAGTGGCACCAGCGGTCCAAGGTGGCCTTCCTCGGCCATGCACTGCGCGTGGCGGCGCGGCGGGCCGACGCCCTGGTGGCGGTGAGCGCCAGCACCGCCGCCCGCCTTCAGGAGCGCCTGCGGCCCCGAGCGCCGGTCCACGTCATCCCCCACGGCGTGGACCACCGGTTCCGCCCGGCGGCCCCGCGACCGGGCGATGCCGATGCCGACTCCGATGCCGACGAGCGGGCGCTGGTTCGGGCCGGCGTCGTGCCGCCTTACGTCGCGTTCCTGGGCACGCTCGAGCCACGCAAGGACGTGCCCACGCTCGTGCGTGCATTCGAGCGGGTGGCCGCCGGCCGGCCCGACCTCTCCCTCGTCCTGGCTGGCGCTCCCGGATGGGGAGCGGACGCGGTCGACCAGGCCATCTCCGACAGCCCCGTCGGAGCCCGCGTCAGGCTCACCGGGTACCTGCCCGAAGCCGACAAGCCCGCCCTCCTTCGCGGCGCGGCGGCGGTCGCCTACCCGTCGCTGGAGGAGGGCTTCGGGCTCCCCGCTCTGGAGGCCCTGGCGTGTGGGGCCCCCTTGGTGACCACCACCGGCTCGGCCATGGAGGAGGTGGCCGGCGACGCAGCCCTGCTGGTCCCGCCAGGCGACATCGCCGCGCTCGCCGAAGCCCTGGAGACGACGCTCGCCGGCGGGCCCGAGGTCGACCGCCGGAGCCGGCGCGGCATCGAGGTAGCTGCCGGCTTCACGTGGGAAGCGTCAGCCGCGGCCCACGCCGCGGTATACCGCTCGCTGCTCTGATCAGTTGGCGGTGGGATCGGGCGGGAAGTTGGCCAAGCGGGCCAGTCGGCCGCCCTGCCGGCGCAGGACCTCCGACCACAACTCCTCGGGTAGCGGCGATACGGGATCGTCGGGCAGGGCTGGCCACGATCAGATGACCCTTCAGCGTCCCCTCGGCGGCGGCCGCCGTCATATCGGTCAAGGCGAGCCTCCGTCTCGGCCCGCCGGGGCCTGGAACGAGAAGCCGCCGAGCATGGCTCTGCCGACCGACAGGAGCTGCTTCTCCGCCCGCCGGCGCTCCACCTGGAGCCGCTGCACACCGAGGACGCCGAAGCCCACTGCGGTGTAGACGAGGTCGAGGGCGGACCGTGGCACCCAACTAGGAAACCACAGGTGGCGGCTAGCCTCACGCCGAGCATGGACGCCGAGACCTCCGCTCCCCCCGTGGTGGCGGTCGTTCTGACGAGCGACCCCGGCGAGTGGTTCGAGCAGACCCTCGTCGCTCTTGCCACCCAGGACTACCCCAACCAGTCGGTACTGGTGATGGACACCGGCTCGACGCCGGTGCCGGCGAGCCGCGTGGCCGAGATACTTCCGGAGGCCTACCTCCGCCGCCCGGAGGTGAAGGGGTTCGCAGCGGTGGCCAACGACGTGCTGCAGATCGTCGAGGGCGCGGCGTTCCTGGTCTTCTGCCACGACGACGTGGCGCTGGAACGCCCGGCGGTGAGGCTCCTGGTGGAGGAGGCGCTGCGGTCGAACGCCGGGATCGTGGCGCCCAAGGTCGTCGAGTGGGAACGGCCGGACCATCTATTGGAAGTGGGCCTCGCCATCGACAAGACCGGGGCCTCCGGCCCTCTGGTGGAACGCGGGGAGCTCGACCAGGAACAGCACGACGCCGTGCGCGACGTGTTCGCCGTCTCCACGACGTGCCTGCTCGTGAGGCAGGACCTCTTCAGCACGCTGGGAGGGTTCGACCCTGTCCTGGCCGACGAGAGCGCCGGCGTGGACCTCTGCTGGCGCGCCCAAGTAGCCGGCGCCCGGGTGGTCGTCGCCCCCCAGGCACGGGCCCGTCACCGAGAACGGGGAACACCCGACAACGGGGCGCCGGGGGACAAGGCGGGGATCGAGACCCGCAGCCACCTGCACACGATCCTCAAGAGCTACTCGTTGCCTCACCTGGTACGGGTGCTGCCTCAGGCCGCCGTCGTCACCGTCTTCGAGGCGATCGTTGCCGTGGCGTCCCGCCGTTTCCGCCAGGCCGGCCAACTGGTGGCCGCGTGGTGGTGGAACCTGCGGCGGGTGGGCGAGCTACGGCCGCTGCGGCGCGCCGTGCGGCGAGCCCGTACCGTCCCCGACTCGGAGGTGAGGAGGCTCCAGGTTCGGGGCAGCGTCCGGTTCACCGCTTACGTCCATCACCGCCTGCACGCCCAGGAACGGGCCCAGGCGCTGGTGGCCGCCGGCGAAAACCTGGTCGAGTCGGTGTGGAAGGGCCCGGCGCGCGCCGCCGGCCTGCTCCTGGGTCTCCTGGTCCTGATGTGGTTGGCCGGCGCCCGGCACCTACTCGGGGACCGTCTCCCGGCGGTCGGCGAGCTGGCCCCGCTACCGGCTCCGGGAGCCCTGCTGGCGAACTTCTTCGGCGGTTGGCGCACGACCGGGCTGGGGTCGACCGCGGCGGCACCGCCGGTGCTGGGCATCTTGGGAGTGCTCGGAGGGCTGGTTTTCGGCCACGTGGACGTGCTGCAGAAGGTTCTCGTCCTCGGGGCGTGGCCCATGGCGGCGCTCGGGGCATGGTCGCTCACCCGGCCGCTCTCGTCCCCCCTGCCGCGGCTCGTCGGCGTCGTCGCCTACCTGGCGGTGCCCTTGCCGTACAACGCTCTTTCCCGGGGTCGTTGGGGCGCGCTGGTCGCCTACGCCGCCGCCCCGTGGCTGCTCGGGCGCCTGGCGCGGGCGACCGGGCTCGAGCCCTTCGCCTCCCCCGAGGGTGACGCAAGGCGTCGGGCGCCGAAGTGGCTCGACCCGCTCGTGCTGGGCCTGATCACCGCGGTGGTCGCCATGCTGGCGCCGGCCATCGGCGCTGCTCTCCTCCTGGCCGCGGTCGGGCTGGTCGTCGGTGCCATCGTCGTCGGGCAGGCGGACGGGGCCCTCCGGGTTCTCGGCGTGACGGCGGCGGCGCTGGTGGTGGCGGCCGTGCTGCTCCTTCCGTGGTCGTTCGACCTGCTGCGACCAGGCGGCTTCACCACCGTCACCGGCGTGGCTCGGGCCACCGGCCGCGCCACCGAGCTCGGCCAGCTCTTGCGCTTCCAGACGGGCCCCATGGGCGCCGGGCCGCTCGGGTGGGCGCTGCTGGTGGTGGCGGCCCTCCCGCTCGTCGTCGGCAAGGACTGGCGGTTGGCCTGGGCCACCCGCCTATGGCTCGTGGCCCTCACCTGCGTGGTTGCAGCCTGGGCCGGCGGGCGGGGCCTGCTCCCAGTTCGCTTCGAGGTTCCCGACGTGCTGTTGACCCCGGCCGCCGCCGCCATAGCCCTCGCCGCCGCCATCGGCGCCGTCGCCTTCGAGGTCGACCTGCGGGGCCACCGGTTCGGCTGGCGACAGACCGCCTCGGCGGCCGCCGGCGCCGTGCTGGCCCTGTCGACTGTGCCGGTGCTGGTGGGTGCCCGCGACGGCCGTTGGGGTCTGCCCGCCGAAGAAGCGGCGCGCAGCATCGCCTCCTTGGGCTCGAGCCCGTCCGAGGGCAGCTTCCGCGTGCTCTGGCTCGGCGACCCGGAGGTGCTCCCCCTGCCCGGGTGGCCTCTCGGCCGGGTGACGGGAATCGAAGGCGTCGCCTACGCCACCTCCCGCGACGGCCCCCCGGCCGTCACCGACCTGCTGCCGGGACCGCCGTCGGAGGAGACAAGGGCCATCGCCGGCGCCGTCCGCGACGCGAGCGAGGGTGGGACATCGCGCCTCGGGAGCCTCCTCGCCCCCCTGGCCGTCCGCTACGTGGTGGTTCCCCGCCAGGCTGCCGCCGGGCGGTCCAGCTCTCGCTCGGCCATCCCCCCGGCTGCCCTCTCGCAGGCCCTGCGCTCCCAGCTCGACCTTCGCCTCCTGGCCTCCGACGACTCGGCGGTCGTCTATCAGAACGAGGCGTGGGGCCCGGGCCGCTCCCTTCTGGGAAGCCAGGCGACCACCGGGATGGATCCCGGGGGGGCGCTTCCCCGTCAACTGGGGAAGGGAGCGGACCTCTCCGGCTCCACCCCGGTACTGGACAGCGGGGGGCCGGTGGAGTTCGACGGCAGGCTGCCGCGACCGGGCCTGGTCCTGCTCTCGGAGTCGTCCTCATCCCGTTGGGCGCTGACGGTCGACGGGAGTGGAGTGGCCCGCTCCGAGGGTTACGGTGTCAACTCGTTCCGGGCCGACCGGGCCGGGCCGGCCCGGCTGCGGTTCCGGGCCTCGCCCATCAGGCTCGTGCTCATATCGGTCGAGCTGCTCCTCTGGGCGGCGGCATTCTGGCTCCTGTGGCGGGGCCGCGCCGCCCACAAGCGGTGAGCCGTTCCCCCGAGAAGACCGGGACGGTCCGGAGGGCACCGGCCCTTGCCGTCGTCGGAGCGCTCCTCGTCATCGGCGCGCTGGCCGACCGGGGAAGGGGCCAACCGCCGACGGAGTCCCTCGGCGTCGAGAGCGAGGTCCCGATGGCCGCGCCCCCGTCGGCACGATCCTCGGCCTGGTTCTGCACCGGGGCTTCGGCGGGGCCCAACACAGTCGCCGACGGAACCTTGGTGATCGCCAACGCCGGGTCCGAGGCGTTGAGCGGAACAGCCACGGTGGTGTCGATCACCGGGGCGGCCCGAGTCGTCCCGCTCGCGGTGGCCCAGCGCGGCCGCTCCACGTTGCGGTTGGCCGATGCCGTGACAGGCCCGTGGGTGTCGGCGGTGATCGAGCTCGACGGTGGTGACGCCGCCGTGGAGCTGGCGGTCATCGGCCCGCTCGGCGAGAGCGTGACCCCGTGCGCGTCGTCGGCGTCGGCCACCTGGCACGTGGCCACGGGAGTCACGACCAAGGACGCGGTCGAGACCCTGCTCGTCTTCAACCCGTTCCCCGAGGATGCGGTCGTCGACTTCTCCTTCGCCACCGAAGGCGAGGTGGTGACCCCCGAGAGCCTTACCGGCGCGTCGGTGCTGGGGCGGGGGATGATCGCGGTCGACGTCGGCCGGTTCGTGCAGCGCCGCGATGCGGTGGCCTCGACGGTCCGGGCCCGCTCCGGCCGCCTGGTCGTGGCCCGGGCCCAGACGTTCGACGGCACCGCCGGCCCCAAGGGGATGACGGTGACTCTCGGGTCAGCCGCACCGGGATCCCGATGGCACTTCCCCGAGGGCCGCGTGGCCGACGGCGTCACCGAGCGCTTCGTGATCTTCAACCCGGGTGCCGCGGAGGCAAGGGTGGAGCTGGCCGTGGCCCTGGAGGCGGGCGAGGCCGAGCCCCTCCAGATCACGGTGCCGCGGCAGTCCGCCTTCACCGTGGTCGCCAACGACGAGACGAGGATCCCAAAGGGGACTCCCCACGCCGTCACCGTGAGGGCCTTGAACGGCGTCGGCGTCGTCGTCGAGCGCACCGTCGTGTTCAGCGCGCCCAGCGGGCGGACGGGTGTGACGACGACGGTCGGGAGCCGGGTTGCCACCCGACGATGGGCCCTCGCCGCCGGCCAGTCCGACGACGCCGTCGACGAGCTGGTCGTGCTCCAGAACCCCGGTGCCCGTCCCGTCCGCGTGGCGATCGCCGTGCTCGACGAGGGCGCCCAGGCGCCACCTCCCGGCCTTGCCGATCTCGAGGTCCCGGCCGGGGGCCGCCGGGCCGTGCCGCTCGGCGATCACGTCAAGGGGGCAGCTACGCCCCTCGTCGTGACCTCGAACGGGCCCGTCGTCGTCGAACGCGACACCTACCGCCGGAAGGGCATCGGCGTGACGATGGCCATCGGAGTGCCCCTCCGATGAGAGAATCCGGCATGCGCACCATGGTCGTGCTCCCCACTTTCCAGGAGGCGGAGAACATCGCCGAGGTGCTGCGCCGGCTGAAGGACGCCGTTCCCCACGCCCACGTCCTCGTCGTCGACGACTCGAGCCCCGACGGCACGTCCGACGTGGCCAAGGCCGAAGGCCACGCGCTCGGGGGAGTCGACGTCGTCACGCGTCCCTCCAAGCTCGGCCTCGGCAGCGCCTACCGCCTGGGCTTCCGCGAGGCCGTCGACCGCGGCTTCGAGATCCTCGTGGAGATGGACAGCGACCTCTCCCACGACCCCTCGGCGCTGCCCGCGCTGCTCGCCGCCATCACCGACGGCGCCGACCTCGCCATCGGTTCCCGCTACGTGCCCGGGGGCGCGATCCCCAACTGGCCCCTCTACCGGCGGATGCTGTCGCGGTGGGGAAACCGCTACGCGGCGGCGGCCCTGAGGCTGGACGTGGCCGACGCCACTTCGGGATTCCGGGCCTACCGGGCCGGGCTCATGGCGAGCATCGAGCTCGACTCGGTTCGGGCCGACGGCTACGGGTTTCAGATCGAGATGGCCTACCGGGTAGCCCGGGCGGGCGGGCGGATCCGTGAGCTGCCGATCACCTTCGTGGACCGCCGCCGGGGCACCTCGAAGATGTCGTACCGGATAGTCGTCGAGGCCATGGCCCTCGTCACGTGGTGGGGCCTGCGCGACCGCATCCTGCGCAGGGGGCCCAGCTCCGCCCGCGCTTGACCGAGCGACTGGTCATCGCCGCCGTGGTGGTGGCGGTGGCGGCCGTCGTGGCGGTGCTCATCGAGCGCCGGCGGCCACAGCCGCCGACCCAGGGGCGCTGGGCGGCGCCCGCGCAGCTGGACCGGGCCGACTT
>JBOGIF010000094.1:0-2671 GCA_050742415.1 Acidimicrobiales bacterium | reverse complement strand
AGGGCGGCGAGCAGATGCTCGGGCGTGACCTCCGGGTGGCTGCGCTGGCGGGCCAGGGCGACGGCGCTCTCCAGGGCCTCCTGGGTCTTCAGGGTCCAGCGGTTGGGGTCGATCGCCATGGGTTGCTCAGGCGCCTCCTCGGCGGCCCCTCCACCATCGCGAGATCCCGGCCCTCGCGTCGGGCTCCTCGAAGACGTCCTCGTCCGCTTCTTCCTCGCCCGTCTCGTCCTCGTCGGTTTCATCTTCAGTGTCCGTTGGCCAGTAGATGAGCGGCACCGGCTCCGGCACGACCACCGGCTCCGGCACGACCACCGGCTCCGGCTCTACATAGGCCGGCGGGGCGACCAGGACCTCGAGCTCGGAGTCCGGCTCCGGCGCCGGCTCCTCGGTGGGTTCCTCGCGAGGTTCCTCCACGAGCACCTCGACGGGCTCCTGGGCCGGCTCGGGTTCGGCCATCGCCCCCCGCTCCGCGACCGGCTCCGGCTCCGGCTCTTCTTCCGGTTCGATGTCCGGCTCGGGCTGCCACTCCGCCCACGGATCCACAACGTCGTCCGACTCGGGTTCCGCCTCGGACGGGACCACCGGATGCGACCCGGTGGCGTCGAAGAAGCTGTCCACGGGCGGCGGGGCCCCGACGACGGAGGGCGCACCGGGCTGCTCCTCGATGTCGACCTTCAGCAGCTCGTCGATCGGCATGTCGGCGTTGGCGATGACGGCGCCAGCTGGCTGGGGAGCCGGTTGGCTCGGAACCGCATCGTCTCGCGATGGAGGGTGGACCTCGGTCGGCGGGAGGTCCTGGGGGAACAGGGACCAGAAGGCGAGGTCGTCGACTGCGGCAGCCGGCGGGCCACCGACATGCACATCCTCCTCGGGCCAGGGAGGTGGTGGCGCGACGCTGGTGTCGCCGGCTGCCGGTGGGCCCGGGAAGAGGTCCGGGACGTGCACGTCCTGGCCGAGGACCGGAGCACCGCGGACGTCGGGCTCGTGGAAGTCGTCGGCCCAGGGATCGGGCTCGTCGATGTAGCCGCCGCCCGGCAACGGCTCAGCGGGCTCGTGGGGCACGACGACCGGGATCCGAAAGCCCGCCTCGGGAGCAGGGCGCCTCCGCAGGTACAGAGTCTGGAGGATGGCGACCAGGAACAGGACCGCCGTGGTGCCCAGGAGGACCCGGATGCGGCGCTCGTGGCGGTCGGCGGCGGCCGATGCCGAGGACAGGCCACCCGTGTCACCGATGCGGGCGAGGAAGCCGTCGTTGCCTGCCGCCGCCTGTCCCGGCTGCAGAGCCTCCACCGTCGGGAAGTCGCGGGAGCTGGTGGAGCCAACCACGTACGCCGTCCCGTCACCGGCCACCGCCAATGCTGCTCCCCGGTCGGCACCCTTGCCGCCCAGGTACGTGGAGCCGTCCAGGAAGCTGCCCTGCGGGTTGAGCTTCGAGAGGAACACCTCGGATCCCCCACCCGCTCCCGCCGCCTGCAGGGGCCGGGCGGTCTCGAAGTCAGTGGAGGCGGTGGTGCCGACGACGAACGTGTTGCGGTCGTTGTCGAGGCCGATCCCGCTGGCCTGGTCGACCTTGGTCCCTCCGAGGTACGTGGAGAAGACGAGCTTGTCGCCGACGGGCGCGATCTTGGACACGAACGCGTCCGACTCGCCGTTGTTCTCGCCTTGGAGCGGGTTGGCAGTCGGGAAGTTCGGCGAGCTGGTGCTACCGGCCACGTAGGCGGCCCCGTCGGGATCGACGGCGATGGCAAGGCCCTGGTCGTCGTCGCGCCCGCCCAGGAAGGTGGAGTAGAGGAGTGAACGGCCCGACGCGTCGATCTTGGACACGAAGGCATCGGCGAAGCTGCCGCCTACGCCTCCGGCGCTGCCTCCCGATTGCGGCTGGAGAGGCCCGACCATGGGAAAGCCAGGCGAGAGTGTGTCTCCGGTCACGTAGGCGTTGCCGCCGGAGTCGACGGCGATGGCGCCCCCGTGATCGGCGTTGCTGCCTCCGAGCCGGCTGGCGTAGTCGAAACCCGTCCCGGCAGGGTTGACCTTGACCACGAACGCGTCCTGGTCGTCCGGTCGGGGAGGGGGCGACTGAAGGCCGTTGACGGCCGGGAAGTCGACGGAGTTGGTGGTCCCGACCAAGAAGGCTGCGCCGGCGGCGTCAACGGCGAGGCCACGGCCACCGTCGCTCCCGGTGCCGCCCACGAAAGCCGTGTAGGTAAGCCCCGACCCGTCCGGCTTGAGCTTGGCGACGAAGGCGTCGCTGTCTCCGCCGAGGTACCCGCCCTGGGCATCGGGGCCGCGCGGGAAGTCGTCGGAATCGGTCGCCCCGGCCAGGAAGATGCTCCCGTCGCCGCCGAGCGCCACCGAAAGGGCGCTATCGCGGCCCGATCCGCCCAGGAAGGTCGAATAGAGCGTCTGATTCCCGTCCGGTGAGATCTTGGCCACGAAGGCGTCGGACGAGCCGGGTCGCTTCTCGTTGAGCGTGGACTGCGCCGGATCCTTAACCGGGAAGTCGGGCGACTCGGTCGAGCCGGCGACGAACACGTTGCCGGCTCCGTCGACGGTCACTGCGCTCACACTGTCGGTGCCGCCGCCGCCCAGGTACGTCGACGTGATGAGCACCGGGTCTATGACGAGCTGCCTGCTGGCGTCGTAAGGCCCGACCTCGAAGCCCACCTGGCGG
>JBOGIF010000093.1:0-2491 GCA_050742415.1 Acidimicrobiales bacterium | reverse complement strand
CTGCGCTACCGCCGGCGCGACGCCGAGCACACGGTGACGGTCACCTTGACGACCAAGGAGACCGAAGCCAACTAGCCCTCAACCAAGCGCAGGGCCGGTGGTTTCGGACGGCCGGAGTCAGAGAAACCCCTGATTCTTCAGGGGATTTGTCGGCGGTGGCAGATTGAGGCCGAGCGGGTTGAGGTGCAGGAGCAGGGGCCGCCTGGAGGGCTGGTCTATGGGGTGTGCGGGCGGCGGCGGAGCCGGTCCAGTTCGATGGCCGTGTCGATCCATTCGTCGATGAGTTCGCGCAGGCGGTGATAGTTGGCGATCTGGGCCTGCACGGCGGCGAGGTGTTCGGGACGGATGTTCTCGGTGCTGCTCCGGCCGCGGCGGCTGTAGCTGAGCTGGTGGTAGGGACCGTGCTTCTGGGGCGGGTCGGCTTTGCAGCGACACCGCGGGGTGCGGCAGGTGTTGTACTGCTCGGACAGCGTTCCGGGGCGGAGGTCGCCGATGTCGGCCAGGTCGGCCTTGATGCGTCGGATCTTCCGGCTCAGTTCGGCCTCGGTCGCCACGCTCGTCCTCCTCCTGCGCAGTGCCCATGGTGGCATCCACCACACCATAGCCGCTACAGGCTATGGTGGATATGGGTGAAGGGGGTCGGGGATGAGCAAAGCGAAGCGGGAACTGCGCCGCCGGCTGGCACGGGAGCAGCGGACGATCGGGACCCGCCTGGCCGAGGCGGTCGGCCCGAACCTGGCCGGCCCGGTGCTGGGACGGGCCCGGATCGGCTATGAGCTGGCCGAGCGCTCCCGGGGCGTGGCCCATGGCGGCATGGGCATGATCGCCCGCCTGGTGGCCGAGGTCGGCCTGGCGGCCGAGATCGACGACGCCGTGCACCTGCTGCGGATGCACCGGCCCTACCACGAGTCCGACCACGTGCTGAACATCGCCTACAACGCCCTCTGCGGCGGGGCCCGGCTGGACGACATCGAAGCTCGGCGCAACGACGCGGTGTTCCTCGACGGCCTGGGGGCAGCCGCTCTGCCCGATCCGACCACGGCGGGGGACTTCTGCCGCCGCTTCGACGCGACCATGGTCATGGCTCTGGCCGACGCGATCAACCGGTGCCGGCTGGGCGTGTGGGCCCGCCAGCCCGACTCCTTCTTCTCCCAGACGGCGCGCCTCGACGCCGACGCCACCATCGTGGGCACCGACGGCGAATGCAAGGAAGGCATGGACATCGCCTACAACGGGACCTGGGGGTACTCGGCGCTGATGGTCTCGCTGGCCAACACCGCCGAGTCGCTCTATCTGGGTCTGCACGGCGCGAACCGGCCATCTCATGAAGGCGTCGTCCCGCTCTATGACCGGGCCGTCGCCTTGTGCCGGGAGGCCGGGTTCACCGACATCCTGCTGCGGGGCGACACCGACTTCTCCCTCACCTCCGAGTTCGACCGCTGGGATGACCACGGCGTGCGGTTCGTGTTCGGCTACGACGCCCGGGCCAACCTCATCGAACGGGCCAACGACGCTCCCGACGACCTCTACCACGACCTGGCCCTCCGGGCCGAGGCCCAGATCGCCACCCGCCCCCGGGCCCGGCCCCGCAACCACAAAGACGACGTGGTCCGCCAGCGCGGCTACAAAGTGCTGCGCCAGAAACACGAAGACGTCGTCGAGTTCTCCTACCGCCCCGGCAAATGCCACCGCGACTACCGGGTGGTCGCCCTGCGCAAGAACATCTCCGTCGAACGGGGCGAGAACGTGCTCTTCGAGGAGTACCGCTTCTTCTTCTACATCACCAACGATTGGGACCTCACCGCCGATCAGGTCATCGGCGAAGCCCGAGGGCGCTGCAACCAGGAGAATCTCATCGGCCAACTCAAAGGCGTGCGGGCCCTGCACGCCCCGGTCAACACGCTCAACGCCAACTGGGCCTACATGACCATGGCGTCGCTCGCCTGGACCCTCAAAGCCTGGTGCGCGCTGCTACTGCCGGTCTCACCCCGCTGGGCCGAGCGCCACGGCGAGCAGCGCCGCCGGCTGCTCACCATGGAGTTCCGCACCTTCCGAGCCGCGTTCATCGACATCCCCTGCCAGATCGTCAAGAGCGCCCGCGGCGTCCGATGGCGCCTCCTGGCCTGGAACCCATGGCTGGGAACGTTCTTCCGCCTCCTCGACGCTCTCTGACTGACACCACCCCACCCCCTCCACCGCCCGAGCCGACACCGGCTCCGCGCCAGCCACCTCGAAACCGCCCCGCGAACCACCACGACCGCCCCCAACAGCTCCTCCGACATCACAGCGCTGTCAACAGAACCGTCTCGAACGCTGAACCCGTCACCAACTCACCTATAGACCCGCCACCCGGCTGGGAGCGCTTGTTTTAGGCCTAGTACATCGCCCGTGGACACCCGTCCCCTACGGTGATGAGCCAACCCGTCAGGCGCGACCGGGGGGTGGCGGTGCGGCCCGGTAGATCGTGACCAGCCGGGAGATGCCCCCCAGG
>JBOGIF010000092.1:0-9784 GCA_050742415.1 Acidimicrobiales bacterium | reverse complement strand
TCTGAGAAGCCCCTTACGGTTCGCAACACCGGATCCAGTGTGTTCTCGGTGGAGTCGGTCACCGTGGAGGGGCCGGGGGCGGCTCAGTTCACCGTCGACGACACCGAGTGCCGGGTAGCGGATCTTGCCCCCCGCGACTCGTGTGACGTGCTGGTCACGTACACGTCGGGAGGCGCGTCGGGTCCGGCCACGGTGGAGGTGACGGTCAGCGGCGCCGACCAGCCCCAGGACGCCGAGCTGAGGCTCGGGCTGCTGTAGCCATCGGCTCAGGCGCCGTTGCGGCGTAGGGATCGGATGAGCTGGTGGGCGGGGGTGAACAGCGCCCGCACCGTGAGGCGACCGGCCACCAGGGCTGCGAAGGCGTTGCCGCCGAGGATCATGTACATGACCACGAGCTGGAGGCGGATGGCCGACGAGGCCGAGGCGCCGGCCAGCAGCATCCCGGTCATGGCGCCGGGCAGGGCCACGAGCCCCACCACCTTGGTGTTGTCGATGATCGGCAGCATGCCGGCGCGGACGGCCAACTGGTGCCACGGTGCCGCCGCCTCGGTCGACGTCTGCCCCAGGCTGAGGCGCGCCTCCACCTCCCGTCGGGCTGACGCCAGGTCGTCGCGGAGGCGGGCCATCACCAGCGACGTCGTGACCATGGCGTTGGAGATGATCATCGACCCGAGCGGTATTGCGGAGCGGGGGACGGCAGGCACGATGCGCAACGCCAGGAGCACGCCCAGGGTGCCGCCGGTGGCGACGACCAGCGACGCCAGCGCGATGCCCCGCGCGCCCGGCACGTCGCGTCCACGGGCGCCCGAGGTGAGCGTGGCGGTGACGACCATCACTGCCAGCACGACCGGCGTGAGCGAGCTGCGGCTGCGGAAGACGTAGTCGAGCACGAAGCCGACGGCCAGCAGTTGGGCGAAGGAGCGGAAGGTGGCGACGAGGATGTCGCGCTCCAGGTCGGCATGGCGCAGTCGGGACACGCCCACGGCCACCGCCACCAACAGGAGAGCGAGCCCGACATCCGTGAACGAGATCCGGCCGCTGAGGTCGTTCACGTGAGGTCGTTCACGGAGCGGCATTCGGCGAGGGGACCTCGATCATCCGATCGGCCAGCTCCTCGGCCTGGCGGCGGTCATGGGTCACCATCACGACGGTCAGCCCCCCGTCGGCCAGTGTGCGAACCAGCGCCTCGATTCCGGTCTTGGAGGTGGCGTCGAGTGCAGAGGTGGGCTCGTCGAGCAGGAGGCACTCGGGTGAACGGGCCAGCGACCGGGCCAGGCACATGCGCTGGGCCTCGCCGACCGACAGGCGGTCCGCCTCCCGGCTGGCCAGGGCGGCGTCGAGCCCCACCCGCCCGAGGAGCTCGGCGCTGCGCGCGCCGACGTTGTCAGCCACCGAACCCGGGAAGGTCACCGGCACCTGGCCCACGTACTGCACCCGCCGCCGCAGGTCGAGCACGTCGTAGCTACGCACGTCGCGCCCGGAGTACAGGACCTCACCACCGTCGGGGTCGTCGAGACGATTGAGCAGGCGCAGCAGCGTGGTCTTGCCCGCCCCCGACGGGCCGACCACGGCGGTCAGGCCGTCGGCGGGGATGCGGGCGGAGAAGCCGTCGATCACCGGCCCGTGGTCGCCGTCGACCCTCACGTCGCGGTACTCGAACCGGTCTCCCACCAGCCAATTCTGGCGAACTGTCCGCGCGGCAGTGGTCCATGACCCGAAATTGCGCCAAAAGGTCAGGTGGAGGGGCCGGTAGTGTCGGCCTTCGTCATGGCCGACCAGATCGAGGTGCGCCTTCCCGACGGGTCGTCGCGCACGTTGCCCCGAGGCGCCAGCGCCGCCGACCTGGCTGCGGGGATCGGCCGCCGGCTGGCTGCCGCCGCGGTGGCGGCCACCGTCGACGGTTCGCAGGTCGACATCACCGCCCCGCTGCCCGACGGCGCCACCGTTGCTATCGTCACCGCCGACAGCGACGAGGGCCGGGCCGTCCTGCGCCACGGCACCGCCCACGTGCTCGCGCAAGCCGTGTGCGACCTGTTCCCGGGGGCCAAGTACGCCATCGGCCCGCCGATCGAGAACGGCTTCTATTACGACTTCGCCCTACCCGGCGACGCCCATTTCACCGGCGACGACCTCGTCCGTATCGAGTCGCGAATGCGCGAGATCGTGGGCGAGGACCAGCCGTTCGTGCGGGAGGAGCTGACCCGCGAGGAGGGCCGGGCACGGTTCGCCGACCAGCCGTTCAAGGTCGAGATCATCGAAGGGGTCGAGCCCGACGAGGGGGCGGAGGCCGGCGCGGTGAGCGTGTACCGCAACAGTGCAGCGGCCGGCGCGGGATGGGCCGACCTCTGCCGCGGGCCGCACGTGCCGTCCACCTCGCGCCTGGGCTCGTTCAAGCTGATGAAGGTCGCTGGCGCCTACTGGCGGGGCGACGAGCACCGGCCGATGCTCCAGCGCATCTACGGAACGGCGTGGGAGTCGCCCAAGGCGCTGGCCGAGCACCTCCACCGGCTGGAGGAGGCCGAGCGCCGCGACCACCGAAAGCTCGGCGCGGAGCTCGACCTGTTCCACTTCCCGCCCGAGATCGGCGGCGGCCTGCCGGTGTTCCACCCCAAGGGCGGCCTCGTACGCAAGCTGATAGAGGACTACTCCCGGGCCGAGCACGAGGCCGCCGGCTACGACTTCGTGTTCACGCCGCACCTGGCCAAGTCGACCCTCTTCGAGATCTCCGGGCACCTCCAGTGGTACGCCGACGGCATGTACCCGCCGATGGAGATGGAGGGCGCCACCTACTACCCAAAGCCCATGAACTGCCCGATGCACATCCTCATCTACAAGTCCCGGTCACGGTCGTACCGGGAGCTGCCGCAACGGCTGTTCGAGTTCGGCACCGTCTACCGGTTCGAGCGCTCGGGGGTCCTTCATGGCCTCACCCGGGTGCGCGGTATCACCCAGGACGACTCGCACATCTTCTGCACGCCTGACCAGCTCGGCGGCGAGCTCACGTCTCTGCTGGCCTTCGTCTTGAAGGTGCTGCGCACCTTCGGCCTCACTGATTTCGAAGCGGAGCTGGCCACCCGTCCGGAGAAGTTCGTGGGCGAGCCCGAGGAGTGGGACCTGGCCACCGACGCACTGCGCCAGGCGCTCGACGCCGTTGGCATCGGCTACAAGGTGGCCGAGGGTGAGGGCGCGTTCTACGCCCCCAAGATCGACGTCCACGTGCGCGACGCCATCGGCCGTCGCTGGCAGATGTCGACGCTGCAGGTCGACCTCCAGCTGCCGCAGCGCGTCGACCTCGAGTTCGTGGGCGCCGACAACGCCCGGCACCGGCCGGTCATGGTCCACCGGGTGCTGTTCGGCTCGATCGAGCGGTTCTTCGGCATCCTCCTCGAGCACTACGCCGGGGCTTTCCCTTTGTGGCTCTCACCGGTGCAGGCGGTTGTGCTGGGCGTGCGTGCCGACCACGACGCCTACGCCAGCGATGTGGCGCAGCGGCTCCGTGGTGCGGGCCTGCGCGTCGAGTTGGCGGAGGCCGACGAGCCCCTTGGATCGCGGATCCGGCGCTACAAGATGGAGAAGGTCCCGTACGTGCTGGTGGCCGGCGACGACGACGTGGCGTCGGGCACCGTGGGCGTCAACCCGCGGGGCGGCGACGTCGAGCGGGGAGTGGCAGTCGACGCACTGGTGACTCGCCTGACCGAGGAGGTGGCGGCCCGGGCATGACCTCGCTGGAGCGGCTCTGGGCCGGGTGGCGGGGCGAGTACGTCGAGTCGGCCATCGGCGACGAGAACCCGAACCGCGACCCCGAAGCGCGCTGCGTCTTCTGCCGCGTGCTGGAGAACGCGGAGCTGCCCGGGCAGTCCGAGGTGGTGTGGAGCGACGACACCGCCGCCGTGGTGCTCAACGCCTATCCCTATACGTCGGGGCATTTGCTGGTGCTGCCCCGACGACACGTCGCCGACCTCGAGTCCCTCGACGCCGACGAGTCGGCAGCACTGTGGGAGCTCACGATGAAGGCGGTGAAGGCGTTGAAGGATGCCTATTCGCCCGAGGGCCTCAATCTCGGTGCCAACCTGGGCCGGGCCGCCGGCGCCGGGCTGCCCGACCATCTGCACCTGCACTGCCTGCCGCGGTGGAACGGCGACACCAACTTCATGACGAGCGTGGCCGGCACCCGGGTCCTGCCCGAGACGCTCACGGCCACCCACGCCAAGGTCACCGCCGCCTGGCCATCGTGAGCGACGGGTCCGAGGAGAAGGTGACCCAACCGGAGGACGACACCCTTCCTGCCGACTTGGACGTGAGCGCCTACGTCGGCCAGTACACGTTCCCCGACATCCGGCGCCGCCGTCTCCCCGGCTTCCTCTACCTGGTGGTGGCCACTCTGTGCCTGTGCGCCTGGCTCGTCGGCCACGGGCCCGACCAGGTGGTGGTCAACGGCGGCCTCCTGGCTGCCGCCGTCGGGTTCTTCCTGGTCGGGGCCTACCACCTGGCCGCGGCCTGGCCGCTGGCCGTGAGCGACAGCGACGCGCTGGTAGCGGCGGCGGAGGCAGTCGGATTCCCCGTTGGCCATGCCTCGGCGCAACTCGGCTGGCGCGGACTGCGCAGCCGACCGACGTGGCGCATCCTCCTGTACTCCAACGAAAACCCTCCGGCCCAGCGCGGCCTCGTTCTGGTCGACGGTGTCGACGGCACCGTGCTCCACCACTTCGTGGAGGACAATCCCGAGGATTGGGCGGCGCTGGCCGGCTGACCCGCTCCCCCGGCTGGCGGCTCAGCCCGAGGAGCCGCGAACGGCCGCCAGCCCGTGCTCGATGTCGCGGAGATGGTGGCTGCCCTCGTGGACGGCGTTGCGGGCGGTGATGAGGGCGTCGCGCTCGCCCCAGGTGAAGATGCCGGTACGGCCCCAGTCGTCGGCGCTGATGCCCTCCATCACGGCGGCGAGGTCGGCGCATGCGGTCTCCAGATTTCCCAGGACCTCGGAGCGGTCCTGGGAGTTGTAGTCCCGCTCCGCCGCCTGGGTGTCGGAGTCGAAGAAGAACAGCGTCGGTTTCTCCTCCACCAGGATGCGGCGCAGCGACGGAGCGGTGAGGTCGAGCACGTCGGCCGCGTGGGCCGTGTACTCGAGTGCCGACCACGTGGTGGGCGTGGGCCGGCGCCGGCTGAGCTCGTCGCCCTCCTCGCCGGGACCGAAGGCGGCGAGGGCGGACCGGTAGCGGCGCGGGTAGGAGCGAACCGCGCCCACCGCGTCGCGCGGCGAGATGGTGTCGTAGTCGAGGCCGCACTCCGGGCACACCCAACCGCTCATCTGGTCACGCTTCCTTGGTCGCGCAGCGAGCGCATCCCGCGGCCGATGTCGAGCAGGTGGTGGCCGCCCTCGTGCACCGCCCGCTGGGCCGTGAACAGCACGGTCCGACCCTCTCCGCGTCGGGTGTGGGTTCGGCCCCACTGCGACGCCTCCACCGATTCCAGTGTCGAGGCCAGGCGGTCGGCGTTGGCGGCGAGGGAGTCGACGACGGCCGATGGCTCACGCTCGTTGTAGCGGCCGTCCTCGGCAGCCTCGTCGGGGTCGGGGCCCTCGTACGCGGGATCGTCCTCGACCAGAGATCGTCGGATCCGCGCGTCGTACCAGTCGAACACGTCGGCCACGTGAGCTGCGTACTCCAGGGCCGACCACACGTCGGGCGACGGCCGGGTGCGCACCAGAGCGGTACCGTCCTCGCCGGGAAGGAACCGGGTGAGCGGGGCGCGATAGCGGCGGCCGAAGGCCCGGATGGCGGCCGGGGCGTCGGCGGCGGCGACCGACTCGTAGTCGAACCCGCACTCGTCGCAAGTCATCGCCGGTGGCTCACGACGGCTTGGTCACCTTGTCGACCAGGTGGGCCGGCAGAAGGTCGTAATGGTTGTGGGTGACCTTGAACCTTCCCCGACCCCCGGTGATCGAGCGCAGGTCAATGGCGTAGCGCAGGACCTCTGATGTCGGCACCAGCGCGGTGACCAACTGCTCGCCGCCGCCGACCGCCTCGGTCCCTTGGACGCGTCCACGCTTGGAGTTGAGGTCGCCCATCACGTCGCCCTGGTTCTCGATCGGCACCGTCACCTCCAGCATCGAGATCGGTTCCAGCATCACCGGCCCGGCCTGGGCCATGGCCTCCTTGAAGCCGAGCGAGCCGGCCATCCTGAAGCTCATCTCCGATGAGTCGACGGCGTGGAACTTGCCGTCGTAGACGGTGACCCGAACGTCGACCACCGGATAGCCGAACACACCGCCGGTGGACATGGTCTCGAGGACGCCCTTCTCCACCGCGGGGATGAACTGGCGGGGGATGGCGCCACCCACGATCTTGTCGACGAACTCGAAGCCGGCACCACGCTCGCGCGGCTCGACCCGCAGGAACGCCACACCGAACTGCCCGTGCCCACCGGTCTGCTTCTTGTACTTGCCCTCGGCCTCGGCGTTCTGCGTGACAGTCTCGCGATAGGCCACACGGACGGCCTCGGTCTCGACCTCCACGCCGAACTTTCGGGCCAGGCGCTCGGTCACGAGGGACAGGTGCGTCTCGCCCATGCCCGACAGGAGGGTCTGGTGAGTCTCGTCGTCGCGGCGTACCTGTAGCACCGGGTCCTCGGCCTGGATCCGGTGGAGGGCGGTCATCAGCTTGTCCTCGTCGCCCTTGGACTTCGGCCGGATGGCCACCGATAGCACCGGCACCAGCGGGTCGGGCGGGGGCACGATGACCGGCGTGCCCTTGGGGGCGAGGGTGTCACCGGTGGCCGTCTCGCCGAGCTTGGCCACCGCACCGATGTCGCCGGCGGGCAGCTCGGTGAGGCTGATCTGCTCCTTGCCCCGCAGCGTGAACAACGAGTGCAGCTTCTCGTCGGTGTGGCTGCGCGGGTTGGTGAGGACAGTGTCGGGGCGGATCCTGCCGGACAGCACCTTGAGGAACGAAACCTTGCCCACGTAAGGGTCGGCCACGGTGCGGAACACGGTTGCGAGCGGCTGGCCGTCGGCGTCTGGCGTCACCTCGATGATGGTGCCGCCGGCCGCCACCATCACCGCCGGACGGTCCAGTGGCGACGGGCCGACCTCGCAGATCAGGGTGGCCAGCCGGTCAATGCCGATGAGCGCCGTAGCCGAACCGCATGTGACGGGGAACACCGAGGCGGCGGCCACGCCCTTGGCCAGGGTGTCCTCCAGCTCCTTGGTGGTGATGGTCTCGCCCTCCAGGTACCGCTCGGTGAGGTCGTCGTCGGCCACCACGATTCCCTCCACCAGGTTGTCGTGGACCACGTGCTCGCGGGCGGCCATGTCGTCGGGGATCTCTCCCTCGGTGGACCGCCCCTTGTCGTAGACGAAGGCGGTGTCGGTGAGCAGGTCGGCAATGCCCCGGAACGATGTCTCCTCGCCGATCGGCAGCTCCAGGGGAGCGACGCCGGCTCCGAAGCGGTCGCGCAGCTGGTCGAGGGTGCGGTCGAAGCTGGCACGTTCGCGGTCGAGCTTGTTGACGAAGAACATGCGCGGAAGGTTCAGCGCGGCGGCCCGCCGCCACGCCATCTCGGTCTGCACCTCGACGCCTTCGACCCCGCTCACCACGATCACGGCCAGGTCGGCGACGCGCAGGGCGGCGTCGAGGTCGGCCACGAAGTCGGCGTAGCCGGGGGCGACCAGCAGGTTGATCTTGAACCCGTCGTACTCGAAGGGCGCCAGCGCCAGCGACAGGGATATCCGCCGGCGGATCTCCTCGGGTTCGACGTCGGTGGTCGCCGTGCCGTCCTCGACCCGGCCCATGCGGGAGATGGCGCCGCTGCAGAACAGGAGGGCCTCAGCGAGCGAGGTCTTGCCGGCACCGCCGTGGCCGACCAGGGCAACGTTGCGGATCTTCGAGGGCGGGAAGCTCTTCACGGGCGCCTCGCTGGCAAGAAGGGATGTGGGACCGGCAGCCTACGGCGCGACGGCTCGTGTCGCTGACCCGTGCCTGAACTGATGGCGGCGCGAAGGACGGGGGCGAAGTAACCTCGTAACCAGCATGTTCGACAAGCGGTGCCGGTCTGGCGTGGAGAAGAGCCTGCGTCCTGTCGGCTCGGGCATCGGCCGCATCGGGGTGAGCGCCGACCAGCTCACCCTCGCCGGCTTGCTGCTGTCCTTCGTGGTGGCATGGCTGATCGGTACCGGTCGTCTGGGCCTGGCTGCGTTCGTTCTGTTCGTGTCGTGCATGCTCGACATCCTCGACGGAGCGGTGGCCAAGGCTTCGGGCACGGCATCGCCTCGGGGTGCGTTCTACGACTCGGTCGCCGACCGGATTAGCGACAGCGTCGTGTTGGGCGGTTTCGCCTGGTATCTGGCGTCCACCCACGGGCCGCATGCCGCCCTTCTGCCGATGGCGGTGCTGGGTGCTTCGAGCCTGGTGTCCTACGAGCGGGCCAAGGCGGAGTCGCTGGGCTACACGGCCCGTGGCGGCTTGATGGAGCGGGCGGAGCGGATGCTCGCCCTCGGCGCTTGCCTGGTCTTCAGCATGATCATGGTGCCGGTCCTCTGGGTGATGCTGGTCCTCACCCTGGTGACGGCCGGTCACCGTTTCGCCATGGTGTGGCGCCAGGCCAGCCCCCCGGCGGAGGCGGCCGCCGCCGCGGATCCGCGCCCGATCGGGCGGTGGCGGGGATGGCGTCCGAGCGTCGGGTTCGGGCTCGGTGAGCAGCGGCAGAATCGGCTTGGCCGGCTGGGCCGGGAGTCCCGCCGGGCCAACACCCGTCGGGCGTCGCGACCCGCGGCCTGGCTTCGTACCCGCACCCGGCCGTAGCCCCGCCAGCAAGCCCGCGGCCGACCCCGCCCGCTCCGGGAATCCGCGCAATTACACCTCTGAGGGGGGTTTCACGCGGACGGCTCAAGCCGCCTGCCCCGTCGTGGCGGGAGCTTCGCCCGTACCACCTGTTCCGGGCCGCTTCGGCCGTCGCCAACGCCCTGCCCCGCTCGCTCGCTGTCCCTTTGATCGAGTCTCTTGCCAAGGCCGTCGCCCCCCTGGCGCCACGGCGACAGGCCGAGATGATCGCCCGCCACCAACGCCGGGCGCACGCAGAGCCTCTCGACGAACGGGCCCTGGCTCGAGCGGTGCGAAGCGCCTACGTGTCCTACGCCCGCTACTGGATGGAGTCGCTGCGGCTGGCCTCGCTGGCTCCCTCCGAGATCGACTCCCGGTTCAGCATCGAGGGACTCGGCCACATCGAGGCTGCCCGGGAGGCCGGCCGCGGTGCCATTCTGGCGATACCGCATCTCGGTGGCTGGGACGTAGGGGGAGCTTGGTTCGTGAGCCAGGGGTTCCCTCTGACCGTGGTGGCGGAGCAGGTCGAGCCGCCCGAGCTCTTCGAGTGGTTCGCCGACCTCCGGCGCTCCTTCGGCCTCACCGTGATCCCGCTCGGTCCCAAGGCCGGGTTCGCGATCGTGAGGGCGCTACGGGCCAACCAGGTAGTGGCCCTGCTGGCCGACCGTGACATCGGCGGGGGAGGAATAGAGGTCGACTTCTTCGGCGAGCGGACCACGCTGCCCGCCGGCCCCGCCACTCTCGCACAGAGGCTGAAGGTGCCGTTGCTGCCGACCGCCATCTACTTCGAGGGCACCGGCCACCACGCCGTGGTCCGCCCGCCGCTGTCGTTGGACGGCGACATCGGTGCCGTGACCCAGCGAATGGCGGCCGAGCTGGAGGCCCTGATCCGCCGCGTACCCGAGCAGTGGCACCTGTTCCAGCCCAACTGGCCATCCGACCGGTCATAGGGCCTCTGACCAGGTCAACGC
>JBOGIF010000091.1:0-25325 GCA_050742415.1 Acidimicrobiales bacterium | reverse complement strand
CCCGCCGACACTACCGGGGCCGCCACCGTTACCGGGCTGCGCCCGGAGGCCGCCCTGGTCGAGTACCTGGAGAGCCACGGCCTGGGCCGGCTGTCGCGGCGGCTGGCCCGCAGCGGGGTGGTCGAGGTGGCCGCCACGGCCGCCCCTGGCATCAAGGACATCCTGGTGCTGGGCAAGGTCAAGCAGCTCGAACGGGCCGGCGCCGCCGACCTGATCGTGGTCGACGGCCCCGCCTCCGGTCACGCCGTCTCGTTCCTGACGAGTGCCAGTGGGTTGCTGGGCGCCGTCCGGTCCGGCCCGCTGCGGGACCAGGCGGAGGAGGTACAGGACATGCTCACCGACCCGGACCGGTGCCAGGTCCTGCTGGTGACGCTGGCCGAGGAGACCCCCGTCAACGAGGTGGCCGAGACCGCCTTCATGCTCGAGGACCGGGCCGGCGTGACGCTTGCGCCGGTGGTCGTGAACCGGCTCGACCCCACCGTCGAAGGGCTCGACGCCGACCCGGCGACCGAGGCCGAGGGCCGGGGGCTCGTGCTGCCACCGGGGGAGGCGGAGGCGCTGGCGGCGGCGGCCCGGTTCCGGGCCGAGCGCCAGGAGCTTCAGGACGGCCAGGTGAGGCGCCTGGGCGAGGTCCTGCCGCTGGCCCAGCTTCACCTCCCGGCGCTGCCCGCCGTCGACATCGGCCCGGCCCAGGTCGACCGGCTGGCCCGCGCCCTGGCCTCGGCGGTGCGCGAGCTCCCGCAGGGTCCGAGGGCGGCCACCCGGTGAACCCGGCGGGCGTCGGGGTCGGCGCCGCCGCCGTCGGCCAAGGTGACGGCGGGGGGATCGGGGCGCTGGTGGCGGAACGGTCGATGGTGGTGTGCTGCGGCCCCGGCGGCGTCGGGAAGACGACCGTTGCCGGCGCGCTGGCCGTCGACGCCGCCCGCCAGGGCCGTCGCAGCGTGGTGGTGACGATCGACCCCGCCCGGCGCCTCGCCGACGCCATGGGGCTGGGAGCGGGTGGCCTTCCCGACACCCCCAGGCTCGTCGCCGGGGACTGGCCGGGCGAGCTGTGGGCCCTCATGCTCGACAGCCGCAGCACGTTCGACTCGCTGGTGGTCAAGTACGCGCCGGATCCGCAGCGGGCCGAGGCCATCCTCGCCAACCGCTTCTACCGCAACGTGGCGGGGGCGCTCTCGGGCACCCAGGAGTACATGGCGATGGAGAAGCTCTTCGAACTGCACGACGAAGGCCGCTTCGACCTGGTCGTGGTCGACACGCCCCCGACCCGCAACGCACTCGACTTCGTCGACGCCCCCCGCCGGTTGACCCGCTTCCTCGAGAACCGGGTGTTCCGGCTGCTGATGATGCCGGCCCGCACGTCGTTCCGGGCCGTCAACGTCGCCACCCAGTCCGTCCTGCGTTCCGTGTCGCGGGTCGTCGGCTCGGAGCTCGTGGCCGACGCCGTCGCCTTCTTCCAGGCCTTCGAGGGCATGGAGGACGGGTTCCGCCAGCGGGCCCAGCGGGTTCGGGACCTGATGGGCGACCCCGGTACGGCCTTCGTCCTGGTGAGCGCCCCCCGGGGCGACGCCATGGACGAGGCCGCCTTCCTGGCCGACAAGCTGGCGGAAGCGGCGATCCCGGTAGCGGCGCTGGTGGTCAACCGGGTCCATCCCCGGTTCGCCCCGGCGTCGGCCACCGCCGCGGGATATCGCCGGCGGGCGGCCGAACACGACGGCTCTCCTCTCGGCGGCCTCTACTCGAACCTCGCCGACCTAACCGCCCTGGCCGACGACGAGGCGGCCCATGTGGCCTCACTGGCCGAGCGGATCGGGCGGGTCCCGGTGGCCAGCGTCCCGCTGCTGGCCTCGGACGTCCACGACCTGGCCGGGCTGGCGGAGGTGGGCGCCTACGTGGTGGCTGGCTGATCCGTCAGGGACCGGGCGGCCTCGGCCAACGTGTCGGTGACCGTGACGATGCGGTCGAACCCGGTGGTGTGCAGCAGCCGCACGAGCGTCGGCCGGTTGCAGCAAACAGCCACGTCGCCTCCCACCTCGCGGGCCCGGCGGATGCCGCCGATCAGGGCACCCAGCCCGGCCGAGTCGACGAAGGGCACCTCCGACATGTCGATGAGCAGCTTCGGGGTGGCCGAAAGCTGGCCCAGGGACTCACGGAACTGGCTGACCGTGTAGGCATCGAGCTCCCCGACCGGCCTGCAGATCGTGTATCCCTCGCCTTCGTCGAGCTCGATTTGGAGCACCAGACCTCCTGGCCCGAAAGCAGGGACGACGGCGATGGTACCCAACGGCACCCGGCACTACCCTCGGCCCGGTGCCCGAGATCCTGATCGCGAGCGACGCCGCGACCGTTCGAGCCGACGTGAAGGGGAGCCTCGACGACCCCGCGACCGTGGTCCGGGAGCTCACGCGAGGGGCCGAGGTGCTGCCGGCGGTCGTCCACCACCAGCCCGACCTGGTCGTGCTCGACCTCCAGATCGGGAAGATGGGCGGCATGGCCGTGTGCCTCGACCTGCGGCTGGAGGAAGGCGCCGGCCGGCTCGGGCACGTGCCGGTCCTGATGCTCCTCGACCGCCGGGCCGACGTGTTCCTCGCCCGCCAGTCGACCGCCGACGGTTGGGTCCTCAAGCCCGTCGACCCCATCCGTCTGACCCGGGCCATACGGGCCCTCCTCGGGGGCGGGCGCTTCGAGGACGAGTCGCTCCGGCCCGTGACCGTCCCCGTCCCGCCGCGGGAAGGGTGAATCCACCGCCCCGTCCGATTCCCGCCAGACGGGAGGCGTGAACAGCGCCAGGCTGGTGGGGTGCTGGACGACGAGCGCTGCTACCGGGCCATCCGGAGCCGAGACCCGCGCTTCGACGGTTGGTTCTACACCGCGGTCACCACGACCGGGATCTACTGCCGGCCGAGCTGCCCGGCCACGACCCCGAGACGGGCGAACGTCCGGTTTTTCCCCTCGTCGGCGGCCGCCCACCAGGCCGGCTTCCGGGCCTGCAAGCGGTGCCTGCCCGATGCCACACCCGGCTCACCGGAGTGGAACGCCCGGGCCGACGTCGTCGGCCGGGCCATGCGCCTGGTGGCCGACGGGATCGTCGACCGGGAGGGCGTAGGGGGCCTGTCGCGGCGCCTCGGGTACAGCGAGCGCCACCTGAACCGGCTCCTGGTTAATGAGGTCGGCGCCGGGCCGCTGGCACTGGCCCGGGCCCAACGGACCCAGACCGCCCGGGCGCTGATGCAGGCCACCGACCTCTCCGCCGCCGACGTGGCCTTTGCCGCCGGCTTCGCCAGCGTGCGCCAGTTCAATGCCACCGTGCGCGACGTATACGGGTGCACACCGGTACAGCTCCGGGCGGGACGGCCGGACGGGAGCGGGCCGGCCGGCGACGTCGTGCCGGCGGCCCCGGGCCGGCTGATCCTGCGCCTGCCGCACCGGGAGCCGATCGACGGGCCGCGCCTTCTCGGCTTCCTCCGGAGCCGGGCGGTGCCGGGGGTGGAGGAGGCGCCGGCGGGCGGGGGGTTCCGGCGGGTGCTGGACCTGCCCCACGGCGCCGGCGTGGTGGAGGTCGGGACCGACCTGCGGGCGGGGCTGATCCTCGAAGACCTGCGCGACCTGCCGGCCGCGGTCAGCCGCACCCGCCGCCTCCTCGACCTCGACGCCGATCCGGTGGCGGTCGACGGTTTCCTCGGTGCCGACCCGGTGCTGGGCCCGGCCGTGCGCCGGCGGCCGGGCCTGCGGGCGCCCGGTGCCGTTGACGGGGCCGAGATGGCGGTGCGGGCGGTGATGGGCCAGCAGGTGAGCGTGGCCGGTGCCCGGGCACTGGCAGGCCGGCTCGCCCTGGCCTTCGGCCGGCCGCTGGGCACCCCGTCGGGGACACTGACCCACCGGTTCCCGGACGCCGCCGCCCTCGCCGGGGCCGACGCCGCGGCGATGGCGCTCCCCGGTTCGCGGGCTGCAGCAGTGGTGGCTCTCGCCACGGCCGTGGCCGACGGCCGGATCGGCCTGGATCCCGGGGCCGATCGCGACGAGGCGAGCGCCCGGCTGCTGGAGCTGCCGGGCATCGGCGGGTGGACGGTCGCCTACGTGCGCATGCGCGCCTTCGGCGATCCCGACTCGTTCCTGCCCACCGACCGGGGCGTGCGGAGGGGCCTCGCCGCGCTGGGCCAGGACTGCCGTCCGCGATCGGCGGCCGGCCTCGCCATGCGTTGGCGGCCGTGGCGCTCCTATGCCACCCACCACCTCTGGAACCAGGAGGCTCCGTGACCAAGCTCTACCGCACGACCCATCCCACTCCCCTCGGTCCCGCGCAGATCGTGGGGGACGAGCGCGTGCTGGTCGGTCTCCACCTGACCACCCACCGCCCGGCACCGGGGCGCCAGCCCGAGGCCGACCTGATCGACGACGCCGGACCGCTGGCGCGGGTGGTCGTCCAGCTCGACGAGTACTTCGCCGGGGACCGCCGGGCCTTCGATCTGGACCTGGACCTGCGCGGGAGCGATCTCCAGCGCCGGATCTGGTCGGCCCTCTGCGCCGTTCCCTTCGCCGCCACCGCCACCTACGGCGGTATCGCCCGTGCCGTGGAACGGCCCACGGCGGCCCGAGCGGTGGGCGCCGCCTGCGGGCGCAACCCCATCTGGATCGTCGTTCCCTGCCACCGGGTCGTGGGGGCGAGCGGAGCCCTCACCGGCTACGCCGGCGGGCTCGACGCCAAGCGCCATCTCCTCGACCACGAACGCGAGGTGCAGGCCGGCAGCCGGTAGGATCAGGCCAACGGGAAGTGGCGCAGCTTGGCAGCGCGCAGCGTTCGGGACGCTGAGGCCGCGGGTTCAAATCCCGCCTTCCCGACTCACTCACTCATGTGGCTAGCCTCGCGAGCGTGCTCGCGGCGTACGCGTGGAAGTCGCCGGTCCGAGCGCTGGCTCTGGCACTTGCACTAGCCGCCTGCGCCCAGAGCACGGTCACGGCGGGCAACGCGCCGTTCCCGGCCCGGCCGACGGGTGCCGACGATGTGGTGGTCCAAGTGATGCTCGACCCCACCTTCGGGCCCCCCGAGGATTTCGTGTCGACAACGCCCACGCTGACCGTGCTGGGTGACAGCTTGGTGATCACGCCGGCCCCCGTGCCGGAGATCTACCCCGGGCCGGCGATGGTGCCCCACCAGTCGGTGCGGGCCGACGCCGCTGTGGTCGACGACCTGGTGAAGTGAGCCGCCGAACTTGGCCTGCTTGCCGACTCCCTCGACTTCAGTTTGCCCACCACCCGCGAGGACGGTCAGCCGGTGGGCCTCGTGGCCGATGCAGCCAATACGGTCGTGGTTATCAACGCCGGCGGCCGGACGTACCGGCATTCCGCCTACGCGCTCGAATTCGCCTCAGGCGACACCCCAGCCCGGCGCGCCCTCTCGGCGTTCGTGGACGCCACGCAGGACCTGCCGCCGGGCGAGTCGCCATGGGAGCCCGAGGCCATCGCGGTTTACCTCTTGGGTGCCTACCGGGCCGAACCCGAACTCCCCCAGCCCGAAATGCGGTGGCCCCTGTCGACGCTGCTGCGCCGGGACGGGGACCCGGCAGTCGACCCCTCGTGCACCCTGGTGGCCGGCGCGGACGCCACCACCCTGCGGCAGGCGTTGAACCGGGCCACCGCTCGCACCCCGTGGGCTGTCGACGGCAAGCTCGTTTCCCTGGCCTTCCGCCCGCTTCTGCCCGGCCAGCCCGGCTGCGAGCCCGCCGAGAAGTAGCGCCGACTGAGCAGACCGCGCCAAAGACCCTCCAGGAGGTCCGCCTGGTCGATCTGGAGGCGGGCAAGGTTGAGGTGGCGGAGCGCTCACGGTCGTAGGTGGGCGCACCGAGCAGGGTCCACCCAAGAGCGGCTCTCGGCGAACGGTGCAACTCACATCGACGGTGTGCGGGCAACTCCGGGAGCACCTGAAAGAGCGGCCAACGTCCTGGGTAGGGAACCAACCCCGGGCGTACAGTTGACATCACGATCGACCTCACGGGGGAGCCAACGTGAGCACTCAGGTTACCGACCGGGCTTCGAGCCTGTGGGACGACGGAGCCCGCTGGGACACGATCCTGGCCACCCTTCGGGCCGAGGGCTTCACCAAGGTCGACTGCATCAAGGCCACCGTGGAGCTGCTCCGACTGCCGCTCGACGACGCCAAGCGTGTGGTTCACGACAGCCAGACGTGGGCGGACGTACGGGCACGAGACGGCGAATGGCAGGACCGCCTTCTCGCTGAAATCGACGCGAGCGAATCCCGCTCGTGAGCCGGCCGAGGCCTCGTGGTCGCCGCCGCCGTTCCTACCAACCCAGCGACATCGAGGTAACCCTCGCGGCCGACGTGAACCAGATCGACGACACCGGCTTCATCTGGACGTTCCTCGGGGAGGCCGTCGAGCCCGAGCGAGTTCGGCTGGGCGAGTCGATCGTCCACCTGGACGCCGTCGGGATCCCCGAGCAGGCGATCGACGAGTTCCGCCACGCACGACTCCTTCCGCAATAGCCGGCCCGGGGAACGACGGTTGTCAGCTGGAGAGGTGGCAGCGGATCACCCGGCCAGTGACATCGGCAGGTTGTCAAGGTACCTTTGGGTGTGGACCCGGTGGTGCTTGCGAGTGCTCGCAAGCACGGGGTCCGTGACGACGACATGTTGCACGCCTATCGGAACCCGATCCGAGTGTTCGACCTCGGCGACCTGACGATGCTCATCGGCGCTGGCGAGTCTGCGGCCCTGCTGGAGGTCGGCGTCGCGGCGGGCGAGGGCATCGAGTTCATCGTTCACGCCATGCCGGCCCGATCCAAGTTCCTGGAGTAGCCGATGCCTCGATCAATCCAAGAGATCATCGATCACGGCGACGAGCTCGCCCAGCGCTTCGAGGGCTACGACCCGAAGCCTGGCGATGAACGACCGGTTGAGGAGTACCTGCTCCAGCGAGCGACCATCGCACGGGCGCGCGGCGAACGCCAGGTGGTCGAAGCGGTCGCCGCGGCCAGAACCAAGGGACTCTCCTGGCAACGGATCGGCGACATACTCGGCACTTCGGCCCAGGCCGCACAGCAGCGGTACGGCGCGGTGGTCGAGCCGGCATGACGTCGACCGGCAGGATCCGCGACGACAGGCTACGGCGAGGAACGACGTTTCAGACCACAGACAGACCACATTCGTACGCGCCCAGGCGGTTTCTGGCGGTCACCATCGGACAGGCCGAAATGCTGTCTGAACTGGGCTTTCGTGCCCGACAGTGCCTCGACCTGCATCGATGGAATCGGCCCGGACGGGGTTCGGGACGCTGAGGCCGCGGGTTCAAATCCCGCCTTCCCGACCAGTGCGCGCTACCGCGACAAGGTGACCGACCCTGACGGCGTCTGGCCCGGCGAGCTGTTCGAGTGGCACACGGTCGTTGCGGGCGTGCGCATCGAGTTGCTGGCGGAGGTCGAGATCGACGGCGCCACCCTCCATCTCCGGGACATGGCCGTCTTCCCGGCCGGCGTCGAACGGGCCGTGGTCGGCGTGGGTCCCCTCATGGCCGCCTCCCGCTCCGAGCTGTTCCCGCGCCTTCGAGCAGCGGGCTTCACCCGGCTCCATGTCACCGGAGTCCGGCTGACCGGCGCTCGCCCCGGGCGTATCGTGGACGTGACCATCGACCTCGAAAGGAAGCCCCGATGAGCGTTTCGGTGACGGAGCGAGCTGCCACCCTGTGGCAGGCCGGCGACCGCTGGGACGCCATCATCGCCGCCCTCCGGGCCGAGGGTTTCTCCAAGGTCGACTGCATCAAGGCGACTGTCGAGCACCTCCGCCTACCCCTCGGTGAGGCGAAGCGCATCGTCCACGAGAGTGCCGTCTGGGCTGACGTCCGCCAGGGCGATGAAGACTGGCAGGACCGGTTGGCGAGCGAGGTCGACGCCGCCCTGGCGGGAACCGAAGGCACCGGGCCGTAGCGGTCCGGAGACGGTGCAGCCTAGGAGCAGCCGTTAGCGGAAGGGCGCGAAGAAGCTGTGGTCGACAAGCGTCACACGCCTGATCCCGAGCCCGTTCTCCTGGAGGAGTTCGATCAACCTTTCACCGTCGATCAGATCGATCGGCTTGTAGCCCGGTGATGCCGCTTGGTCCTCGGCCTGCTGGGTGAAGACGCTTGTTGTCATGAAGATCCCGCGGTCGTAAGGACCGAGCGCCCCCTGGAACTCACGGATCTGACGTGGCGTCACCTTGTTCCCATCGCTGTAGAGCTTGCACTGGACGCCAACGCGAAAGGTCACCACGGCATTGACCCGGAGGTGACCTTCGATATCGATGCCTCGATCACCGGCCTGTCCGACGGTTCGAAGCTGGACTAGGCCGAGCTCCGTGAGCAAGCGCTTGCAAAGGTTCTCGAACCCGGCTGGGCTGAGCGCGAGGACGATCGAGCGAAGATCGGTCGTCAAGGCGATCTCGCCCGACTCCACTTCGTCGAGGGCAACCGGCGTCTCCTCGGACTCAGCGTCGTCACTTGCGTCGTCTCCGGAAGACCGTCCCCATTCGTCTCTGTGCTCGACTCGGACTTGTTTGAAGAGATCGAAGGCGGATTGCTGATGCTGCTGCTCCAAGGGCACTTCCCAGCCCTTGGCGCTCAGCGCCCACCTCCCTCGCTGCGAGCCATCGAGCAAACCAGCCCAAGCGAGGTAGTTCCGAGCCCAATGAACCTGGTTGACGACTCGTAGCGAGCCACTCTTGGTTCGCTCGGCTCGCTCGTCGTCGGGGATCTCGAGCCTTTCGATCACCAGGTCGACGACCTCACGGGGTTTCGCGGATCCGCCCAGTTCACGCAGCGCGGCGAGAATCGGCCAGAAGAACCGGATGAAGACAGGGCCCGACGACATCCCGACCAATCTCACCAGGCGGCGGAGTGGCAGTCGCACTGGCAGCCCAGGCGCTCCCCCAGGCCGCCGGCGATGTTCGGCCACCATTCGGTGCAGTCGTCGTGGCCGCCGCTCAGGCATTCCTGGCTGAGGGGTTGCAGCCCCACCATGGCGGTGCCGGCCAGCACGGCGATGAACGCGACCACGGCGGACACGGTGAGCCGGCTCTTGCCCGCCGCTAGGCAGTCTTCCTCGGGCTTGATGAACCCGCGGCTCGACACCGTCTTGGTCTTGGCCTTGGCGCCGAGCAGGGGCGGCCCGCAGTTGACGGCGTCGGCGAACCGGAACGGGAGCAGGGCGTAGCCGATGGCCGCCGCCAACACCACGAACACGAACACGGGAACGAGCTTCTGCTGGCTGGTCACTTGTCTCCTAACCCCTAGGCCTGGGCGAGGATCGCCTCCGCGATCTGCACGGCGTTGAGGGCGGCCCCCTTGCGCAGGTTGTCGCCGCTCACGAACAGCGCCAGCGCGTTGGGACCACCCGGGTCACGCCGGATACGGCCGACGAGCGAGTCGTCGGCGCCGGCAGCCGCGAGTGGGGTGGGAATGTCGGACAGGGTGACGCCCGGGGCGACGGACAGGATCTGGCGGGCGCGCTCCACCGACAGTGGATGTTCGAACTCGACGTTCAGCGACAGCGAGTGGCCGGTGTACACCGGCACCCTCACGCACGTGCACGACACGCCCAGGTCGGGGATGTCGAGGATCCTGCGGCTCTCGTTCCGTAGCTTGTGCTCCTCATCAGTCTCGTCGTCGACTAGGCGGCCGGCGAGAGGCAGGACGTTGAACGCGATGGGGGCGGCGAAGACCTCCGGCGCGGGGAACGGGACGGCGGACCCCGACAGCGCGAGCTCGCCCGAGCGGCCAGCAGTATCGGCCACCTGCTTCTCCAGCTCGGAGATCCCCTTGAGCCCGGCGCCGGAGACGGCCTGGTAGGTGCTCACCACGATGCGCCGTAGGCCGGCCTCGTCGTGCAGCGGCTTGAGCACCGGCATGGCCACCATCGTCGTGCAGTTGGGATTGGCGACGATCCCCTTGGGGATCGAGGCCAGCGCTCCGGGGTTGACCTCGGACACCACGAGCGGCACCTCGGGGTCGGAGCGCCAGGCCGACGAGTTGTCGATCACGGTGGCCCCCGACTCGACCACCCGCGGCGCCAGGGTGCGCGAGAGGGTGGCCCCGGCCGAGAACAGGACCAGGTCCAGGCCGGTGAAATCGGCGGTGGCGGCCTCCTCGACCCCCACCTCGCAGCCGGCCCACGGGAGACGCTTCCCGGCGGAGCGGGCGCTGGCGAAGAGGCGCAGATCGGTCACCGGAAAGCCGCGTTCGGAGAGAACCGAGCGCATGATTCCGCCCACCAGCCCGGTGGCGCCCACTATCCCAACGTTCATCGGCGTTACAACCTACTGGTTGCTCTCAATCGGGTAGCTGTTCGAGCTCGAAGGCGGCGTGGAGGGCACGTACCCCGCGCTCCATCTCGGCGGCCCGAACCACGCAGCTGATGCGGATCGTGGATGTGGAGATCATCTCTATGTTCACGCCCTCGTCGGAGAGGACCTCGAACATGGTGGCGGCCACTCCGGGGTGGGTCTTCATGCCGGCGCCCACGAGGCTTATGCGGGCGATGTCGGCGTCGGGTGTCACGCCGGTGGCCCCGATCTCGGCCGCCACCGCCTCGGTCACCCGGATGGCGGCGGGAAGATCGGCCTTGGGCAGGGTGAAGGAGATGTCGGTCACCCCGTGCAGCGAGACGTTCTGCTCGATCATGTCCACGTTGACGACCTCGTCGGCCAGGGCTCGGAAGAGGCGGGCGGCGATGCCGGGGCGGTCGGGCACGCCCACCACGGTGATCTTGGCCTCGGAGCTGTCGTGGGTGATTGCCGAGACGATTGCCTTTTCCACCGGCATGCCTTCCTTCTGGACCCAGGTGCCCGGCGCCCACGTGAAGCTCGAGCGGACGTGCAGGGGGACGTTGTGATTGCGGGCGAACTCGACCGACCGCAGAGCGAGGACCCGGCCGCCCGTGGCGGCCATCTCCAGCATTTCGTCGTAGGAGACGGTGGGCAGCATGCGGGCCGCCGGCACGACGCGGGGGTCGGCCGTGTAGACCCCGGCGACATCGGTGTAGATCTCGCAGACGTCCGCTCCCATCGCCGCGGCCAGGGCCACCGCGGTGGTGTCCGAGCCTCCGCGCCCAAGAGTCGTGACGTCGCGGTCTACTGACACGCCCTGGAAGCCGGCGACTATCACGACCTGTCCCGCCGAGAGGGCCTCCAGAAGGCGGTCGGCGCGGACCTCGAGGATCTTGGCCTTGCCGTGCGCCGAATCGGTCACGATCCCGGCCTGGCTGCCGGTGAAGGACACTGCCGGCACACCCCTGTCGGACACGGCCATGCAGAGCAGGGACATGGAGATCCGCTCGCCCGCGGTGACGAGCATGTCCAGCTCGCGAGCGTGCGGTTCCGGGGAGACCTCGTGGGCCAGCCGCAGCAGGTCGTCGGTGGTCTTGCCCATGGCGCTTACCACGGCGACCACCTGGTTGCCCCGGCGAGCGGTGCGCGCGATGTGGTCGGCGACCGCACCCACGCGCTCGGCATCGGCGACGGAGGTCCCCCCGAACTTCTGGACGACGAGCTTCTGAGCGGACGAGCCCACGGCCGAGCGAAGCTACCAGCGCCGGCCCCCGTGGTTCGCCGGGTTACGGTCGGCGGCCATGGACAACCACGAACGGCGACGGACGACGGCTTGGACTGCGTTGGCGGTGGCCGTGCTCGGCAGCCTGCTCGCTGGGTGCGGCTCGGACAGAGCCAAGGCCGCCAAGGAGAACGAGCCGGATGCAACCGCCACCTCCGCCAGCCCGGTGACGACCGCAGCTTCGTCGAAGGCTCCCGTCACGCCGCCGCCTGCCCCCGCCGGCCGAACCTTGACGGGTGACACGCCCTGCCCCAAGGCGGACGGCTCCTCGGAGCGGACCAGGAGCTTCGCCACGGAGCCCCCCACGTGCATCGACACGGCCAAGGCGTACGAGGCCGAGATGACGACGAACAAGGGGCCGATCACGATCGCCCTCGACGCCAAAGCTGCGCCCCGGACGGTCAACAGCTTCGTGGTGCTGGCGCGCTACCGCTACTTCGACGGCATCGCCTTCCACCGGATCATCCCCGGGTTCGTGATCCAGGGAGGCGACCCGGAGGCCACCGGCAGGGGCGGGCCGGGGTACCGGTTCGCCGACGAGCTTCCTCAGCCTGGGCAGTACGAGGTGGGCTCGCTGGCCATGGCCAACTCCGGTCCCAACACCAATGGCAGCCAGTTCTTCATCGTGACCGGCGCCCAGGGAGTCGGGCTCCCTCCTAACTACGCGCTCTTCGGCCAGGTCACCGCCGGGCTGGACACCGTGAAGGCCATCGAGTCGGTCGGCACGCCCGCCGGGAGTCCGACCGAGGTGGTCACCATCCAATCCCTCATCGTCAAGGAGAGCTGAACCAAATGGCAACCGAGTGTCCTGAGGCCGACGGGTCCAGCCCGCAGAAGCGGCGCTTCGACGGTCCCCCGCCCATGTGCATCGACTCAACGAAGTCCTACACCGCGACGATGGCCACGTCGAAGGGCACCATGACCATCGCCCTCGACGCCGCTGCAGCCCCGGCGACGGTGAACAACTTCGTGGTGCTGGCCCGGTACCACTACTTCGACGGCGTCGCCTTCCACCGGGTGATCCCCGGCTTCGTCATACAGGGCGGGGACCCCGAGGGGACCGGCAGGGGTGGGCCGGGGTACAAGTTCGCCGACGAGCTGCCCAAGCCGGGACGCTACGAGCTCGGCTCGCTGGCCATGGCCAACTCCGGTCCCAACACCAACGGGAGCCAGTTCTTCATCATCAGCGGCCCCGACGGTATGCGGCTGCCGCCGCAGTACTCGCTGTTCGGCAAGGTCGTCGCCGGCCTCGACGTGGTGGCCGCCCTGGACGCGGTGGGCTCGCCCGGCGCCGGCAAGCCCAAGGAGACCGTCACCATCGAGACCGTCACCATCGCCGAGAGCTGATCCCGCCGGGCATCGTGCCCGGTGGCCTCCCGCGCCAGAAGCCGGCGAACCTCGGCAGCCACACAAGCAACAAAAACCTCATCGTCACCCCTTGCCTCACCAGCAACAGCCTTGCTACGGTTACCGGCCGTAGGTGGCGGCAGGCACTTTGCTAGGGAGCCTGTCGAGGGGGCCGCGATTTCCTTGGCGATGGAGGTCATCGATGGCGCGCGCGAGGACGTTGCGGTCGGCTCGGCTCTTTACGGCGCTCGTGGCCGGCGGCCTGGCCGTCGGCACCTGGTCGGTGGGGACGAACCTGTCGCTCGACGGCCGGATCTCCCCGAGCAAGCCCACCGGCGAGGACCGAGTGGCCGAGTCCAAGGCGGCTGCCGCCCAATCGCTCGCCAGACTGCCCCTGAGCTTCGAGCCCAACCAGGGCCAGGCCAACCCGGCGGTGAAGCTGTTGACCCGGGGGCGGGGCTACGGCGTGTTCCTCACGTCGTCGGAGGCCGTGCTGCGCCTGACCAGGCCGGAATCGGCGTCTACTGGCAAGACTGCGGCGTGGGAGCTGCGGATGGCCCTGGAGGGCGCCGCGACGAACGCCGGGCCGGTGGCCGAGGACGGTTTGGGCGCCACCGTGAACTACGTGACCGGCGGTGAGGAATCGGGTTGGCACACGAACCTGCCCACCTTCGCCAAGGCTCGCTACCGCGGCGTCTACCCCGGCACCGACCTGGTGTTCTACGGCAACCAGAGCAAGCTCGAGTACGACTTCGTGCTACAGCCCGGCGCCGACCCGTCGGCCATCGGTTGGACGATCACCGGTGCCCAGTCGACCCGGATCGACCACCGCGGCGACCTGGTCCTCACCGGTCCGGGCGGCGAGATCCGCCAGGACGCGCCGCTCTTGTACCAGCCGGTCGGAACGACTCGGGTCCCGGTCGACGGCGGTTACGTCCTGCGGGGGCCGGGGCAGATCGGGTTCTCGGTAGGGGCCTACGACCACAGCCTCCCGTTGGTGATCGACCCGGTCTTGAACTACTCGACCTACCTCGGTGGTTCGGGCGACGACGACGCCCGCGACATCGTGGTCTCAGGGGGCGGCGCTTACGTGACGGGGTCTACGACGTCGGTCGAATTCCCTCTCGATGACCGCTTCCAGCCCAACGGCGTGGGCACCGACGCCTTCGTCACCAAGCTGAGCGCTGATGGCTCGCGGGTCGTCTACTCGACCTACCTCGGTGGTGCTGGCAACGACGAGGGCCACGGGATCGACGTGGCCGACGGCAACGCCTACGTCACCGGCTTGACCGATTCCATCGACTTCCCGCTGAAGGGTGCTTTTCAGCCCGACCGCCCCGGGCCGGACGCCTTCGTCACCAAGCTGAGCCCGGACGGCTCCAAGCTCGAGTTCTCCACCTACCTCGGCGGTGGTGCCTACGACCAGGCCCTGGCGGTGGCGGTGGCCGACGGCAACGCCTACGTGACTGGTTACACCGACTCCGTGGACTTCCCGGTGCGGGGCGCCTTTCAGGCCGACCAGCCCGGCCGCGACGCCTTTGTCTCCAAGCTCCGGGGGGACGGGGCGGAGCTCGTCTACTCGACCTACCTGGGTGGTGCGGCTACTGATGAGTCGCACGACATCGCCGTCTCCGACGGTGAGGCATTCGTCACCGGGTTCACCGACTCGCTCAACTTCCCAATCAAGACCCAGTTCCGGGCCGACACGGGAGGTCTGGACGCATTCGTCACCAAGCTGCGTGGCGACGGCTCTCAGCTCGTCTACTCCACCTACCTGGGTGGCGCCGGGTTGGACCGCGGCACGGGCATCTCGGTGGCCGACGGCAACGCCTACGTGACCGGGTTCACGGACTCGATCGACTTCCCGATCAAGAACCGCTACCAACCGAACCAGCCGGGCACCGACGCCTTTGTCACCAAGCTGCGAGCCGACGGCTCCCAGCTCCTCTTCTCCACGTACCTGGGCGGAGGCGCCAACGATCAGGCCATGGCCATCGCCGTGGCCGACGGCAACGCCTACGTAACTGGGTTCACCGAGTCGATCGACTTCCCGCTCTCACGTAGCCGCCTCGCCACCGACCAGCCGGCGTTCGACGCCTTCGTGACCAAGCTCCGGCCCGACGGCACCCAGGTCGTCTACTCCACGTACGTCGGAGGCAGTGGCAACGACGGGGGCTTCGGGATCAGCGTCGACGGCAACCGGGCCTACGTGGCCGGCAGCACCGATTCCATCGACTTCCCGATCGAGGACCGCTTCCAGCCCGACCAGCCGGGCCGGGACGCCTTCGTGACCCGGGTCGGCCCCTAGGGGCTGGGACCGGCCCGCGGCGACGTCGGCGGCTAGTGGGGCAGGGCCTCGAGCCCGGCCTCGCTGCCGTTGACGAAGACCACCGCCGTCCCCGCCCCCTCGACGCGCCACGACCCGTCGGGGTGGCGGAGGACGGCGGTCTGGGTGTCTATGGCGACGATCGGCACGTCGCGCGGGGCCAGATGGATCGTGCGCTTGGCCTTCTCCTCTGACCAGGTGTCGTGGTGGGGGATCAGGGCGAGCTGGCTTACGAGGCCAAGGCCAAGCGTGAACGCGCCGCCCCGGGGGTCGACCATGGGATCGCAGAGCACCATCGCCCCGGCCGACGAGGCCGCCAGCACCGCCCCTCCCTCGTGGGCCTCCACGAGGGCCTGCCAGACGAGTGAGTCCTTCAGGACGGATCGCACGTGCATGGGGGAGCCACCGGAGAGGTAGATGAACCGGCTGGCCCGCACCGCAGCGGCGTTGGCCTCGGACACGGCATCGGTCCGGCGCAGGACCATGAGTCCTGTGGCCTTGGCGCCGAAGCTGGCGAAATGCTGCTCGGCCTGGGCGACCGCCCGCTCCGGGTGCTCGTAGGCCGCGGCGGTTGGCAGCACGAGAACCTCGTTGGCCCCGCTGTCGGCCCACAGCTGGGTGTCGAAGGTGCATCTCTCCTGCCACTCGTTGCCGCCTACCAGGGCGAGCGGTCCTCTAGTCATCGGGCAAACGTAATGGCGAAGCAGCGATCGGCCAGAGAGCCGAAGGAGTAGCCGGGGTACAGGCCGCCGAACAAGGCGCGCGTACGCTCGGTCCACGCCAGCGCTTCGGGAGCCGACGCCCGCCGGAACACCTGGAGGACGCCGCCCTCGTACACCCTGTACTCAGCCCACCCGCCCGGGTAGTCCTTGACCGCGGAGACCTCGACCCAGGGGACATCGCCGGTACGGGCGAACCGGCGCACGCGGTTTCGGTGGGTGTGGCCGGCGAAGTAGCCGGCCAATGTCGGCCGGCGGGCGAAGACGTCGACGAGACGCTCCGACGCCCCGGGCTCGATGCCGAAGTAGCTCGCCGGTCGGGAAGGCGAGCCGGGGTTCCACGGGTGGTGGTGGCCGAACACGAGAACGGGGCGGTCGGCGCGCGACCCCAGCTCGTCGAGCCACGCCAGCTGGTCGGCGTTCAGCGCGCCGGAGGCGCGGCCGGGGAGCGACGTGTCGAGGAGAGCGAGCCGCACGCCCGGCAGGGTCACCTCGGCGACCGGCGGGGCGTCCAACCCGGCGGAGCCCGTCCCGGCCACGTCGTGGTTCCCGTTGAGGCAATGCAGGCGGTCGTCGAACGCGGTGACGAAGTGGTCCAGAAAGGTCGCCACGTCGGCCACCGCGCCGCGAGCCGTCAGGTCGCCCTTGGCCACCACCGCGTCGGGAGAGAGGGCCGCGATCTCGGCGACGACGGCCTTGCTCATCGTCTCGGGATAGGGATCCTCGCCGGGCTCGGACCGCAGAACGGGGCCGAGGTCGACACCGTCGTACCGGCCGCATTCGGTCTCGCCGATGTGCAGGTCGTTGACCGTCGCCACCGTCGCCAGCCGTTCCCCTCCGGGCCGCGCCAGGGTCCGGAAGCTGTGGCCGTGCTCGGTGTAGTCGGTGTCGGGCTCCAAGGCCTGGAGCCGGACGACGGTGGTGCCGTCATGGAGGACGGCCTCGTCGTCGGCGACAGTGGTCAGCTCCAACCGGTGCCCCACGTGGCGCCGCACCATCGCCACCGGCCTTGGCTCGGCGCCGACATGGGGGACTGAGCCGCGGCTTGCCCCGCCTCTTCCACCATGAGGGCTACGGCCGCGGCGGCCGCGGCGGCCACTATGTCGGTGACCGGCAGGGCCGGCGTCAAGCCTTCAGAGGGGGACGTTGCCATGCTTCCTGCGCAGGGGCTGGGCGTGCTTCGAGCGCAGCATGGCGAGGGCCTCCACGAGTACCGGCCGGGTGGTGGCCGGGTCGATGACGTCGTCGACGTAGCCCCGCTCGGCGGCCACGTAAGGGGTGGCGTGGGTCTCGGCGTACTCGGCGGCCAGCTCGGCCCGGCGCCGGGCCGGGTCCTTCGCCTGCTCCAGCTCGTGGCGGTTGAGGATCTCCACTGCGCCCTGCGGGGCCATGACCGCGATCTCCGCTGTCGGCCAGGCAAAGGCGAGGTCGGCGCCGATGGCCTTCGAGCTCATGACCACGTAGGCGCCGCCATAGGCCTTGCCGATCACCACCTGGACGCAGGGCACGCTGGCTTCGCAGAAGGCGTACAGGAGCTTGGCCCCGTGGCGGATGATGCCGCCGTGCTCCTGGTCGGTGCCCGGCAGGAAGCCGGGGACGTCGACGAAGGTGACGACGGGCACGTTGAAGGCGTCGCATGTGCGGACGAAACGGGCACCCTTCTCGGACGCGTCGATGTCGAGCACTCCGGCCAGCACCTGCGGTTGGTTGGCCACTATGCCGACCGGGTGGCCGTCGATACGGGCGAACCCGCACACGATGTTGCGGGCCCACAGCGGCGAGTACTGGTAGAAGTCGGCACCGTCGACGACCGCGGCAATGACCGAGACCATGTCGTACGGCCGCTTGGGGCCGGTTCCGCTGTTCCCGGTGGGGGCGACCAGCTCGGCGAGGTCGGGGGCGGTCCGGTCGGGCCGGTCTGCCGGAGGGGAGCGGGGAGGGGCCTCCTCGCTGCTGGAGGGCAGGAAAGACAACAAGCGGCGGACCTCGGCCAGGCAGGTCCGGTCGTCGGGCGCCACGAAATGAGCCACCCCCGAGCGGGTGGCATGGGTCATCGCCCCGCCGAGCTCCTCGAGGCTCACGTCCTCGCCCGTGACGGTGCGGACGACGTCGGGGCCGGTGATGAACATGTACGACGAGTCGGCGACCATGAACACGAAGTCCGTCAGGGCCGGGCTGTAGACGGCGCCGCCCGCGCACGGGCCCATAATCACGCTGATCTGGGGGACCACTCCCGACGAATGAGCGTTACGGGTGAAGATCCCGCCGTAGGAGACGAGCGACACCACGCCCTCCTGGATGCGGGCGCCAGCGCCGTCGTTGAGCCCCACGAACGGCACGCGCATCGCTGCGGCGAGGTCCATCACCTTGTGCACCTTCTCGGCGAAAACCTCGCCGAGGGAGCCGCCGAAGACGGTGAAGTCCTGGGAGAACAGGAATATCCGTCGACCGTCGACCGTGCCCCAGCCGGTGATCACGCCATCGGTGTAGGGGCGCTCATCCAATCCGGCGTCGACCGCCCGGTGGCGGGCCAGCAGGTCGAGCTCCACGAAGCTTCCCGGGTCGAGCAGTGCCTCCACCCGCTCGCGCGCAGTTAGCTTGCCCCGCTCGTGTTGGCGGGCGACCGCCTTGGCTGAACCGGCGTTATGAGCCTGCCGGCGTCGCTCGGCCAGGTCGTCCAGCGGGCTCGACATCGGATGCCGAGGCTACCGGGCGATGGCGGCGGCCTTCTCCGCCAGCCGCGGCGCCCGGAGGAGGTCGGCCATCTCGGCGAGCCCGGGGGTCGGCCCCGGCCACCGCAGCGCCTCTGGTTCGAGCGGCGCGCCGAGGACTTCGGGTCCGCGGCGCAGGGTGGCCAGGTCCCTGAACAGGCTGGCGAGCTCACGGTTGGCTCCGAGGACGGCGCCCAGGCCGTTGCGGCCCCGAACGTCGACCTCCCACCGCCAGGCGTGCTCCGGTATGTCCTCGAGGTGGGGGTAGCGGGCCAACACCGTCGACGCTGCCTGCTTGCCCCAACCCTTGAGCCCGGGGAACCCGTCGCTCGAGTCGCCGACGAGGGCCAGCCAGTCGGGGATCGACTCCGGCAAGATGCCGTAGCGGGCCTTCACGCCGTCCTCGTCGGTGATGGTGCCCTTGCGGCGGTCGAGTTGCACCACCCGCGTCCCCCGGACGCACTGGGCCAGGTCCTTGTCGGGCGTCATCACGACCACCTGCTCGACGGTCGGATCGTCGGCCGCGGCGGACGCGGCCGCGGCAAGGGCGTCGTCGGCCTCGAAGTCCACCATCGGCCAGACCGTGACCCCGAGGGCCCTGAGGGCATCCTCCAGCAGGCCGAACTGGTCCAGGATGGTGTCGGGCACCCCGGCACTCGACTTGTAGGTCGGCCAGAGGCCGTTGCGAAACGACTCGATGACGTGGTCGGTGGCCACTCCGAGATGGGTCACACCCTCCTCGAGGAGCCCGAGCACGCTCCAGACGACCCCGCGGGTGCCGGCGAGTTCGTCAACTTCGGTTGCCGACGCGTCCCTGGAAGCGCCAGGCGCGTGCCGTGCGTAGTGGTGGCGGAACAGCTCGTACGTGCCGTCGAGGACGTGGACCCTCATCCGTCGAGCTCGCGGCGGCCCTCGATCGCCCGCCCGAGGGTGAGCTCGTCGGCATACTCGAGGTCGCCACCAACCGGCAGGCCGCTGGCGATACGGGTGGCCCGAACACCCAGTGGTTTGAGCAGCCGGGCGAGGTACATGGCCGTGGCCTCTCCCTCGATGTTGGGGTTGGTGCAGAGGATGACCTCGGTCACCCCTTCGGTATCCAGGCGCGCCAGCAACTCGCGGATGCGCAGCCGGTCGGGTCCGATCCCCTCCAGTGGGCTGATGGCACCCTGCAGCACGTGGTAGCGGCCGCGGAACTCGTGGGTCTTCTCCACCGCCACGACGTCGCGGGGCTCCTCGACGACGCACACCAGCGTGGGGTCGCGCTGGGGGTCGAGGCAGATCCCACACTCGCTCCCATCGTCGCCGGACGACCGCTCGCACACGTTGAAGCAGCGGCGGCAGAAGGCGACCCGGTCCTTGGCGTCGTTGATGGCCCTAGCCAGGCGGGTGGCGTCGTCCTTCGGCAGCTTCAGCAGGTGGAAGGCAATCCGCTGCGCCGACTTCGGGCCCACGCCCGGCATACGGCCCAGTTCGTCGATGAGCGTCTGGACGGGAGCGGCGTACAAGGCGGGAGGGGACCGGGTCGGCAGGCTCAGAGGCCGCCGGGGCCGCCCCCCAGGGCGCCTCCCAACGCGCCTCCGAGGCCGCCCAGGTCGCCGAGGCCGCCGAGGTCGAAGCCGCCCATGGCCTTTTCGGACAGCTCGGCGGCCTTGGCCGTGGCGTCATGGATGGCGGCCAGGACCAGGTCTTCGAGCATGCCGACGTCGTCGGGGTCCACGGCTGCCGGGTCGATGGTGACGCCGAGGAACTCCATGGCGCCGGTGACGCGGACCTTCACCACCCCACCACCGGCCTGGCCTTCCACCTCCTGCTCCTCGGCGGCGCTCCGCGCCTCCATGAGCTGCTCCTGCATCTTCTGGGCCTGCTTGAGCAGGTCGCCCATGTTCGGCTGTTTGGGCTGCTTGGGCGTGTGCCTGGGGCTCTGCTTGGCCATGGGCCGCTCCTTCGCTATTCCTCGACCACCGTGGCGCCCTCGAACGCCTGCAGCAGTTGGTCGACGGGCGAGGTTACTTCCGAGGCGGGAGCGGGCTGGAGCTCGGACACGTCGATGTCCTCCTCCTCGGCTTCGGCGGCCACCTCGGCTTCGGCGGTTGCGGCCGAGCCGACCTCGGCGTCGAGCACGAGACGAAGGGTCACCGGCCGGCCGAAATGGGCCGCCAGCACGCCGTGGACCTCGCCGAGCAGCTCCTGGCAGCGGTCGCGGTGGATGGCGTTGGGCAGGGCAAAGCCGATGGCGCCCGCCCCGAGGTCGACGAAACGGCCCACCCGGAACCGGGCCCGGGCCCGCTGGCTGAGCTTTTCGAGCACGGCATCGGCCCACGCCAGGGTGAGCTCGTCCCTTCCCGGCGCCTCGCCCGTGGGCGCCGGCGATGTGGCCGGGGTCGTGGCCGGCGTGGTTGTCGGGGGCGCGGCCGGGGGTGTCGGGTCCGGCGAAGGAGTGGGAGCGGGTGGGGTGGGTGGTGGCGCGCTTGGTGCCGATGCCGCGGCAGCGGCCGCCGCTGTCCGGAAGGCGCCGAGCGTGCGGCGCGGCCCGTCGAGCGGCGAGGCTTCCTTGGTGCTCGGCTTGGCCTCTGGGGCAGCCACGGTGGCTGGGCGGTCCAGTACTGGCGCCACCGGCGGTCCGTGGGTGGCGGTAGCCCGTTCCAGTCGCTCGATGCGCTCCAGCAGGGCGGCCGGAGACGGGTCGGTCTCCGGACGGCAGAGCCTGACCAGGGCCACCTCCAGCAGGACCCTGGGCTCCGGCGCCTCCCTCATGTCGACCAGCGTCTGGCCCAACAGCTCCATCGCTCTAACCGTCGCCGCCCGTCCGAGACGGCGGGCCTGACTCTCCACCCGGGCGGCGTCCTCGTCGGGGAGTCCCACCAGGCTGGGTGCCACCGTGGAGAGGAACGCCTGGCGCAGGCGCTCGAGCAGCTCGGTGGCCAGCTGCCGCGGCTGGCGGCCGGTGGCGCAACGTTCGGCGAGGGCGGCCAGCGCCCGGTCGAGGTCACGCTCGCACAGGGCCTCGACCAGCTCGTCGAAAGAGGGAGCGTCGTCGTGGAAGCCGCCGGCGGCGGCTACCTGGTCGAGTGCGGAGAGCGCGTCGCGAGCCGAGCCTCGGCCCCGCCTGGCCACTAGGTCGATCACCTCGGATGCCACGTCGAGCCCGGCGTCGGCCACCACCCAGCGCAGGTGCTCCACCAGCACGTCGGCCGGGAGCAACCGAAACTCGAAGTGCTGGGTGCGGCTGGTGATGGTGGGGAGGACCTTCTGCGGCTCGGTGGTGGCGAGCACGAAGATCACGTGGGCCGGAGGCTCCTCCAGGGTCTTGAGCAGCGTGTTCGAGGCGGCCGCCGAGAGCATGTGGGCCTCGTCAACGATGTACACCTTCCACTTCCCGGGGCTGCCGACCGCGGCGCGGCCCACCAGATCGCGCATCGCCTCGACCCCGTTGTGGGAGGCGGCGTCGAGCTCGAAGACGTCGAGGGACCGGCCCTCGGTGATGGCCGTGCACGACTCGCACACGCCGCAGGGTTCGCCGTCGGCCACGTCGGGGCAGTTGAGGGCCTTGGCCAGGATCCGGGCGGTCGACGTCTTGCCCGTCCCACGCGGCCCGCTGAACAGGTAGGCGTGGGCCACCTTCTCCTCGGCCACGGCCTTGCGCAACGTGCCGGCGATGTGGTCCTGGCCCCGCAGCTCACCGAAGCGCTGGGACCGGTAGCGCCGGTAAAGGGACTGGAACGCCATGGGGGTCCGACCCTACGTGAGGTATGTGACGCTCGTGCCCGATGGACCGGAACCGAGATGGTCCGCCGCCCGACGCAGCGGCCAGGCTGGACTGCGGCACACGTAGCGACCCGCTGAGAGCTGCTGCCTCCCGGCCCTGACTCGGTTCACGGTGCTCCGTTGCGCAGGACCCAACCGCTGCGTGAGACGGCGGACCAGCACGTGAGGATACTCTGGACGGCCCGGGAGGGGTGCGGGAGCGGCCGAACCGGCACGCCTGGAGAGCGTGTAGGGGGCAACCCCTCGTGGGTTCAAATCCCACTCCCTCCGCTCTGGACGATCTCGTGGTCATGGGCCTGGCGCTGGCCGAGGCGCGCCGGGCCCTGGGCCACGGTGACGTGCCAGTGGGCGCGGTCGCTGTCCGCGACGGCGAGGTGGTGGCCAGCCGGCACAATGAGCGTGAGCTGTCCGGCGACCCCACCGCCCACGCCGAGGTGCTGGCGCTTCGGGACGCGGCGGCCGTCGTCGGGGGATGGCGCTTGGGCGACGTGACGCTCTACGCCACGCTGGAACCCTGCCCCATGTGCGCCGGCGCCTTGGTGGCGGCCCGGGTAGGACGGCTCGTGTTCGGCGCAACCGATCCCCGCGCCGGCTCGGCCGGCTCGCTCTACAACCTGTGCGCCGACCCCCGCCTCAACCACGAGCTCCCCGTTACCCCAGGCGTGCTGGCCGACGAGGCCGCCACCCTGCTCGCTTCCTTCTTCGCCTCCCGCCGCGGGCACTAACGTTGCCGGCCGGAGGGATGCGAGAGCGGCCGAATCGGACGGTCTCGAAAACCGTTGTGGGTCCTGCCCACCGTGGGTTCGAATCCCACTCCCTCCGCTCCGCCGGACGGGCTCTGATGGCTCCAACGCCTCGACATCGTCGACGCCCTCGGCCGTACCCGCATCGTCCTGGGGGGCGTCGGCCCCGACCCCGACGCGCCCGGCTTCACCATCTAACAACGAGGCCGGCGAGAAGCGGGTGACCCTCGCCCTCTACGAGACCGGTCCCCAGCTGTCGTTCGTGCTCGGCAGCTTCGGTGTCATCGAGATGGGGTCTCCGACCCCGACCACCCCGAGGTCGGCATACCGGGGGCCTTCCTGCACCTGATCGAGCACGAGGGCGAGATCGTCTATGGCTGGCAGGCCGGCGACCCGTCGTGGAGGCCCCGCTCAGGTCGATAGGGCTACTCCTGGCCGCCCGGCTGGCGGAGCTGATGGGGCACTCCTCGGTTCAGATCACCCTCGACCGGTACAGCCACGTGATGCCCCGCCTGACCACTGCACTGGCCGAGCGCATCGATGCGGCGTATCGAGCCGCCGAGCCGGCTCCATCATCCGCGGCCACAGTTCGGAGCGCGACCGTCGTCGAGCTTTGATGGCCGGTACGGCGTAGCCTTGTCTCGATGAGCGACGCCTCGCGTGACGCCCACACGCCGATCGACAGCTCGGCCTTCTGGGCCGAGCACAGGCTTGAGGATCTCGCCCGAGGCAAGAAGCCGCTGGAGTCGATCGATGAGCTGCGCCTTCCTTGGCTCGTAGGCGAGGAGTGGGAGGCCTTCGACCGGGCGGTGAGGGAGTAGCGGTTCATCCCGAGGTCGTCGCTGATACCGGCGTCTTCTCCGCCCTGCTGGAGGGCGTCAGGAACGAGCTGTCGGATCGTTACCAAGGCCTCGTAGCAGGATCCCTCCTCTACATCGCCACCCAGACGCTGGCAGAGCTGCGCTTCGGGGCCTTCCTGCGGGGTTGGGGTCCCACCCGGATCGAGGCATTCGAAAAGTCGGCGGCCCGAGCCGTCGTGCTGCCGGTCGACGACCGCCTTGTCTGGGGTCTGGCGCGCCTGCGGGTCGACTGTCGCCGCGTGGGCCACCCGCTCCACCAGCCGATCCACGGCGGCGATCTGTGGATCGCAGCCTCGGCAATGGTCAACGGGCTTCCGCTCGTTTCCGACGACAGGGTGTTCGTCGGCGTCCCCGGTTTGGAGCTCGTCACCCGATCGCGCTGAGAGTGGTGATGATCCGGGTCAGACAGAGACCGTGAGATGACGCCGCTTGAATGGTGGGATACAAGCGGCTCCACTTGGGGTGCGAGAGGGGTGCGAGGGCTCGGACCCTCACGGCGGTTGACTCAGAATCTGACCGCTGAGCAGGAATGATGCGACTCAAAGAGGAATGGCACGTCAGCAGAAAAGAGGTCTCGAAAACCGTTGTGGGTCCTGCCCACCGTGGGTTCGAATCCCACTCCCTCCGCTGTTGGCGGTGCCCGGTGAGTGGCTGACGCCCGCCACGGCCGGCCGTGCCAGACTCGCGGTCGGGAGAGGTGACCGAGAGGCCGAAGGTGATCGCCTGCTAAGCGATTAGGGGCCGTTGAGGCTCCTCGGGGGTTCGAATCCCCCCCTCTCCGCTCTGCGCTAGACCTAGTCTTGCCCCACGGCGCCGGCGCTGGTAGCTCAACGGATAGAGCATCTGACTACGGATCAGAAGGTTGGGGGTTCGAATCCCTCCCAGCGCACTCCACGCCAGCGCACTGCACGGCCATCGGTCCGTGATCGCTATGGTCCCAAAGCTAAGACAGCTCATCGGTCAGGACGGCGAGAACCTCGTGCGATCGCCAACGCAGTTGCCGGCGTGGGCCTTCGCCTACCTCGACAAGGACCCCGAGCTCCTCGAGCAGAGAGGCTTGCGTACCCTCGATTCGGGCAGACGCCGCGGCCTCCCGGCGGAGGTACGGTCGGCGAAGAGATGAGGATCGCGCAGCAGAAGCCCGGCCCCGGCCAGACGACCCAGCGCTGCCTCGTATCAGCGATCCGGAGCAGGTTGTCCCGGGAGATCGGCCACCAGCAAGGAAACCCGGGATTCCTTTAGGGTGAGCGGCGTCCAGCAAGGATC
>JBOGIF010000090.1:0-37070 GCA_050742415.1 Acidimicrobiales bacterium | reverse complement strand
ACCTTGAGCGCCCCCAGAACGGGAAGTTGGCAGGGTCGGAGCAGGTTGCGCACCAGTGCCACGACATCGTCGGGCCTCGTGGTCAGCTGCGTCCACCCGATGCGTACGACCCGCCAGCCGGCGGCCGCCAACCGCTGATCTCTCAGCTGGTCGGAGTCGACATCGAGCTTGGCGCCGTGCCAACGGCGACCGTCGACCTCGATGACGACCTTCTGGTTCGTATAGGCGAAGTCGACCCTGCCGATCCACTGGTCGGCGTCGCCGAGGTCCACCTGGCGGACCGGTTCGGGCAGTCCTGCGCTACGGACGAGATCCAAGAACCTCGCCTCCAGTTCGCTGGCCGGGGCGACGTAGCCGGCACCCCTGTCCTCCAAGAGACGCCGCATCAGTCCCGATCCCGTGCGCCCCTTCCGGCTGAGCTCGGCGGTTACCGAGCCGAGGGCGGCAAGGCTCACCTTTCCCGACGCGAGACAGTTGTCGACGGCCCGCTCGGCGCGCAATGGATGCACAGCGGCGGCCAGATCGAAGAGAGTCCGAGGCACGCGCGTGGTCGCTATCCCATCGACGACCGTGAGGTGCTCCGGTGGCAGAACCCGGCTCCGGTGCACGCCCGATTGGCGGTGACGTGGAGGTCGCGGCGTGCTGACTTCGATCCTCTCCGCCACAAACCCCGGTATGCCGAGAAGAGTGGCCGCGGAACGGTGCGACGCCGCCGCCACAGGCCCCGCAGCCAACGTCAGCGCCATGAGCCGCTGGTGCCAGGTCGGGGCGGACCCGGCCAACCGGTAGACGCCCTCGTGCACGGCCTCCCACCGGCCGGTGCCGAGACGATGCTTGACGGCAGCGGGACTGACCTTCAGGGCGACCACCTGGTGATGGCGGAACACGCCGTGCTGCCGTTCCGCAAGCTTCGCAACCTCCGAATCAACGCCGTCGACCATCCCGTCATGAAAGCAGCGAGGTACGACATTCCTCGCTCCCCGTCCCCCCAAATCCCCTTCTGGGGACCCTCAAGGTCGTACAGCCGCCCTGAGCGTCCCCAGAAGGGATTTGGGGCCGGCCGGCGCGCGGCTTCGGGGTTAGCGGGGGCGGCTACCCAGGAGGACGGCTACGCCGATCGCTATCAGCAGGAGCGGCCAGACCCAGCGCAGCTGGAGCGTCAGGCCGGACGTGAGGTCGAGGAGGAACGCGGCGCCCAGGCCGGCGAAGGTCACCCCCGCGGTCAGCGAGACGAGGTCGAGGTCATGCCGCTGCACGACGCACCCGTACCTCTCCTACGCCCGCACGAACCTCCAGCCGCAGATCCGGCTCGTCGACGCCGGACTTGGTCCGGCGAGCCACACGGCGTGACAGGCCCAGGCCGCTGTCGCGCTCGCCCAGCACCGTCAGCTCGCCCACGCCGACCTTGGCGTCGACCACCACGTCCGCATCGGCGGGGACGATGACCGTGAGCTGGCCGGCACCAATACGTACCTCGACGGGGCCGCCGCGCAACGACGGGTCGTCGAAGTCCACGTTGGTGAGGTCGACGGTCAGCTCCCCGGCGGACTGCCGGTAGATCTGGTGGACGCTCGCCGCAGTAGCCGGGCGTTCCAGCCGCTCGCCGGCGCCGCCGCGGAACGACACGTCGAGGAAGTCGAAGAGGCTGGCGGCGCCGAGGGCCACTACGACGACGAGGCCGACTGGGATCAGGCCGCGGGAGCGACCCCACCGGGAGCCGACCAGCAGGCCGAGGCCGACCACGAGAAGGGCGATCGACAGGAACAGGGTGGCCGACATACCGGCCAGGCCGGCGACGCCACCGCCGACCAGGAGGACGCTGACCACGATCGCGGTCAGCGACCGCCCGGGCGGGGCGGCGGGAGGCGGGGCGGCGAGAGGCGGGGCGGCGAGAGACGGCGGCGGGGCAATCGGGTCCGTCGGGTCCGTCGAATAGGGAGTGGGCGGACCGGGTGCAGGCGGGTCACCGCGGTCGTCGTCGCGGTCCTTCAGGAGGACGAGGGCACCGGCGCCGATCAGCAACGCCGACCACAGCACGCCCCCGTCGAAGAGATGGGTCTGGGCCACCAACGTCAGGGCGCCGACCACGAGGAGCACGACGGCGACCGCTTTCTTCCCCCGGCCCGGATGGTCGATGGCCTGCTGGACGGCCGAGCGGGCCTCGCCTTGCTTCGGCAAAAGCACCCAGGCCAGGAGGTAGAGCAGGATCCCGCTCGCCCCGGCCAGCGCCAGGACCACGAAGGCGATCCGGAAGATGACCGGGTCCAGGCCGAAGTACTGCCCGAGACCCCCGGCCACTCCTGCGATCACCTTCTCGTCGGTGCTGCGCTCGAGGCGGCGCGGGCCGGCCTGGGTGGTGGTTGTCGTGTATCGGTCGTTTGTCATGGCGTCATCGTGCGCCCGAGCGACCAGAGCGTCCATCGGGGACAACCCTGGTCCGACCCTGGGACGACCCCCGGATCGACGACGACCGACCCGGATGCCTCCGACAGGTGGGCAATGGGATCATCGGTGGATGGTCATGGCCAGCGCCCCCTTGACCCGACGCAACGAGGGCAAGGTGATCGCAGGAGTGGCCGCCGGCCTGGCCGACCGCCTCGACGTCTCGCCACTCGTGGTGAGGATCGGGTTCGTGGCCCTGGCGTTCGCCGGAGCCACCGGGATCCTGCTGTACGTGCTGGGCTGGCTGCTCATGCCGCCCGCTACCTCCTCGCCGTCGATCGCCCGCACCGCCGTGGCGCGTGGCCAGGATTCCCGCCAGGTAGTGGCCGTCGGGCTGATAGTGCTCGGAGTGCTGCTGCTCCTGCGACAGGGCAACCTCTGGTTCGACGACGCCGTCGTGTGGCCGGTGACCGTCTCGGCGATGGGCCTCTACGTGATCTGGCGGCAGGCCGGATTGGGCACGACGGAGACCGGGTCCTCCGGTGAGATGCGGAGGCGTCTCTCGCCGCTGACGGGTGAGCTGAAGGGTCGCTCGACGGCACGGTTGGTGGGCGGAGTCGCTCTGGTGGCCATCGGCGTAGGCCTGTTCCTGGCGGCTAACGACGCCTTGGCCGCGGCGCGCCAGGGCCTTCTCGCCACCGGGGCGGTCGTGTCCGGCCTTGCCCTCGTGTTCGCCCCGTGGTGGGCCCGCCTGGTCCGCGACCTGGCCGACGAGCGCCGGGCACGAATCCGGTCCCAAGAGAGGGCCGACCTGGCCGCCCACCTGCACGACTCGGTGCTTCAGACACTGGCCCTCATCCAGCGCAACTCCGGCGACGCCCGGGCCGTCAGCACGCTCGCCCGCCAGCAGGAGCGCGAGCTGCGGTCGTGGATGTACACGCCCGCGGCGACGACCGGAGACCCGGCCCAGGCCGAGCGGCTCGCGGCAAGGCTGAAGGCGGCGGCCGAGGAGGTCGAGGACCACCACGGTGTGCCGGTGGAGGTGGTGACCGTGGGCGACTGCGCGCTGGACGACCGGTTGGCCGCCCTGGTGCTGGCGGCTCGCGAGGCTCTCAGCAATGCCGCCCGGCACTCCGGCGCGGCGAGCGTTGCCCTCTACGGCGAGGTCGAGGACGAGAAGGCGACCGTCTTCGTCCGCGACCGCGGTGATGGTTTCGACGCTGCGTCGGTCCCGACCGACCGGCGCGGCATCGCTGACTCGATCGTGGGCCGGATGGCCCGCCACGGCGGCCGGGCCTCGGTACGAGCAACCCCCGGCGAGGGCACCGAGGTGGAGCTGGTCATGCCACGGACGCCCGGGGCGCCACGATGAGGCCGCGCGTCTTCCTGGTCGACGACCACCAGCTCGTGCTCTCGGGCGTGCGGGCCGAGCTCGGCGACCAGGTCGAGGTGGTGGGCGAGGCGTCGGAGGTGGACGCCGCCGTCGAGATGATCCGCGAGCGACAGCCGCACGTGGTGCTCGTCGACGTGCACATGCCGGGTGGCGGCGGTCGGGCCGTCATCGAAGCCGTGGCCACCACCCACCCGCAGGTGCGATTCCTGGCGCTGTCGGTGTCCGACGCGGCCGAGGACGTGATCGCCGTAATCCGGGCCGGGGCACGCGGCTACGTGACCAAGACCATCTCCGGTCCCGACCTGGTCGACGCCGTGATGCGCGTGGCGAGCGGAGACGCCGTCTTCTCGCCCCGCTTGGCCGGCTTCGTGCTGGACGCCTTCGCCGGCGCCGGGGGCGCAGCCGGCGACCCGCCGGCCCACGTCGACCCCGAACTCGACCAGCTGACGGCACGCGAGCGCGAGGTGCTACGGCTGATCGCCCGCGGCTACGCCTACAAGGAGATCGCTCGCGACCTGGTGATCTCGGTGAAGACGGTCGAGACCCACGTGTCCGCCGTGCTCCGCAAGCTCCAACTCTCGAACCGCCACCAACTCACCCGCTGGGCAACCGAACGCCGGTTGATCTGACCGTTTGACCACGAACTTACGTTCGACTATCCTGCCGAACGGCGCTTCCCCCGTTGCTCGATACGACGACGGAGGCGATCATGGTCGTGGATGAACGGACCCGGCACGAGCTGTACCAGCGACTCGAAGGAACCATCGGTGCCGAGGCGGCCGACACGCTGATGGCTCACCTTCCTCCGGTCGGGTGGGCCGACGTCGCCACCAAGACCGACCTCGACCACCTACGGGCCGCCACAAAGGCGGACATCGCCCATCTTCAAGAGCAGATGGACCTCAGGTTCGCGGCGGCCGAGCAGCAGATGGACCTCAGGTTCGCGTCGGCCGAGCAGCATATGGACCTCAAGCTCGACGCCATGGGCTCGCGAATCGTTGCTGAGCTCCGTAAGGAGATCACCGACGCCCTTGTCTCCCAGACGAAGGTCTTTGCCTACAGCCTGGTGGGCTCGATCGTCACCACTGGCTCGCTGGTGCTGGCCGCCGTCCGGCTGGGCTGAGGCGTAAGCCTGACGGGCATCGAGATGCGGGCCTGATCGAAGGCGATGCCCAACGCCTCCTGGGCCGGGGCCGAGCTGGCGTGGAGCAGGCGGGCGATGTCCTCGGCCGACGCCTCGTAGCCGGGCTCGGTCGAGCAGGTGGGATTGCGGTACCGGGTGGCGTAGTTGTGGTTGGCGGCAGTGAGGGCGACGTGGAAGCGGGGGTCGCGGCCACGGCCGGTGCTCACGAAGCGCCGCCACCGGCGGGTGCGCGAGTAGAAGTTGCGGTAGGCCCGTCCCAGCCCGTCCTCCAGCTCGGCGGCGGTCATCCCTGCCGGCTCGAACACGCAGCGGTACATGTTGTACCGGCGCCAGTCGTAGCTCGTGATGCGGCCCTCGGTGAGCATCTTGGCGTAGGTGGCCGTGCCGGGATAGGGCGTGAGGATCGAGAAGTGGGCGACGTCGACACCCATCTTGTCGACGAACTCCACCGTCTCGTCGAAGGTCTCCAGCCGGTCGTGGTCGAAGCCGAAGATGAACCCGCCCTCGATGCCGACCCCCCGCTTGTGGACCTTGGCCACCAGCTCGGCGTACTCGCTCGGCCGGTTCTTCTTGTTGCACTCGACGAGCACCTCGCGCGACACGCCCTCGAAGCCGATGAACATCGTGCGCAGGCCGCTGCGGGCGGCGAGGTCGAGCAGCCGGGTGTCCTTGGCGAGCCCGATCGACGCCTGCGCGCCCCAGCGCACCTTGACCCCTGACGCCAGGATGGTCTCGCTCAGCTCGCCACAGAAGTCGAGGTCGGCGGCCAGGTCGTCGTCGAGGAAGAACACGTAGGCGAACTCGCCGAGGTGCTGGCCCGCCTTCTTCAGGACCTTGATCTCCTCGATCACCCGGTCGGGCGCGCTGTGGCGCGAGCCCCGGCCGTTGATGCGGATGACGGAACAGAAGTCGCAGTTGAACCGGCAGCCCCGGGTGGTCTGAAGGGTGTTGAGCGGCGCGTACCGGGTGATCGGCCAGCGCTTCAGGATGTCGATCCACTCGGAGTTCATGGGCACGGCGTCCATGCCCTGCCACTGGCCTTGGTACAGAGGCTGGAGACGGCCGGCGGCGGCGTCCTTCAAGACCGTCTCGAGAATGCTGTCGGCCTCGCCGGACACGACGGAGTCGGCGTGGCGGAGGGCCTCGCCCGGCATAAGCGAGGCGTGGACCCCGCCCATCACCACGGGGACGCCCTGAGCCCGGTAGGCGTCGCCCATGCGGTAGGCCTGCGGGGCGATAGAGGTCCACACCGTGATGGCCGCCAGGTCGGGGCGCTCGTCGGGGATCTTCTGAAAGTTCTGGTCGATGACCCGCGGCTCCCAGCCGGCCCGGCGGGCGTGGGCGGCCAGCACCAACAGGGCCATGGGCGGCATCCGGTGGCCGAACGTCTGGTGGATTCCGGTGCCACCCCACTTGGGGATCACCAGGTGGACGAGCGGGCGGTCGCGCATCAACTGGTCAGACTACGCCTGCCGGCGCCGACGGTACGAAGGCGACCTCGAGCCGCAACACACCGCGGATGACGAAGTGGTCGCGGTACTCCGGCTCGCTGGTGACCAGCTCCAGGTCTCCGAGGCGGCGCAGCATGGTGGCGACCGCTACCTGACCCTCCAGCCGGGCCAGCGAGGCCCCCAGGCAGAAGTGCGGGCCGCCGCCGAACGCCAGGTGGCGGTTGGGCGTGCGTCCCACGTCGAGCCGGTCGGGATCGGGGAACTGCTCGGGGTCCCGGTTGGCGGCACCGATGATGACGGCGACCTCCTCGCCCTGACGGATCAACTGGCCGCCGACATCGACGTCGGTCCTGGCAATGCGTGCCGTCACGTGAACCGAGGAGTCGTAGCGCAGCAGCTCCTCCACCCCCGGGCGCATGAGAGACGGGTCGTCGCCTAGGCGTTCGAGTTGGTCGCGTTGGCGCAGCAGGGCCAGCATGCCGTTGCCCACCAGGTTCATGGTGGTCTCGAACCCGGCGACGAACAGGAGCGTGGTGGTGGACAGCAGCTCGGTCTGCGTGAGGCTCTCGCCGCCGTCCTCGGCCGCGATCAGCGCAGAGAGCAGGTCGGCGCGCGGGGCTCGCCGACGTTCGTCGACCAGGTCGTTGAAGTACTGGAACAGGTGCATCCCTGCGACCATGCCCTTGGTGCGGGACTCTTGGTCGAGGTAGCCGTCGAGCAGGCGGGAAGCGTCGGACGACCAGGCCTTGAACTGCTCCTGGTCGTCGCTGGGCACGCCCAGCAGCTCGCAGATCACCATGGCCGGGAGGGGGTAGGCGAGGTCGGACAAGACGTCCATCCGGCCCCGCTCGACCACGGCATCGAGCAGGTCGTCCACCAGGCGCTGGATGCGGGGCCGCATGCCCTCGACCATCTTGGGTGTGAACGCCTGGCTCACGAGCGACCGCAGCCGGTTGTGGTCGGGCGGATCGAGGAACATCATCAGGCTGGTGCCGGCCTGGCGCACGAGGCTGTCGTTGGCGCGCCGGGTGTCGTCGGCCAGCCATTTCGGGTTGGTGCTGAACCGCGGGTCGCGCAGCACCTGGCTGGCGTGGTCGTAGCGGGTGAGCACCCAAGTGCCGTCGGGGGCGTGGTGCACCGGCTCGTGGGTGCGAATGAAGGCGTAGATCGGGTACGGGTCGGCCCGGTTCTCCGGCAGCATCGGGCTGGACAGGTTCGCCTCGGCCAGCGCGGTGGTGAGGTCGCTCACGCTTCTACGATCCCACGCCCGCCGAAACTTCAGACACCGCCCCTTCCGGGGACGTTCAGGGCGGCTATACGACCTTGAGCGTCCCCAGAACGAGGGAGGTTGGTGGGTTGGCGGGGGGGTTGGCGGGTGGGTTGCTGTTGGCGGCCAGCCTTCCGCCTTGGCCCGTGGCCACCGGAGCGTGGCCGCTGGCCCTGGTCGGCGCCGCGCTGCTGTTCGCCTCGCTGGACGGCCGGGCGTGGCGGGGACGGTTGGCGGTGGGTGCCAGCGCGGGCGTGGGGCTCTACGCCCCGGGGCTGTGGTGGATGCGGGAGTTCAGCGCGCCGGGCTATGTCGTGGCCACTCTGCTGGAGGCCGCCATCCTCGCCGTCGCCATGGTGGGGGTGCCGTCGGTGAAAAGGGGGTGGCGGCAAGCCGGCGCCTTCCCCGCCGCTCTGGTGACGGCCGAGGCGGCGAGAGGCGCGTGGCCGTTCGGTGGCCTTCCGCTGGCGGGGATCGACCTCGGCCAGGTCGGCGGCCCACTCGGCCCGGCTGCCGTCCTCGGCGGTCGACTGCTGCTCGTCGCTCTCGTCGGCACGGCGGGCGTGGGCCTGGCCGGCCTGGCGGCGCGACGGTGGCGGGCGGGAGCCGCGGCCATCGCTGTGGTGGGGGTCGCGGCCGTGGCCGGCTCGGTGGCCGTCGGGGCGTCGCTCGGGCCGGCGTTCGGCCCGCTGTCGGTGGCGGCGGTGCAGGGCGGCGGGCCACGCGGACTGCGGGCGGTGGAGACCGACGAAGGCGAAGTCCTGCGGGCCCACCTGGCCGCCAGCGAGCGAGTCCGCCCGCCGGTCGGCCTCGTCCTGTGGCCCGAGGACGTGATCGACGTGCCGGCGGTGGCGGGATCGGACGCCGACGCGCAGATGGCGGCGCTCGCCCGACGCCTGGGCGCTCCGGTCGTTGCCGGCGTCGTGGAGGACGTCGACTCCAAGCGGTTCCGCAACGCCGCCGTGGTCTGGGCGCCGGACGGCAGACGGACCGATCGCTACGACAAGGTGCACCGGGTGCCGTTCGGGGAGTACGTGCCGGCCCGACGGTTCTTCGGGCTGCTGGCCGACCTGTCCGCCGTTCCGCGCGATGCCGTCGCCGGGCGGGGCGCCGGTGTGGTCGACACAGCTGCCGGCCGGATGGGCGTGCTCATCTCCTACGAGGTGTTCTTCGCCGACCGGGCCCGAGCCGCGGTTCAAGCCGGCGGCCAAGTGCTGCTGGTCCCGACCAACGCCTCGTCGTACCGCGATGCCCAGGTCCCGGCCCAGGAGCTGGCCGCCGCGCGCCTGCGGGCGCTGGAGACCGGCCGCTGGGTGGTGCAGGCCGCGCCGACCGGCTACAGCGCCGTGGTGGACCCTAGTGGGCGGGTACACGAGCGGAGCCGGTTGGGCACCCGGGAGGTGTTGACCTCCACCGTGCAGCGCCGCACCGGCCAGACGCTCGCCGTCCGCCTCGGTGGACTATGGCCCACGGCGATGGCGGTGGCCGTGCTGGGGCTGGCGAACCGGCGGCGACATTGACCGATCCTCCTGGGCCGGCCACGCTTCGCCGGTGCTCGGAGCCGCTAGCCCACCTGCCGGCTCCTCCGCCGAGTCGCTGCGGGTGGCGCTGCTCACCTACCGGGGCAACCCGCTCTGCGGCGGCCAGGGCGTATACGTCCACTACCTGAGCAGAGAGCTGGCCGAGCTCGGCCACCGAGTGAAGGTGGTGAGCGGCCCGCCCTACCCCTACGTGGTGCCCGGCGTGGAGTTGGTGAAGCTGCCCAGCCTGGACCTGTACCGGGCCTCCGACCCGTTCCGCACTCCGCGACTGGCCGAGCTCGGCAACGTTGTCGATTTGGCCGAGTGGGCGCTGATGTGCACCGGCCGGTTCCCCGAACCGCTCACCTACAGCCTCCGGGCGTGGCGGTGGCTGCGGCCGAGGCGCGACGAGCTCGACGTGGTCCACGACAACCAGTGCCTCGGCTACGGGATCCTCGGCATCGCCCGCGAGCTTCCCGTCGTCGCCACCATCCACCACCCCATCACCGTCGACCGTGACCTGGAGCTGGCCCAGGCACCGGACCGCCGCCGTCAGGCATCCCTCCGGCGGTGGTACGGGTTCGTGGCGATGCAGACGCGCGTAGTGCGCCGCCTTTCGCACATCATCACCGTCTCGAAGTCGTCGGGCCGCGACATCTGCGCCCAGATGGGGGCCCGACCGGAACAGCTGTCGGTGGTACCAGTCGGCGTCGACCCCGACCTGTTCCGGCCCATTCCCTACATCGCCCGGGTGCCGGGTCGGATCATGACCACCGCCAGTGCCGACGTGGCCCTCAAGGGCCTGCTGCCGTTGCTCGAGGCCCTGGCCAAGGTCCGCACCGAGCGTCACGCCGAGCTGGTCGTGGTCGGCCAGCCGCGAGCCGACGGCGCCGTCCCCACCGCCATCGAGCGGCTCGGCCTGCAGGGCGCGGTCACGGTGGCGGGAGTGGTCGGCACCGAGGAGATGGTGCGGCTCTACGCGTCCGCCGAGGTGGCGGTGGTTCCCTCGCTCTACGAGGGCTTCTCGCTGCCAGCCATCGAGGCCATGGCGTGCGGACTGCCGCTGGTGACGACGACGGGCGGGGCCCTGCCCGAGGTGGTCGGCGCCGACGGGCACGCCGCCCTGCTCGTGCCGCCGGGCGACCCAGGCGCCCTCGCCGCCGCCATCGGCCGGGCCCTCGACGACGCCGACATCCGCCAGCGCCTCGGAGCCGCCGGTCGGGAGCGGGCGCTGCGCAAGTACACCTGGCGGTCCACGGCCGAGGCCACGGCCGACCGGTACCGGCAGGCAATCCTCGACCGACCTCTTCGCGCAAGTTGGGGGGATGGCCACCCAGGGCGCGGAAAGGTCGGAGGTGACCGGTGCTGACCGCGGACTTCGGCCGGCTGGCCTTGGGCGCCGGCCACCTGGTGCTCGACCTTGGTTGCGGTGCCGGCCGCCACGCCTTCGAGTCGGCCCGCCGCGGCGCGGCAGTCGTGGCCGTCGACCGCGACGCCGCGGGCATCAAGGACACCGCCGCCATGCTCTGGGCGATGCGAGCGGCCGGCGAGTCGCCGGCCGATGCCATGGGCACCGCCGTCAACGCCGACGCCCTCGCCCTTCCCTTCCACGACGGCACCTTCGACCGGGTGATCGCCGCCGAGGTGCTCGAGCACGTGCCGGCCGACGGCGCCGCGGTCGCCGAGCTCGTGCGGGTCCTTCGCCCGGGCGGGCGCCTGGCCGTGACGGTGCCTCGCTGGTTCCCCGAGCGGGTGTGCTGGGCGCTGTCGGACGACTACCACGCGCCCGCCGTGCCCGACGGCCACGTGCGGGTCTACCGGAGGTCGCAGCTGTTCCGGCTGCTGGCCGCCGCCGGCCTGAAGGTGGGCCGGAGCCACCATGCCCACGCCCTGCACACGCCCTACTGGTGGCTGAAGTGCGCGGTGGGCGTGCGCCGGGACGACTCCTGGCCGGTGAAGCGGTACCACCGCTTCCTGGTGTGGGAGCTGACGACCGGTCATCGCGCGACGCGCAGCCTCGAGCGCGCTCTGCGGCCGCTGATAGGCAAGAGCCTCGTGGTCTACGCGGACAAGCCGGAGTGACCCGCCCGACCGCCGGCCCTGGAGTCGACCTAGCCACCACCGTCGACTTCATCGCCGCCACCCAACAGGCCGACGGGATGATCCCGTGGTTCCCCGGCGGCCACGGCGACCCTTGGAACCACGTAGAGGCAGCCATGGCCCTCGACGTGGGTGGCCGACCGGCGGAGGCGGCAGGCGCCTACCAGTGGCTTGCCACCAACCAGCGACCCGACGGAGCCTGGCACCAGTACTACCGGGACAGGCGCGTCTGCGAGCCCACCCTCGACGCCAACGTCACCGCCTACGTGGCCACCGGCGCCTGGCACCACTTCCTGTGCACCGGCGACATCGGCTTCCTGGAGGAGATGCTCCCAGTGGTGACCCGGGCCATGGACTTCGTGCTGGGCCTGCAGGCGCCCGGCGGCGAGGTGATCTGGGCCCGCCACGCCGACGGGACGCCGTGGTCGTTCGCCCTGCTGACCGCCTCGTCCAGCACCTGCCACAGCCTGCGCTCGGCATCGGCCATCGCCGCCCACCTTGGTCTCGAGCGCCCGGAATGGAAAAGCGCAGCTGACTCCGTCGCCTGGGCCGTAGCCAACCGTCCCGAGGCGTTCCTGCCCAAGGACCGATGGTCCATGGACTGGTACTACCCGGTGCTCACGGGAATCGTCAGGGACGACTCCGGGCGGCGGCGGCTGGCCGAGGGGCGGGACCGGTTCGTGATGGACGGGCTCGGCGTGCGCTGTGTGGCCGACAAGGACTGGGTGACGGCCGCCGAGACGTGCGAGTGCGCCATTGCCCACGTCGCCGTCGGAGACGTCGCCGACGCCGTCGACCTGTTCGCGGCCGCCCAGCATCTGCGCGCCGACGACGGCACCTACTTCACCGGGATGGTGCACCCCGAGCGGGTGCACTTCCCCGCCGGCGAGCGCACGACCTACAGCGCCGCCGCCGTGGTCCTGGCCGCCGACACCATCTGGGGCACCGGCCCGGCCTCACGGGTCTTCGCCCCGGTGGCCGGCCAGCCCTCGTACCGGTAGAGGCTCCATCACCGTCGCAGCAGGTATTCGCGGAACTTGGGCGCGGTGTACTCGTACTGGCCCTTTCGAACCCGGTAGATAACACCCGACTCGACCAGCCGCCCGAGAAGGACGTTGACGTTGCCAGGGGTCTTGTCGATGACCCCGTTCAGGTCGACCGTCGCCAAAGGCGGGTACGGCGCATCGGCGCTCGCCAGCAACACATCCTGCTCGGCCGGCGTGAGCGTCGAGACTCGAGGCTCGTAGAAGTCGATGTCCAGGCGGCGGTAGATATCGGGCAGGGTGAGATCCAGGAGGCGACGGTCCAACACGTCCACCCCGGCCGCTTCGGCTGAGTCCCAGAGCTCTGCACCCCAGAGCTGGATGAAGTACGGATAGCCCTCAACCTCACGGACGACTTCGGCGACCAGATCGGCCTCCGCTCGAACATCGGTCGTCAGCAGCGGCTGGGTGAAGGCCGCTTCTGCTTCCTCCGCCGCCAGCCGACCAACCTCCTCGCCTCGGAACATTCGCTCGGTGTAGGACCGCGCCTTCAAGAGGTTGCCCGTAAGGGTGGGCAGGCCGCAGACGACAAGGGCGAGCGGCAGCTCTCGGCGCTGCAGCGCCGAGACCGCCGAGATGAGGAGGGACAGCGGATGCTCCCCGTTGCGACCCCGCTCATCGCGTATGACCTGCGCCTCGTCCAGCAAGACGACGGCTCCCGCCAAGCCCTTGTCGATCACCAGCTCGACGAACTGGAACAATCGCTCGGCCAGGTCGGACGTGCCGTCCACCGCCGTCGGGTCGAGGCTGAACTTGATATCGCTGTACGTCACGCCGAGGGAACCGGCTACCCGCACCACCCGGCCCAGCTTCCCCTTCAATCGCTCGACGCGGCTGACCTCGGCGCCCACTCGGTCAGCGAAGTGATCCATGGCGTCAAAGATCGCCTGGTCCGCGTTGTGCCTCGGGTTGAGCTCGAGAAAGCCCGCAGCCCAGCCGTCCTCTCTGGCAAGGCGCTCGAGCTCCCCGAGCAGCACGGTCTTGCCGACGCCCCGAAGCCCAGTCAGGCGCACGTTGGCCGGCTGCTCGGGCGCCGCTCGGAGAACGGATCGGAAGCGCCGCATCGGCCCTTCTCGCCCGGCCAGATAGGCGGGCTTCGTACCCACACCGGGCCGGAATGGATTCTTGCCCGTAGCTTCACTCATTACACCCAACCCTTTAGAATCCCCGAATAATACAGAGACTCTGTAATGACTGCCAAGCCGGGAGTGCGGGGATCAGTCCTCGTGCCGGTAGACGTTCGTGTCGCGCGGGAACTGGAAGCACTGACTCGCCTCCCGGCGAGTCGTTCACGCCTACCCGGGTGGAACACAGGACCTGGCGCTGACCTGACGCGCCGCCAAGCGCGCCGACCCCGGTGGGCTACCATTCCTGACAGGTGCGCCGGGAAGCCTGGTCGGCATTCGTTTGCCGACCGCGCCCGGAGCGCCCATGCCTCAGCAGCTCAACGAGCCCGCACGCTGCCAACGATGCCAGGCGCCGCTCGTCGGGCGCCGAGTCACGCTCACCGAGGCGGATCCGGCCTCTGCCGCGGTCGGCGATTGGGTGGTGTGCTCGTCGGCGTGCGCCCGTGAGCTTGTCATCCGGATGGTCCGATCGGGGCGCGATGGGCGCTGACCGCTCGGCTCCCACTGCGCGCCGATCCACACCGGCTCGGAGCCTCCCCGCGGTGGTGACGCGCTTCGTGCGCACCGAGGCGTCGGGCGGGATCGCGCTCGTCGTCGCCGCGGCCGTCGCCTTGGTATGGGCGAACTCGCCATGGCAGGACAGCTACGAGACCCTCTGGCACAGCCAGGTCTCCATCGGGTTCGGCGTGTTTCGCGTCGAGGAGGACCTCCGCCACTTCGTCAACGACGGCCTGATGGCGCTGTTCTTCTTCGTGGTCGGTCTCGAGATAAAGCGCGAAGCGGTGCACGGCGAGCTGGCCGACCGGCGAGTCGCTGCCCTTCCCGTGTGCGCCGCAGTGGGCGGGATGGTTCTGCCCGCGGTGTTGTACGTCCTCGTGGCGGGCGGCGGGGCGGCCGGTCACGGGTGGGGCATCCCTATGGCCACCGACATCGCCTTCGCACTCGGTGTGCTCGCCCTCCTCGGCTCGCGCGTCCCTTCCTCGCTCAAGCTGTTTGTGCTGACGCTGGCGATCGTGGACGACGTCGGCGCCATCGTCGTCATCGCCATCTTCTACAGCGGCACGATCGAGGTGACCGCGCTGGGCGCCGCAGCCGCCGGGATAGCGGTGTCGATCGCGCTCCGACGCCTGCGCGTCGACTGGTCGCCCATCTACGTCACCCTTGCCGTCGCGACCTGGTACGCCACCTACCGCTCAGGTGTCCACGCCACCATCGCCGGGGTGGCCTTGGCGCTGACCACGCCCGCCCATCGACTGGCCCCGGCCGCCACGGCGCGAGGGTGGGCCCAGGACCTTTCCGACGAGCCCAGCGCGAGTGAGATCCACCAGATGACGATCATCGCCCGGGAGAGCGTCTCGCCTACTGAACACCTCGAGGAGCTCCTGCACCCGGCCACCAGCTTCGTCGTCCTCCCCATTTTCGCTCTCGCCAACGCCGGCGTGGAGCTGCGCTCCGGCATGCTGTCGGGCCCAGGCGCGACCGCGGTTGCCGTCGGTGTCGCGGTGGGACTGATCGCCGGGAAGCTGCTGGGCATCCTCGCCGGCGCATGGCTCGGAGTTCGCGTTCGTGTCGCGGTCCTGCCGGCCGGTACCCGATGGGTGCACCTCACCGGCGCGGCCGCGCTTGGCGGGATCGGCTTCACCGTCTCCCTGTTCATCACCGGCCTGGCGTTCGAACAGGACCAACTCCGCGACGCCGCCAAGGTCGCCGTGCTTGTGGGGTCGGTTGTCGCGGCGCTGATCGGCGCGTGCATCCTGCTGGCCGGGCGCTCGTCGGAGCAGGCCGATGATTAGCACCGCGGTGCGCGCCGAGGGTCTCACCAAACACTTCGGTGCCGTTCACGCCCTCGAAGGCCTCGATCTCGCCGTGCACACCGGTGAGGTCGTCGGTTACCTCGGGCCCAACGGAGCCGGCAAGACGACCACGCTCCGGCTGCTGCTCGACCTTGTACGGCCAACTCGCGGCATGTGCGCCCTGCTCGACGGCAGCGGCGCTGATCCAGCGATCCGCGCCCGGATCGGCTACCTGCCCGGCGAACTGCGCGTCGACACCGCCTACACGGCCGACGACCTGATCAACTTCTACGGCGAGCTTCGGGGTGGAATCGACCGTCGATGGGTGGACGAGCTGCTTGAGCGCTTCGACCTCGACCCCCGCCGCCCCTACCGTGAGCTCAGCACCGGCCACCGCCGCAAGGTCGGCATCGTGCAGGCCTTCATGCACCGACCGGAGCTGCTTCTGCTCGACGAGCCCACCTCCGGCCTCGACCCCCTGCTGCAGGTCGAGTTCGCCGCGCTCGTCCGCGAAGCGAACGAGGCGGGCGCGGCGATCCTCCTCTCGAGTCACGTCGTGCGTGAGGTCGAGACCCTGGCGAGCCGCGTCGCCATCTTGCGACGCGGCAGCCTCGTTGCGACCGTCGACATCGCCGAGCTACGCCAACGCGCCCGCCAGCGCCTCGAGCTGCACATTGACGGTAGCGCCGACCCCACTGTCTTCGCCGGGCTGGAGTCGGTCGTCGAGTGCAACGCCGTTGGAAACGTGATCGAGCTCTTGGTCGAAGGTTCGATCGAGGCAGTAGTGAAGGCTGCCGGGGCAATGAGGGTACGGCGGATCGTCACCCACGACACCGACCTGGAAGACGTGTTCCTCGCCTACTACCGGGACGAACCGTGATCGCGGCGCGACGACTGTTGCTCGACCGGGCTCGCTCGCTGCGCTGGTGGGTCCTCGGCGCTGTCGCGCTCGTGGTGTCGACAACGGCGCTCTACCCCACCGTCGAAGGCAACGAGTCGTTCGAACAGCTCGCCGATGACCTCCCCGAAGCGGTGGTCAGCCTGTTCGGGATCGACAGCGCCATAGGGCTCACCTCAGCACCCGGGTACCTCCAGGCGCGACTGTTCTCCACCCTGCTGCCGGTCGTGCTGGTCATCTTCGGGATCGGCCTCGGCACACGAGCCGTCGCCGGCGGCGAGGAAGACGGCACCCTCGAACTCACCCTCGCGCAACCGATCAGCCGGCGCCGACTCGTCACGGAGCGCTATGCCAGCAGTGCTGTGCTGATCGGCGTGTTGACGACGGTGACAACGGTGGTACTCGTCGTGTCGGCCGCCGCGGTTGGCGCGCTCGACGGTGTCTCGGTGCCGGGGCTGGTGGTCGCCTGCGCCGCCGGTGGTGCGCTCGCGCTATTGCACATGAGCATCGCGTTCGCGGCTGGCGGCGCCACTGGTCGTCGAGCAGTCGCCGTTGGCGTCGCATCGACCGTCGCCGTCGCCGGATACCTGCTGCACGGCCTTCTCGGAGTCACCGATGCGCTACACGCGTTGCGCTTTGCAACGCCCTGGCACTGGTATCTCGGCCGCAACATGCTCGCCCACGGCCCCGCATTCGACGCACTTGCCGCTCCACTCGTTGTCTCCGGACTGCTAATGCTCTTCGGCATCTCGTGCTTCGATCGACGCGACCTTCGATGACATCGACCCGAGCCGCGGAGCCCGTCACGGCTCTCGGAGATCAACGACCCGTTCGACAGCTGCGAGGAGACCGCTGAGCCGATCGGCCCAGAAAGGCCGGCGCGGATCATCGCGCCGGCCCGACACGATGGAATCGAAGAGGCCACGGCGTCGGGCGAGTTGGGTCGGCTCGTCCCGGGGTGTGACGCGGTCCTTCCTATCGACGCGGCGTTCGGTGCGCCGCCGGCGTGCCACGGCCCGAACGGCTCGTCGGCGCTGTGACCAGCGCAGTCGACCACGCCTCGGCCAGCGCATGTCTCCGACGCCGATAGCACCCGGACGTCCTCGGCGGCGAGGCCCTCCAGCGCCGACAACCCTCCGGGACCCAGCGCTCCATCACCTCGCGCTGCAACGCCGGTGACTGGAAGCGCTCGACGCGCCCGCCGGCCACCGACGGGACGCGCACGTAGCCGACCAGCGGGACCCGGTTCTGCGGCATGAACCCGCAGGTCACTCCGTTTCTAGCGTTATGCGGTAGACGTTGGTATCGCGCGGCTCGAAGCCGAGGCGGCGGTAGAGCCGGTTGGCGGCTTCCCGCGACGCCCGTGAGGTGAGGTCGACGGTGCGAGCGCCGGCGGCGGCGGCCCGAGCCAGAGCGTCCTGGCCAAGGGCCTCACCGACTCCCCGGCCGCGCGCCGACTGATCCACCACCACGTCCTCGATCCACGCCCGCATGCCGGTCGGCAACCGGAACAGGACCAAGGTCAGGGAGCCCACGATCTCGCCGGAGTCGTCCCGGGCCAACAAGAGCACCGTGGCCGGCGAGGCCACGATCTCGGCCAGCTCCGCCTCACCAATGGCGGGGGCCGAGCGGGACAGCTGCGGCAGCAACCTCGAGAAGGCGGCCACCAGCTCGGGGGACGCGGAGGTGGCTTCCTCGATAGAGAACGGCACCCGGCGGCTCAGGCCAGGACGGGCACCGGCTGGGGCGGCGGCGGGCCGTCGTAGTGGGCGCTGGGCCGGATGAGCCGGTTGTCGGCCGCCTGCTCGAGGATGTGGGCGGTCCAACCGATCACCCGGCTGGAGGTGAAGGTCGGCGTGAACAGGTCCCGCGGGATGCCGACCTCGTTCATCACCACGCCGGCGTAGAACTCGACGTTGGCGTAGAGCTGCCGCCCGGGCTTGAGCTCAGCCAGCACGTCGACCACCGTGCGCTCGACCTTGGTGGCGAAGGCCGCCATGTCGCCACCCAGCCGCTGGGCCACCGAGCGCAGGAACAGCGACCGGGGATCGTCGGTCTTGTAGATGCGGTGACCGAAGCCCATGATCTTGTCGCCCCGGTTCACCGAGTCGCGGATCCAGGCCTCGGCCCGGTCGGGCGTCTTGATGGCGTCGAGCATGTCAAGCGCCCGGCTCGGGGCGCCGCCGTGGAGCGGGCCGGAGAGGGCGCCGATGGCCCCGACCACCGCAGAGCCGAGGTCGGCGCCGGTGGAGGCGATAACGCGAGCCGTGAACGTCGACGAGTTGAACCCGTGGTCGGTGGTGAGGATCAGGTACTGCTCCACGGCCCTCGCGTGCTCGGCGGAGGGCACCTCACCGGTGAGCATGTAGAGGTAGTTGGCGGCGTATGCGAGGTCGGGACGGGGGTCGATCGGCTCCTGCCCCCGCCGGAGACGCTCCAGCGCCATGATCAGGGTGGGCATCACCGCGCTCGTCCGCATGGCGTTGGCCCGGCGCGTGGCAGCGTCGATGTCCATCCACGACCGGAAGTCGAGGGCGTAAGCCAGCAGCGAATAGGCGGTGCGAAGGGCGTCGAGCGGCACGAAGTGGTTCCCGGCGGTGACGATGGCGGGCAGCACCTCCTTCACGGCCGGCGGTATGTCGCGTAGGGAGCGGATCTCGTCGGCGAAGCCGGCGGCCTCGGCGGCATCGGGCAGGCGGCCCTCGTAGAGCAGGTGCCAGACGTCTTCGAGGCTGCGCTTGTCGGCCAGCTCGACGGCGTTGTACTGGCGGTAGTGGTAGAAGCCCTCCTGGCCACGGACGTCGCCCACCTCGGTCTCGGCCACGACCACGCCCTCGAGCCCCCGCCGGGCCTCTATCTGACCGGGGTGCTGGACCTCGAGGACCTGGGCCAGCTCCAGCATGTCGCGCATCGAGACGATGCCGACCAGCCGGCCGTCGTCGACCACCGGGAAGTGGCGGTAGCCGTGCCGGCTCAGACTGGCGAACGCGGCGTAGACCTCCTCGTCGGAGGTCACCGTGTCGGGATCGGGCGTCATCCATTCCGACACCTTGGCCGTGCCCAGGTCGGCGCCGGCCGCCGAGGCCCTCACCAGGTCCCGCTCGGTGAGGATGCCGACGGCACGGTCGCCGTCGGTGACGACGGTGGACCCCACGCCCCTCTCCAGCATGCGGACGCAGATGGCCGAGACGGTGTCGGAGTCGGGCGCGGTCAACACGTCGGTGGTCATCAGGTCGCCCACCGTGCGCACCTTGGCCTTGTCAGTCCCGTTGGTCGCCGGCATGGCCCGCATCGTAGCGAGCAAGCTCGGGGACCACCTTGAGCAGGACCAGCACCCCGGCGATGCAGGCCAGGCCGCCCGAGACGATCGAGAAGCGCGGGGACGTCAGGGCCGCTACCGCGCCGGCCTCGGCATCGCCCAGGCGGGGGCCGCCGGTCACCACCGCGATATGCACCGACGACAGGCGACCCCTCAGGGCGTCCGGCACCGAGAGCTGGAGGATGGTGTTGCGGAAGACTGCCGAGACGACGTCGGCCGCCCCGGCGACGGCCAGCAGCACCAGGGCGAGCGGCAACCAGGACGTGAGCCCGAAGATGGCGATGGCGGCGCCCCACACCACGACGGCGACCACCACGGCCCGGCCCTGGCGGCGGACGCCCCCAACCCACCCGGTGAGCAGGGCGGCGGCGAGGGCGCCGGCGCCCGGGGCGGCGTAGAGCAGGCCGACGGTGGCCGCCCCTCCCCCGAACACCTGGGTGCCGAGCACCGGGAACAGGGCGCGCGGCATGCCGAAGACCATGGCGTCGATGTCGATCACGAAGGTGCTCAGCAGCAGCCGGCGGCCCTTGAGGTAGGCGAGTCCCTCGCGGATCGACGACAGCCCGGCCCTGGTGCCGCCACCGGCCGGCGGCTGCGGGCGGATGACGAAGATGGCGACGACCGCGGCGCCGTAGCTGGCGGCATCCATCCAGTAGGCGGCAGCCAGGTCGATCCGGCTGATGATGACCCCGGCGAGGGCCGGTCCCGCCACCAGGCCCACCTGGAAAAGCACCTGGCCGAGAGCGGCGGCCGCCGGGAACTTCTCCCGGCTCACCAGGTTGGGGATCATGGCGTTGCGGGTGGGCAGGTCGATACCGGACAACCCTGCCGCCACCGCCGTCACCACGTAGAGGGGCCACAGCGCGGGCGACGCCGAGCTGGCGTTGAGGGCCAGGGCCACGCTGGTGGCGGCCTGGGCCACCTGGACCACGAGAAGGAGCTTGCGCCGGTCGACGGCGTCGGCGATGGCCCCGCCGGCCAGCGACATCACGATGAGCGGGCCGAGGGCCGCCAGGCCGGTGAGGCCGACCGCCAGCGACGACTTCGTCATCAGGAACACCTGGAACGGCACCGCCACCACCGTGAGCTGGCGGCCGAGGTAGGACACCGCCCCGCCGGCGAACAGCAACCGGAAGTCGCGCGACTCCCGTAGCGGCGAGAGGTCGACGAAGAGGCGGGGCCGGGCTTGCGGCCTCCTCACGGCCGCTCGGCGGGTTGGCAGGCGGGGCACCAGTAGGCGACGCGTGCCTGCTCGCCCTGAGAGCGCGACGACACCGAGGAACCACAGCGGCGGCACGGCCGGCCTCCCCGGCGGTAGACCCACCGGGGATCCGGGCGGCCACCCTTTCCGACGCTGGCGTGCATGAGGCGGCCGGCGGTGGCGAACAGCCCGTCGAGCCGACCGTCGTCCAAGGCCGACACCGGCACCCAGGGGTTCAGACCCTCGAGGAAAAGCGCCTCGCAGCGCCAGATGTTGCCGATGCCGGCGGCGACGGCCTGGTCCAGGAGAAGCTCGCCGACGGCCGTACCCGGATCGCGGGCGCGCGCCCGGTGACGGATCTCGACCGCGTCGAGCGGGTCGGCCAGCACGTCGGGCCCCAGCCGCGAAAGGGACGGGTGGGCGCCCTCACCGCCCGGCGCCAGGAGCTCGACGACCGGAGCGTTGAAGCACACCGCCAACCGCTCCCCACAGGCCATCACCAGGCGGGCCTGGTGCTCGGGCCGCCGCCAGCGCTCGCCCTTCGAATAGACGTGCCACGACCCCGTCATGCGCAGGTGGGTGTGCAGCGTCGACCCGTCGTGAAAGCGGATCAGCAGGTGCTTCCCGAACGCCTCGACGGACTCGACGCGCCGGCCCACGAGCCGCCGGTCCGAGCAGCCCGTGACCTCCCGACCGGCCAGCCACCGCCGCATGGTGATGGCGGTGCGGAACAGCACGTCGCCCTCAGGCATAGCGGACCAGGCCTCGGGGCGACGGCACGAAGCCCGCGGCGCGAAGGACAGGTGCAAGAGCGTCGTCGAAGCGCTCGATCGCCAGGCGGCGGAGGCGGCCGTCGTCGACCAGCCGCACGAGACCGGCGACGGCTACCTCTTCCCATCCGCCATCGAAAGGCCGGAGAGCCAGCAGCCCCTTGCCACCGCGTTCCAGGTAAAGCGACGCCATACCGTCTACCAGGACGACGTAGGCGCCGGCGACCCGGCGGGGACCGGCTCTGTCTCCCGCTCCCTGCAACTCGGGCCGCGGCCATGGGAGCGAGAGGCCGTAGGCGTTGGCCGGGTCGGTGGCGGCCAGCACCATGGCCTTGGGCCGGGCTGGCGGTTCGGGCCTCGCTCGCATCCGGTCCACCGCGCCCGGTAGCGCGAACTGGGCGCCGCCCAGGCCGGCGACGAAGTACCCGCGTCGGGCCTTGCCGGACTCCTCCATCGCTCGCAGCACCGGGTAGACGGCGGCGAAACCGCCGGGGTGGCCCTCGCCCCGGACCGCCTCTCGCGTGAGCACCCCGTGGCGTTCCAGCAGAGACCCGGCCAGCGCCGACATCCTCGCGGTGGAAGTCACGTCGCCGGGCGGCAGCTCCGCCTCCACCAGCGACCACCGCCCTTGGCCCCGGGGCGGTCCCAGCACGGTCAGGGCGCCGGGCCGGGGGCGGCGAGCGGTCGAGCGCCGGCGGCTGGTCGGAGCCCGGCCCGCCGAGCCCACGAAGGCACGGAGGGCGGCGAACGAGTCGTTGGTGACCTCGCCGGCCCACACCAGGTCCCACAGGGCAACGAGTGAAGCGCGGTCGTCCGTGCCGGCCAGCTCCCGGAAGAAGCAGGCGCCCCGCCGGGCCAGCACCTCCCGCAGCCGCTCGTGCTCGGCACCTTCTGGCCGGTCGGCGGCCGGTACGGGCGGGCGCAGCGCCGCGGCCTGCGAGCGCAGGAAGACCATGACCTTGCCGTCGTCGCGACCGCTGGGCCCGGCACCGACCCACGCCACCTCGCCGGCGGCCGCCAGCTCGTCCAGCAGGCGCGGCGACCAGTCGGCCACCCGGGACGCCAGCACGTCGCGCTCCAGCACCGAGGCGGACATGGCGACGCCCTGGAGCTGGCCGAGCACCTCGAGCAGCCGGTCGAGCCCCCGGCGGTCCGAGCCCACGCCCTGCCACTCGGGCAGGAACCGGGCGAGCGCCTCGGCGCCGACCGGCTCCACCTCCTTGCGCAGCACCGCCAACGAGCGCTGGCGCAGCGACCGCAGGACCTCGGGATCGCACCATTCGCGCGTGCGGCCCTCGGGCCGGAACTCGCCCCGCAGCAGCAACCCGGCATCGGCACGGGCGGCGAGCAGGGCGTCGACGACGGCTACCGGCAGACCGAACCGGGCAGCCGGCTCGGCGCTGACGAACGGGCCGTGGGTGCGGGCCCACCGGGCCAACAACGTGCCCAAGGGATCGGCAACCGGTTCGAGGAAGGCGCCGGGCAGCCCCGGCGGCGGCTCCACGCCCAGGGCGTCCCGGCAGCGGCCGGCGTCGTCGGCGGCGATCAGCCTCGGCTCCCCGGCCACCCGCACCTCCACCGCCCGCCGCTCGGAGAGCAGCGCGTCGGCGAAGTCGGCCATCGATCGAGCCGCCAGCTCGGCACGGGTGAGGTCGCCGAGGCGGCGCAGCAGATCCCAGGCCTCGTCGGCGTCGCGGGCCCAGCGCCGCTCATCGAGCGCCTGGAGGGACGACTCCAGGGCGTCGAGGGCCGCCGGCTGGACCAGCTCCCGCAGCTCCTCGGCGCCCAGCAGGTCGGCCAGCAGCTCCCGGTCGATGGTGAGGGCCTGGGCCCGCCGCTCGGCCAGGGGGGCGTCGCCCTCGTAGATGAAGTTGGCGGCGTATGAGAAGGCCAGCGAGGAAGCGAAGGGCGAAGGGGACGCGGTGTCGACCGACACCACCCGCACCGCCCTGGAGCGCACCCCGGCCATGATCTCGACCAGGGCGGGGAGGTCGAAGACGTCGCGTAGGCACTCCCGGTAGGTCTCCAGCAGGATCGGGAAGTCGGGGTGGCGCGACGCCACCGCCAGCAGGTCGGCCGAGCGCTGGCGCTGCTGCCACAGCGGCGTGCGGGACCCCGGCCGGCGCCGAGGCAGGAGCAGGGCCCGCGCCGCGTTCTCCCGGAAGCGCGAGGCGAAGAGGGCGGAGTCGGCCAGCTGGGCCACGACCAGCTCCTCCACCTCGTCGGGGTCGAGGAGCACCGAGTCGACGTCGGGTGCCTCGTCGGCCTCGGGCAGGCGCACCACCAGACCGTCGTCGCTCCAGATGGTCTGCACCTCCAGCCCCAGGCGGCCGCGGATCCCGGCCTCGATCGCCAAGGCCCAGGGCGCGTGGACCCGCCCGCCGAAGGGCGAGAGCACGCAGATCCGCCAGTCGCCAAGCTCGTCGCGGAACCGCTCCACCACGATCTGGCGGTCGGTGGGAAGAGCGCCGGTGGCCTCCCGCTCCTCGGCGAGATAGGCGCGCAGATTCGCCAGGGCGAGAGGATCGAGGGAGCAGTCGGCGGCCAGCCGCTCGTCGCTCCAGCCGTCGACCTCGCGCAGGAAGGCTCCCAGTGCCCGCCCCAGCTCCACCGGGCGGCCGACACCGTCGCCGTGCCAGAAGGGCATCTTCCCGGGCTCGCCGGGCGCGGGGGTGACGATCACCCGATCGCGGGTGATCTCGTCGATGCGCCACGTCGAGGCGCCCAGCACGAACGTCTCGCCCGCCCGGCACTCGTAGACCATCTCCTCGTCGAGCTCACCCACCCGGTGGCCGTCGGGCGGCGGGGTGAACACGCCGTACAGGCCCCGGTCGGGGATGGTGCCCCCGCTCACCACCGCCAGCATCCGGGCTCCCGGGCGGGCCCGCAGCCGGCCCTCGACCCGGTCCCAGACGATGCGGGGGCGCAGGCCGGCGAACTCGTCCGACGGGTAGCGGCCGGCCAGCATGTCGAGCACCGCCTCCAGCACCGCACGCGAGCAATCGGCGAACGGATAGGCGCCGGCGGCCACATCGGCCACATCGTCGACGGTGACCTCGTCCATGGCGCACATGGCGACGATCTGCTGGGCCAGCACGTCGAGCGGGTTGCGGGGCACCCGCGTCTCCTCGATCAGGCCTTGCCGCATCCGCATGGTCACGAGGGCGGCCGACACCAGGTCGCCCCGGAACTTGGGGAACAGGCGGCCCCGGGACGGCTCCCCCACCTGGTGGCCGGCCCGGCCCACGCGCTGGAGGCCGCTGGCCACCGAGGGGGGCGACTCCACCAGCACCACCAGGTCGATGGCGCCCATGTCGATACCCAGCTCCAGGCTGCTGGTGGCCACCAGCGCCGGCAGCTTCCCCGCCTTGAGTGCGTCCTCGATCTCCAAGCGCTGCTCGCGCGCCACCGAGCCGTGGTGAGCGCGCACCAGCTCCTCACCAGCCAGGTCGTTGAGGCGGCTGGCCAGGCGCTCGGCCAGGCGGCGCGAGTTGACGAAGATCAGGGTCGAGGTGTGGCTGCGGATGAGGTCGAGCAGCACCGGGTGCATGGCCGGCCAGATCGACTGGCGCGCTTGCGGGTCGCCCGCCGCCGGCCCGGACAGGACCTCGCCGCCACCCTCGGGGACGATCGGCCGTCCCAGCTCGCCCATGTCCTCCACGGGCACGACGACCTCGAGCTCCAACTCCTTGCGGACCCCGGCGTCAACCACGGTGACCGGCCGGAATAGCCACTCATCAGTAGCGGCCGCACCGGTCGCAGCGGCTGGGTCCCGGCACCGCCCTCCCAGGAAGCGGGCCACCTCGTCGAGCGGCCTCTGTGTCGCCGACAGCCCGATGCGCTGCGGCGGCCGGGCGGTCAGACGCTCGAGCCGCTCCAGGGAGAGCGCCAGGTGGGCGCCCCGCTTGGTGGCGGCCACCGAATGCACCTCGTCGACGATCACCGCTTCGACGGAGGCCAGGATCTCCCTCGCCGCGGACGTGAGCAGCAGGTACAGCGACTCCGGGGTGGTGATCAGGATGTCGGGCGGGTGCCGGGCCAGGTCGCGACGGTCCGAGGCCGGCGTGTCGCCCGTACGGGTGCCGACCCGGACGGCGGGCGGTGGCAGGCCCCGGCGCCCGCACTCCAGGGCTATGCCGGCGAGGGGGGCCCGCAGGTTGCGCTCGACGTCGTAGGTGAGGGCCTTGAGCGGCGACACGTACAGCACTCGACAGCGCGACTTGGCCGCCTCGGGCATCGGCACCGCGGCCAGGCGGTCGAGCGCCCACAGGAACGCGGCCAAGGTCTTGCCCGAGCCCGTGGGGGCGAGGATCAGCGTGTGGTCGCCGCGGCCGATGGCGTCCCACCCCTGCTCCTGGGCCGGCGTGGGCTGCTCGAAGGTGGCCTCGAACCACGCCCGCGTGGCAGGCGAGAAGGTAGCCAGCGAGGACACGTGCCCCAGGCTAGGGCCACCTTCCCGGCTACCGTTTCGGCTTATGGGCGCCCCCGAAGACCACATCGACTGGCGCGACCGGCCCACCCTGAGACGACCCGTCATGCTCGCCGCCTTCGAGGGGTGGAACGACGCTGCCGACGCCGCATCCAGCGCCGCCCGCTACCTCAAGGACCGTTGGGGTGGCCGGAGGTTCGCCAGCCTGGACCCCGAGGAGTTCTACGACTTCTCGTCCACCCGGCCCGAAGTGCGCCTGGTCGGCGGGAACGCGCGCGCGATCGATTGGCCGAGCAACGAGCTGTGGGCCGCTGCCCTCCCCGGCACCCAGCGCGACGTCGTCGTGCTGCTCGGCAACGAGCCCCAGCTGCGCTGGCGCACCTTCACCGAGGCGCTCGTCGGCGTGGCCACCAGCCTGGGCGTCGAGCTCGTCATCACCATGGGTGCGCTGCTGGCCGACGTGGCCCACACCCGGCCCGTCCGCATCACCGGCACGGCGGCCGACCCCGACCTGGTGCGGCGCCTCGAGCTGGCCCACTCCACCTACGAGGGGCCGACGGGCATCGTGGGCGTGCTGCAGGACGCTTTCGGCCGGGCCGGGATCCCATCGGCGTCGCTCTGGGCCGCCGTGCCCCACTACGTGGCCGCTACGCCCTCGCCGAAGGCATCGCTCGCCCTCGTCGAACGGGCAGCCCGCCTCCTGTGCACCGACGTCGTCACCGCCGACCTCCAGGCCCTGGCCCTCGACTACGAGCGCCAGGTGAGCGAGGTGGTGGCGTCCGACGACGACGTGTCCGACTACGTGCGGCGCCTGGAGGAGAGCAGCGACGACGGCGACTCGTTCGCCAGCCTGGCCGACATGGAGCTGCCGTCGGGTGAGGCCCTCGCCGCCGAGCTGGAACGCTTCCTGCGGGAGCACCCCGGCGAGTAGCCGACGGGGGCTTCCTAGCCGGTGTTGCGCAGGCCGGCGGCCACCCCGTTGACGGTCAGAAGCAGCGCCCGCCGCAGCCGCGGCTCGGGGTCCGGGGCTGACCGGAGCCGGGCGAGTAGCGCTACCTGCAAGTAGCAGACGGGGTCGAGCGCCGGCTGGCGGACGGTGATCGTGCGCTGCAGCAGCGGGTGGTCGTCCAGCAGCCGGCGCTGGCCGGTCAACCGCAGCACCTCGGCCAGGGTCAGCTCGTACTCGCGGCGGACGGTCTCGAAGATGTGGTGCAGGGCCGGGTCCACCAGGCGCTCGACGTAGTGGGCGGCGACCGCCATGTCCGTCTTGGCCAGGGTCATCTCCACGTTGGCCACGAAGGTCTGGAAGAAGTGCCACGTCTCGTGCATGTCGGCGAGCGTCTCTTCGAGGCCGGCGGCCCGGGCGGCGGCCACGCCGCTGCCGAAGCCGAACCACCCGGGGATGATCTGGCGCGACTGGTTCCAGCCGAAGACCCAGGGGATGGCCCGCAGGCTCGCCAGGCCCGAGTCGCCGGCGACGGTGCGGGCCGGGCGGGATCCGATGTTGAGCGACCCGAGCTCCTCCACCGGCGTGGCCGTGGCGAAGTACTGCAGCATTCCCGGCGTGTCCACCAGCGACCTATAGGTAGCGAAGGCGGCCCCCGACACGAGGTCCATCGCCGAGTCCCAGCCGGCGAGCCGTTCCTCGGGCACCCGCGAGACCTGGTGCAGCAGCGACGCCTCCAGGACCGCGGCCAGGGCCAGCTCCAGGTTGTGGCGGGCCAGCCCGGGCAGGCCGTACTTCTCGGCGATGACCTCGCCCTGCTCGGTGACCTTGATCCGCCCTTCCAGGGTTCCGAAAGGCTGGGCCAGGATCGCCTCGTGGGTCGGCCCGCCGCCCCGGCTCACCGTGCCGCCCCGGCCATGCGAGAGGCGCAGGACGACGTCGTGGCGCTGGACGACGTCGCGCAGCTCCCTCTGGGCGCGGTGGATCTCCCACTGCGACGTGGTGATGCCGGCGTCCTTGTTGGAGTCGGAGTAGCCGAGCATCACCTCCTGTACGTCGCCGCGCAGGGCGACGAGGCGCCGGTAGCCGGGGTCCGACAGCAGCTCGTCGAGGATCTCGCCGGCCCGCCGCAGCTCGGCGACGGTCTCGAACAGAGGCACGAACCCGATGCGGGCGAGCCCGTCGCCGCCGCGCGAACGGCCGTAGACGTCGACGAGGCCAGCCTCGCGAGCCAGCACGACGGCGGCCAGCACGTCGTCGGCGCCCTTGGTCATCGAGACGATGTAGCTCTCGATCACGTCGCCGCCGAAGCGATCGAGGGCGGTGCGGATGGCGCGAAAGACGTCGACCGTGCCGGCCAGCTCGGCGGGTAGCACCGACGTGGGACCGATAAGAGGCCGGCGACTGCCCAGCTCGGCGGCCAGCAGACGGAGACGTTCGGCGGAGTCCAGCTCGAGATAGGGAACGGGCAGGTCGCCGATTCCGTCGTACAGCGCCCCCAGCACGGCGTGGTGCCGCTCGGCGCGCTCGCGCACGTCCATGGTGGCCAGGTGCAACCCGAACGCCGCCGCCGTTCGCATGACCCGCCGGACCGGGCCGTCGGCGAGGAGCCCGCCGCGGTGGGCCCGCAGCGACTCGGCCATCGCGTCGAGGTCCTCGAGCAGCCCGTGGCGGTCCTCGTAGTCGCGCCCCGGGACGTGCGGGGCACCGCCGCCCAGGCGCTCGCGGGTATTGACCAGCTTCTGGCGGATGTACGCGCACTTCATCCGGTAGGGCTCCTCGACGTGGAGCCGCACGCTACGGTCGTGGACCTCGGCCAGGTTGGCCCGGTCGGCGGCCAGGCTGGCGGCGAGCGCCGGCGACACCTGCACCACACGGGCCGACGAGCTGATCTCGGCGAAGAGCACGTCCACCAGGTCGAGCAGCTCGGCGATGGCCCGCTCGTGCTGGAAGGCGAGGACGTCGAGGGTGACCTGTGGGGTGACGTTGGGGTTGCCGTCGCGGTCCCCACCCACCCACGTCCCGAAGTGCAGGGGCCGGGCGCCGTTCTCCAGGCGAAGGCCGAGCCGCCCGAGCTCCCGCTCCAGATCCTCGAGCAGCTCGGACACCACCCCGAACTGCTCGGTGAGCTGGTAGATCACCGAGCGGGCCTCGTCGGCCGGCTCGGGCCGGTCGCGGCGAAGCTCGTCGGTCTGCCACATCTCGTCGAGCAGCTCAGCCAGGCGACGGTTGGCCCGCCCGGCGTCGGACTCGCCGCCCGCGAGCCCCGGCCGGGCGATGAGCAGCTCGGCCACCTGGCGCAGCTTGCCCAGCATGGAGCGGCGCGCCGCCTCGGTCGGGTGGGCGGTGAACACCGGCCGCAGCTCCAGGGCGGCGACCACCGACTCCAGCTCAGCCTGGTCGAGACCGGCGGCGCGCACCCGGTCCACGGTCTGCGAAAGTGAGTGCCCGCGCTGGCGGCGGCGCTCGGCCAGGGCGTCCACCCGGTGCACCTGCTGGGCGACGTTGGCGAGCTGGAGCGACGCGGAGAAGGCGCGGGCCAGGCGCATGGCCGTCTGGAGGTCGACGGCCGAGAGCAGTCGCTCGAGCTCCTCGACCCGGTCACCGTCGACGGTCATGGCTCGCACCTGGCGCACCAGGCTCAGGAACTCGGGGCCCTCCTGGCGCTCGATCGACTCGTCCAGCAGCTCGCTCAGCCAACCGATGTCGGCCGCCAGCGCCATGCCCCCGGGGGCCATGGCCCCCTCCAGCTCGGCGACGGCGGGCACGTGCCGATACTGGTCGTCGTCGGTGGACGGCATGGTTAGGGCCCGATCACCATCCGATGAACGTCTCATGGGCGGACGCCGAACGGCGCCAGGGTGGCGGCGGCGTCGGGGAACACCGCGCCGGCGGCGGCGACCAGATCGGCAGGGCGGGCGATCCGGTGGGCGTTGGCAGCTACGTACACGCGCAAGGCGCAGTCGACCAGGTCGGGCCGGCCCAGAGCGGCGAGCGCCTGCGCCCCCTGCACGTACACCGATCGGTAGTAGGCGTAGTCCCTCGGGTCCCAGTACGTCATCGGCTCGCCCACCCGGCCCCGGCCGGGCGCAGGCACTGAGAAGCCGGGCAGGGCGGTGACACCACCCTCGAACTGGAGCTCCGCCCACGTGGCCAGGCCCTCGTCGAGCCACGGGTCGCGGCCCTGGTCATTGCCCACCAGGCCGTAGAACCACTGGTGGCCGACCTCGTGGCTGGTGGTGCGGCCCTGGGTGCCCGGGCCCTGCATCACGTGTCCGGGGTACTCGATGCCCCCACCCAGCTCGGGCGTAACCGCCAGCGTGAACGTGGGCCACGGGTAGGGCCCGAACCGGCGCCCGAAGTCCTCGAGGGCGGCGACCACCTTCCGCAGATAGACGTCCGGGCGCTCACCAACCCCCGCGTGCACACCGACCTTGACGTCGATGGGGTGTGGAGCGCGGGCGACGGCAGACGCCGTCTGGAAGCGCCCCACGGAGACGGCGACGTCCCTCATGGCGACGGCCGTCCAGTGACCAGGCCGATCGTTGACGCCGCTGGCGAGGACGTCGAACCCGGCCGGGGCGCCGACGGTCAGGTCGAAGTCGGCGGTGGTGGCGGTCGACGCCTCCGCGAACCCTGCCACCGGCGGCTCCGTTGCCCAACCAAACCCCGGCTCCCACGCCAGAATCGGGAAGAACGACCCCAGGCGCACCGACGGGGAGCCGGCTACGACGTCGAGTGACACTCGGTCGTCGCTGGCTCGGGGCAGCGCGAGCCTCCACGTCATCGATATCTCGACCGCCCGCCTCGCGACCAAGCCTGACGCCGGGCGGACGACCAGGGTGGTCGGGTCGCGCAGCTCGGTGGCGATCGGCTTCCCGTCGACGGTGAAAGTTGCGACTTCCAGGCGGGCGCCGGACCGCGACGAGCGCGGACCGTTGGGCCAGAGGCGGAACACCAGGCGGTCCGTCGCCAGGTCGGGCACGAACCGGACGCTCGTTTCGCCCTGGACTACCGCCGCCACCGGATCGACATCGGCTCGGACGGTGTACCGGGGGCGCTGCGGGTCGGGTGCAGCCCGGGCCGGGATACTCGGGCAACCAACCACCGAGGCCCGGGGCAAGGTGGCGGGCACGGTCGTGGGCGGCACGGTCGTGGGAGGCACGGTCGTGACGCCCGAGGTGGTGGCCGAGGTGCTTCCCCGCTGGCCGCCGTCCCCGTCGCACGCCGCCAGCACGGCTGCGACGACGAGCGCGACCGGAACGAGCCTGGAACGGGGCATCACGCCATCGTGCCAGTCGATAGCCTTCCGGGCGGTGGCCCGACGGTTGCCGGTATGCGTCTGGCGGCCCAGCGCCGAGCTCGTGGTCGCCCTCGACGGACGCCTCGGCGAGCCGCTCGACGCCTATGTCAACGGCTCGCAGGTCTGGCTGCGCGACGACGGGCCCTCGGACATCACCCTCGAATGGCGCCTGCACCCGGTGGCCGGCTACCGGCGCCCTGCCGGGCTGGGCACCTACGAGGTGTTCGACGCCATGGCCGCGGCGCTGGCCGACGGTCGACCGCCTCCCGCTGCCGTCGAGTCGGTGTGGGACGGGCTGGAGTGCTTCCCCGCCTTCGACGACGAAGTGGAGCCGGCGATCCTGGCTGCGCATTGCGCGACCACTTTGGGCCTGGCACCCGACGGCAGCGGCCTGGTGGACCACCAACAGGTCGGCGACGAATGGGAGCGCACGGGCCGAACGACCTCGATCGTGGGCGCCCTGCTGGCGCAGCTCGCTGGTTGAACCTCAGCCCCGCCACGGTGGCGAGCGAGGCGGGTCGAAGACGACGTCGAGCGGCTCGCCCCGTATGGCGGCGAAGGCCGGAACGCTCCACCGGGCCGCGCCGGCCAGTGGCTCGGGAAGAGCTCCCTCCGCGAACCAGCCCACGTCGGTGCACTCGAGCGGGTGAGGACTCAGCTCTCCTGCCACCACGCGGCAGTGGAACACCACCGAGTAGAGCGGTACTCGGGTGAAGCCGAGCCGTAGGCCGTCGAGCACCGCTATGAGGCGCACCGGCTCCACCTCCATGCCGGTCTCCTCCAGCACCTCCTTGGCCGCCACCTCAGACGCCGAGTAGCCCACGTCGGCCCATCCGGTGGGATAGAGCCACACTCCCGAGTCGGCCCGCCGGACGAGCAGGATCTCCCCGGCGTCGTTGCCGACGACCGCTCCGACCGCCACCTTGGGGGTCACGTATCCGGGCACTCCCTCGGCAACCAGGCTCAGCCACTCCTGGACCAGGACCTCCGGTCCTGTCCCGTCTTCGCGGTGGGCGTCGCCGTCCTGGCCGCCGTGGCGGGCATCGAGGGCCACGGTGGCCGCCACCCTGATGTCGGCCGCCACCCGCAAGACCTCCTCGAACCGCTCCCGCTCGTAGAGGCTCTGGCTGAACCCGAGTCCGGTTCGGGCGATGCCGGCCAGCGCCTCGCTCCACCGGAGCAGGTCGGAAGGCGGCACCGCGCTCATTGCCCGCTCGACGCTACCTGCGGACCGTCGCCCGGGCTGCCTGGCATAATTGAGGGCCGTGGACGTGCGTGAGGACTGCCGTCACTACTCCAGCCGGCTGCTGCCCACCGGCGACACCGCCCAGCGCTGTCGCCTCGACGCCGCCCAGATCGTGCCCTTCGGCTGCCCCGACGACTGCCTCTTCTTCGAGCCCCGCCCCCTGAGCGACACCGGCTGGCACCGCCCCCCCGACCGCCGCTGAGGAGGCCGGGGTTGTCATCCGCATTTCCTCACATCCTGACCTCTAGCCGTTACTGAGATGCCACCGTCGGCGGCCGGACGTTCAGGGCGCCAGGAGCTCGGTCAGGCGGGAGAAGAAGTCGGAGCGGGGCAGGACGAGGTCGCAGCCGGCGGCGCGTGCGTCCTCCATGAGTTGGCGCTGAGTGTGGTTGGCGAAGCCGATCACCCGGCGGCCGGGGGCCACCATCAGAGAAACAGCCTCGAGCGCGCCCGGGCGGGTGAGGTCCAACGCCACCACGTCGGCGTCGGTGGAGCCCAGGTCGTCGGCACGGCGCACGAACACGGCGTCCGGTGCCGCGGCCGCCACCTTCGAGCGGTCCATCAGGTCCGGCACGAAAGCCACGACCCTGGTCACGAGCTGGCCTCTCGGCGGCGCCGGCGGGCCAGATGCTCGTAGGCCTTCGCCGCGCCCCATGCGATGCCGAGCTCCCCGAGCCGGGGGTCCACGTCGCCCAGAGTGGCCGGCGCCAGGTCGTGGATGTCGTCGGGGAAGAGGCGGGCGGAGATGGGGTCGCGGCCCGCGGGTGGGACCCCGGCCTCGGCCAGGACGGCAGCCGGATAGCGGCACGCGGCCCGCACGAGAGTAAGAGGAGTAGTCCGCTGCTCGTCGACGTCTGCTCCCAGCAGGGTCCGGATCTGCCCACCGACCTCGGCGCCGGCCCGGCGACCGGCCTCAGCCGCGGCGGTCGCGACCTCGGCGTCATAGGCCAGGCCGGCGGCGGCCATGCTCTTCTGCACTGACCTCTCGACCCAGCCTGGAAGGAGCTCTTCGGCGGCGGCGGCCAGGGAGTCGGCCTGCTGTGCCACGCCTGTTCTGGTCGACACCCGCGTCAGCGTACCCACCGGGGTGGTAGGACCTGACCGTGACGTCGACCGGCAGCGCCAGGGCTCCGAGCTGCACGAACACGGCCGACGAGCTGGCCGAGCCGCTTGCCGCCTCGGCAGGAGTGGCCCGGGCCTGGCTGCTGATCGAGCACCCGGGGCCGTGGAAGCGGGACCCGTTCGCCGCCGGGTTCGACCAAGAGGTGAGAGCGGAGCTGGAGCGCCGGGCGGCAGGCTCGGCGGTCAAGATCCTGGCCATCCGCCGAGGTGACGGCGCCGGTGCGCACCGGCGCCGTGTCATCGTCGCCCACTGCGGCCCCGGTCAGGCATGGCTGGCCACGTCGACCGTCGTCCGGGAGCAGGAGCTGCTCGATCTCGACATGGAGGCCGTGGCCGAGGGCCGAACGCCCGAGCAGCTGGAGCCCCTGACCGTGTCTCTCTACCTCGTGTGCACCCACGCCGGCCGCGACGCCTGCTGCGGTCGCCTGGGCCGGCCCCTGGCCGACCAGCTCGGCACCGTCCACCCGGGAAGGGTCTGGGAGTGCTCGCACCTGGGCGGCCACCGTTTTGCCGCCAACCTGGTCTGCCTGCCCCACGGCGTTCTCTACGGCCGGGTCGACCTGGCGGCGGGCGATGGACCGCGACTGGCCGAGCGCTATGAGAAAAGCCGGCTCGACCTCGACCACCTCCGCGGCATGTCGTGGCAGGCGCCTCCCGTCCAGGCCGCCGACCTGTTCGTGCGCCGACACACCGGGCTTCTGGCCGTCGACGACGTGGAACCCGTCGCCACGACCGACATGGGCGACGGCCTGTGGTTGGTCGAGATGCGCACACCGGGGACACCAGCCGGAAGCTGGGAGGCCCACGTGAGGCACGTGCCCACGGGCCAACCGAGGCCGTTCAGCTGCAGCACCGAAGAGCTGGAGGACCCGGGCCGGTGGGAGCTGGTCGACCTGCGCTCAGGCCCGTAGGTACAATCCCCGGCCGTGGTCGACGCCCTTCCCCGGCCCGAGCCGTTGCCCACCAGGCCGGGCCAGGAGTCGGTCTGGGACTACCCCCGGCCTCCCCGGCTGGAGGCAGTGCGAGCCCAGGTGGAGGTAATCTTCGGCGAGCGGACCATCGCCATCACGCTCGTGCCCCTCCGGGTCCTCGAGACCAGCCACCCGCCCGCGTGGTACCTCCCACCCGACGGTGTGATCACCGATCACCTGGAGCCGAGCGGCCACAGCAGCTACTGCGAGTTCAAGGGGGTGGCCGCCTACTTCGACGTGGTGGTCGGCCGTCACCGGGCCCCCGACGGCGCCTGGGCCTACCGGCGACCGAGCCCAGGCTACGAGGCGATGGCCGGCTACTTCGGGTTCTACCCGTCGAAGATGGAGGCCTGCCTGGTCGACGGGGACCTCGCCATGGCCCAGCCGGGCGGCTTCTACGGAGGCTGGGTGACGTCCGACGTGGTGGGACCCTTCAAGGGCGAGCCCGGCACGGAGGCATGGTAGGAGAAGAGGTCAGGACTCGACGACGTCGCCCAGCCGGTCGACCTGCACGCCGGCCTCTACCAGCCAGGCCAGGGCCCGCTCCACCGCCTCCTGCTCGCCGGCCAGCTCGCACAGGATCCAGCCCACCGTGTCCTCGATGTTGGCCCGGCGGATGTTGGGCAGGACGTCGAACTCGCGCACCAGCCGGCCCATCAGCGGCTGCTTGATCAGGTCCTCAGGGAAAGTGAGCTTGACCCGCAGGCTGGTCATGGCCTGAGCATGACCGCCAACCGAACGGGTGTAAAGCTAGAGACGGAATAACGCGAGCCTCAGCTCACTTGATACGCTCGCACTCATCTTTCTTAGCTAACCGGAGGAGCTGTCATGCCCAAGGCCGTCGGTATTGACCTCGGCACCACCAACTCGGTCGTCTCGGTTCTCGAGGCGGGCGAGCCCACCGTCATCCCCAACGCCGAAGGGGGAAGGACGACCCCGTCGGTCGTGGGCTTCTCCAAGACCGGCGAGGTGCTGGTCGGCGAGGTGGCCAAGCGCCAGGCGATCACCAACCCCGACCGCACCATCCGCTCGGTCAAGCGCCACATGGGGACCAATTGGTCCGTCTCGATCGACGGCAAGAAGTACAAGGCCCAGGAGATCAGCGCCCGGATCCTTCAGAAGCTCAAGCGCGACGCCGAGGCCTACCTGGGCGACGAGGTGAACCAGGCGGTCGTCACCGTGCCCGCTTACTTCGACGACGCCCAGCGGCAGGCCACCAAGGAGGCGGGGCAGATCGCCGGGCTCGAGGTCCTGCGGATCATCAACGAGCCCACCGCCGCCGCCCTCGCCTACGGCCTCGACAAGGAGGGCGCCGAGCAGACCATCGTGGTGTTCGACCTCGGCGGCGGCACGTTCGACGTGTCCATCCTCGAGATTGGAGACGGCGTCTTCGAGGTGAAGTCCACCAGCGGCAACACCAAGCTCGGTGGCGACGACTGGGACCAGCGGGTCATCGACTGGCTGGTCGACACGTTCAAGGGCGAGCACGGGGTGGACCTGGGAAAGGACAAGATGGCCCTCCAGCGCCTCAAGGAGGCGGCCGAGAAGGCCAAGATCGAGCTGTCGGCGGTTCAGGAGACCCAGGTCAACCTGCCGTTCATCACCGCCAGTGACAGCGGCCCCCTCCACCTCGACTACAAGCTCACCCGGGCCCGGTTCCAGGAGCTCACCGCCGACCTGGTGGAGGCGTGCCGCGGGCCGTTCGAGCAGGCCATCAAGGACGCCGGCTTCACCGCCGCCGACCTCCAGCACGTGATCCTGGTGGGCGGGTCCACCCGCATGCCGGCCGTGCAGGAGCTGGTCCAGCAGATCACCCGCAAGGAGTCGCACAAGGGCGTCAACCCCGACGAGGTCGTCGCCGTGGGCGCCGGCATCCAGGCCGGGGTTCTCAAGGGCGACGTGAAGGACGTCCTGCTCCTCGACGTGACGCCGCTATCGCTGGGGATCGAGACCCGGGGCGGGATCATGACCAAGCTGATCGAGCGAAACACCACGATCCCCACCCGCCGTACGGAGACGTTCACCACGGCCGAGGACATGCAGCCGTCGGTGGAGATTCACGTGCTCCAGGGCGAGCGCGAGATGGCGATGTACAACAAGACGCTCGGCAAGTTCCAGCTCGTCGGCCTCCCCCCCGCTCCCCGTGGCATCCCCCAGATCGAGGTCACGTTCGACATCGACGCCAACGGCATCACCCACGTGTCGGCCAAGGACAGGGCTACCAACAAGGAGCAGTCGATGACCATCACCGGTCAGTCGGCTCTGGGTTCCGACGAGATCAACAAGATGATCCGCGACGCCGAGCTCCACGCCGAGGACGACCGCCTCCGCCGTGAAGAGGCCGAGACCCGCAACTCCGGCGACACGCTCATCTACCAGAACGAGCGGATGATGCGGGACTACGGCGACCGGATGTCGAGCGACGAGAAGGAGCGCATCCAGTCGGCCATCCGCCAGCTCAAGGAGTCGCTGAAGGGCAGCGACATGACCGCCGTCCGCAACGACACCGAGACGCTTATGACGGTGAGCCAGATGTTCACGCAGCGTCTCTACGCCGAGGCGGGACCGTCCGAGGATGGGGCCGCCAGCGGAGGTAGCTACACCGACGACGACGAGGTCGTGGACGCGGAAATCGTTGACGAGGG
>JBOGIF010000089.1:0-2747 GCA_050742415.1 Acidimicrobiales bacterium | reverse complement strand
CCTCCCGAGTGGCGTCGCGCTCGGCGATGGCGTGGCGCTTGTCGTGGCGCTGGCGGCCCCGGGCCAGGGCCAGCTCCACCTTCGCCCGGCCGTCCTTGAAGTAGACCGACAGCGGCACCACGGTGAGCGCCTCGAGCTTGATGCGGTCGCCGAGCTCCTCGATCTCGCCGCGGTGCAGGAGCAGCTTGCGCGACCGCTCGGGCTCGTGGCCGCCGAAGCCGTCGGCCTGCTCGTACGGCGACACGTGGACGCCGACCAGCCACAGCTCGCCGTCGACGAGGCGGGCGTGGGAGTCCTTGAGCTGGATCTTGCCCTCACGTATCGACTTGACCTCGGTGCCGACGAGCGCGATCCCGGCTTCGAAGACATCGAGCACGTCGTAGTCGTAACGGGCCCGCCGGTTGCTGGCCACCACCTTCATGCCTTTGGGCGCCATACAGGGACGGTACCCTCGGCTCCTTGCTGACCCTGAGTCCCGCCGACCGCCAGACGATGGTGGACCATGCACTCGCCGACGTGCCCAACGAGGCGTGCGGGCTGTTCGCCGGCAAACCCGGCGCCGATACCGTCGAGATCGTCTACCCGTGCGGCAACGCCGCCGCCTCACCGGTCGTCTACACCCTCGACTCGCTGGACTACCTGCACGCCGACCGCGACGCCGAGTCCCAGGGCCTGGAGATCATCGGCGTCTACCACTCACACACCCACACCGAGGCCTACCCGTCGGCCACCGACGTGGGTCAGGCCCCCGACCCGGCCTGGCACTACGTGCTCGTGTCGCTACGGGACGAGGAGCCCCTGGTGCGCTCGTTCCGGATCGTCGACGGCGACATCACCGAGGAGGACCTGGTCCTGAAAGGCGACCGGCCGGCATAGGATTCGGCCCATGCCAGTCGAAGTCCGCCTGCCCACCGTCCTCCGTCAGCACGCTGCCGGCCAGTCGAGCGTCAAGGCCAACGGCGCCACCATCGGAGAGGTCTTCGACGACATCGTCCGCCAGTTCCCGCTGCTCGCCAACCAGGTCGTGACCGAAGAGGGAGAGCTGCACCGCTTCGTCAACGTGTACCGCAACGACGAGGACGTCCGCTTCCTCGACAAGTTGGCCACCTCCGTGTCGGAGAACGACGTCATCTCGATCCTCCCCGCCGTCGCCGGCGGCTGAGGCGCCGCCCGTGGGTGTCGCCGGATCGGTCCTGGACCTGATCGGCAACACGCCCCTGGTCGACGTCAGCCAGCTCAGCCCCAAGCCGGGCGTACGCATCCTGGCCAAGCTGGAGGGACAGAACCCCGGCGGGTCGATAAAGGACCGCATCGCCAAGGCGATGGTGGAGGCGGCCGAGGCCGACGGGTCGCTGCGCCCGGGCCAGACCATCCTCGAACCGTCGTCGGGGAACACCGGCATCGGACTGGCGATCATGTGCCGACTCAAGGGCTACCGCCTGCGGGTCGTGCTGCCCGAGAACGTGTCGATCGAGCGTCGCCAGCTGCTGGAGATCTTCGGCGCCGAGATCATCACGTCCCCGGGCGGCGAGGGGTCGAACGGCGCCGTGCGCATGGCCCAACGGTTGGCCAAGGATTCCGGCGACGACGTCGCATTCCTGTACCAGTACGGCAACGCCGCCAACCCGCGGGCGCACTACGAAGGGACCGGTCCGGAGATCTGGCGCGACTGCCCGGAGGTGACGCACTTCGTCTCGGGCCTCGGCACCAGCGGCACGCTCATGGGAGTCGGCCGCTACCTCAAGGAGCGCAACCCGGCGGTTCAGGTCTGGGCGGTCGAGCCACCGGCCGGGGAGGCGGTCGAGGGGCTCCGCAACCTCGACGACGGCTTCGTGCCGCCCGTCTACGACCCCGATCTGCTCGACCGAAAGATCATCGTCCGCCCGCGCGAGTCGATCGAGTGGACGCGCCGCCTCACGACCGAGGCCGCCATCTTCGCCGGGATCTCGTCGGGTGCGGCGGTTGCCGGCGCGGTCAAGGCCGCGGCCGAGTTGGATGAAGGGGTCATCGTCACCGTTCTGGCCGACGGCGGTTGGAAGTACCTGTCCACCGGCGCCTGGACCGACCCCATCGACGAGGTCGTGGAGCGCGCCAGCCGCATCATCTACTTCTAGGTGGGCCGGGTCTGGGCGGGTCGGGGCTAGGCGGTGGACGACCGGCCGATAGGCATGTTCGACAGTGGGTTCGGCGGGCTGACGGTCGCCCGTGCCGTCATCGACCTGTTGCCGGGCGAGGACCTCGTCTACTTCGGCGACACCGCCCGCTACCCGTACGGCCCTCGGCCCTTGGACGAGGTGCGCTCATTCTCGTTGGAGATGACGAGGCTCCTGGTCGACCAGCACGACGTCAAGATGGTGGTGGTGGCCTGCAACACCGCCTCGGCCGCCGCCCTGGAGCTGCTGCGCTTCGAGTGCGACGTTCCCGTCGTCGGGGTGATCGACCCCGGTGCCAGGTCCCTCGTCCAGGCCACGCGCAACGGTCGGGTCGGCGTGATCGGGACCATCGGCACCATCGGTTCCGGGGCCTATCAGCGCGCTGTGATGTCGACCCGCGCTCCGGTCGAACTCACGTGCGCCGCATGTCCCGGCTTCGTCGAGTTCGTGGAGCGCGGTGAGACGGCTGGGGAACAGGTCCGCGTCCTCGCCGAGCGGCTGCTGTCGCCCGTCGTCCGGGCCGGGGTCGACACACTGTTGCTCGGCTGCACCCACTACCCCTTCCTGGCCCGCACGATCAGCGAGGTGATGGGG
>JBOGIF010000088.1:0-1923 GCA_050742415.1 Acidimicrobiales bacterium | reverse complement strand
CCTGACAGGGGGGTCTGGCGCGGAGAGCTCTGTTATTCCTCCTCGAAGCGGCCGCCCAGGTGGCGCGCCAGGAAACGCTCGGCGGCGGCGTAGAAGCGCAGGCGGTTCTCGGGCTTGGCGAAGCCGTGGCCCTCGTCCTCGAACAGCATGTACTCGTGGTCGATCCCCTTCTCGCGCAGGGCAGCCACGATCTGCTCGCTCTCGGCCTGCTTCACCCGCGGGTCGTTGGCCCCCTGGGCGATGAGCAGCGGGATCTTCACCTCGCCCACCTTGGACAGGGGTGAGCGCTCCCACAGGAAGTCGGCCTCGGTCTCGGGGTTGCCCACCCGGGTGTGGAACTGGGCAATCATCGGCGCCCAGTAGGGCGGGATCGACTCGATGAGCGTCTTCAGGTTCGAGGGGCCGACGATGTCGACCGCACAGGCGAAGACCTCGGGCGTGAAGGTGGCGCCGACAAGAGCGGCGTAGCCACCGTAGGAGCCGCCGTAGACCGCCACACGGTCGGGGTCCGCCCAGCCCCGCCCCACCACCTCGGCCACGGCGTCGAGCAGGTCGTCGTGCATGGACGCGCCCCATTGGCGGTCGCCGGCGTTGGTGAAAGCCTTGCCGTAGCCGGTCGACCCCCGGAAGTTGACCTGCACGCAGAGGTAGCCACGGTTGGCCAGCCATTGGGCCTCGGGGTCGTAGCCCCACGTGTCGCGGGCCCAGGGGCCGCCGTGCACGTTGAGGATCGTCGGCAACCCGGCACGCGACGATTCCGGAGGGAAGGTGGCGTACCCGTGGATCGTGAGGCCGTCTCGGGCCTGGAACGAGAACGGCTCCATCTTGGCCAGGCGGTACCCCGTCAGGGCTGGCTGGTGCTCGAACAGGAAGGTGCCCTGGCGGCTCTCTCGGTCCCAGGCGTAGTAACGCACCGGGCCCCGGTCCGACACGAAGGCGGCCAACCACACGCGGTCCTCGTCGTCCTCGCCCTGGAGCACCATGTCGCCTGCCTCCAGCGCCTGGAGCCCGGCCACGTCGTCGGCGATGGTCGGGTCGAGCACGGAGTGCGAGAGGCGCTCACGCACGAACGACACGAGTTGAGGCTGGCGGGTATCGGGGTGCAGCCGGAGCGAGGACACGTCGTAGGTCGGGTCCTCGGCCAACACCTCCATCGCGCCAGTCGCGCAGTCGAGGCGTACGAGCCGGGCGGCATTGGCCCCGAGCGAGGTGATGCCGTAGATGCCGGTCCCGTCGGCGGTGAAGGCGATGGGCGACGTCGTGAGCGCGTCCTCCTGGCCCACCTCCAGCAGCGGCCGCCACTCGCTGCCGACGGTGTCGCGGACCAGCAGCACCATGCCGCCGTCGGGGGTGGGCGCCAACGCCGCCCGCACCGCGAAGTCGTGGTCGGCCATGAGGCCTATGAAGCCCGGGTTCTTGGCCACGAGCTCCAGATCGCCGGTGGCCAGGTCGAGCCGGTAGACGTCGTGCAGCTCGGGGTTGTCCCGGTTCAGCCCGACCAGGACGTCGTTGGGGAAGCGCTTGTCGATCTCCTCGATCCGGGCCTGGACGCCCTCGAACGGGGTGAGGTCGCGGATGGCGCCGGTGCCCAGGTCGACTGCATAGATCCTCCAGTTCTCGTCGCCGCCCTTGTCCTGGACGTAGAGGAGATGGCGCCCGTCGTGGGCCCACGTGAAGGAGCGGATGCCCCGGTCCCGGTCCCGGGTCACGGGCCGCGCCTCGTCGATCGAGCCGACCGGCGCCACCCACACGTTGAGCACGCCTTCGTCGGGCGCCACCCAGGCCAGGCTCGCACCGTCGGGGGAGATGCTCGGGCTCACTCTCTCGGGATTGCCGAATAGGACCTGACGGGGGACGAGGGCGATGTCGGTCACGGGAATGGCTCCTAGAGAAGGCCGGCGGGAGGGTCGATCACGGTGCGCC
>JBOGIF010000087.1:0-3567 GCA_050742415.1 Acidimicrobiales bacterium | reverse complement strand
CCTGTCCGTGGACGCGTCGTCGACCAGCACTGCCTCGACGTCCCGGTCACGTGGCAGTGTCTCGAGCAAGGCGATCAGGCACGCCCGTGTGTGCACGGCGCCGTTGTAGACCGGGACGACAATGGAGACCGTCGCCGCGGTCTTGGTGGCTGTCAACGCGGCGCGGGCGGGCTCGACCTCGAGTCTCCCGTTCCTCCGGGTCACCACCGCGCCCGACGCCACCCGTCGGGCTTCGGCCATTGCTCCGGCCCGGGTGCCCGTGGGCCGCACCACGATGTCGAGGCTCGCCTCTAGGTAGGGCAGCGCGGCGCAGGGCCCCGGAGGGGAGAACACCGTGTGTTCGGGGAAGGCCGTCGTGAGGTCGATCCCGCTGTCCCAGTCGAGGATGACCGGGAGCCTGTCGTGGCAGCTCTCGAAGTCGGCGAGGACCTGTGCCATCTGGGCTATGACACCCCCGCCGCCTCGCGCCCGATGGCGTAGGTCGAAGATCGCGGCCCCGCCGTCGCTGGCGACCAGCCGATAATGGCGTTCCAGGTGCCGCCTCAGGCCGCTGTAGTGGTCCAGCCACCAGCTCGCCGTGCTCGGCAAGGCCAGGAACTCGGATCCTCTCGAGCGATGGGCCTCGAGCTGGACCACGGCCGACCCGCTGTCGGCCGGGTAGAACCAGGCGTAGGCGCCCCGCTCGTCCCCGGGGAAGTGCCAGGCCCGTCGGCGGTCACCGAGCGCCAAGAGCTCGTCATTGCCCTTGCTCACCACCAGGACCGCCGCCGTGGAGGGTGTCGACTGGCGAACGAGTTCGGCCATTCGAGCAACCGCGTCGCGGTCGCTCGGATGGCCGGGCACCCTGTGCGCCTCGACCGGCTCTTCCCGGCGGCTCAACGGCCGCCAGCCGCAGGAGGTTGGATCGGTACAGTACCGGCCGAGCGGAGGAGGGGCCGCGGGCCCGGTCCTAAGTCCGCGGAGTGATCGCAGGGGCGCCCACTACCAATGGTGCAAAACAAGCCAACCACCCGCTCCGACCTCTGTTCGACCTGGACTCGCCATGTATCCACACGGCGTCACCGACTCTAGCCACGACGGGGTGAAGGCCGTCGGGGCCCCGGCGCGCCCTCGACCGGCACCTTGGACCGGGCCCTGGTCGGCAAGCGACCGCGGCAGTGGTGGGCCCAAGCCGTGACGGCGCCGGGCATCCGACGGCTCAACTGGGGTTGCGGGCAACGGGGCGAGCCGGGATGGATCAACTCCGACCTCAAGTGGGGCCCGGGCATCGACCTGACCGCCGACATACGGTGCGGTCTGCCGATAAAGGGCGAGAGCATGGACTACATCGTCAGCGTCCATGCCCTGCCCATGATCTCCTATCCGGACGTCGTCCCAGCCCTGTGCGAGCTTCGGCGCCTGCTGAAGCCCGGTGGCCTGCTCCGCCTGGGCCTGCCCGACCTGGACAAGGGCATCGCCGCCTACCTCCGGCGGGACCGGTCCTACTTCCTGGTCCCTGACGAGGACGTGTCCAGCATCGGCGGCAAGTTCACGGTGCACATGCTCTGGTACGGGTACAGCGTCACGCTGTTCACGGCCGACTTCGCCCAGGAGCTCCTGGAGAAGGCCGGATTCAGCTCCGTCAACCTCAGCTCCTACAGGAGCACGTCCGGGCCCCATGTCGGCATCGTCGAGCTCGACAATCGGCAGGACGAGAGCCTCTTCATCGAGGCGACCAAGTAGCACGCCCCCGGCGAGGCCGCTCGCGCCGCGTTGCCCAGCGCGGCCCACCTCTTCGGCGCCCCTGCGGTAACGTCGGTGCCTACTTCGAGCGTACGGGGAGGATCGACCGGAGTGCGCCTCCGCCCACCTGTCGTCGTGGCGATCGCCCTGACCCAAGCACTGCTCCTCCTGTCCCCGGCGACGGCGAGCGGCCCCAACATCTACACCGTCGCGGGAACCGGCGCGGGCGCCGACACAGGCGACGGCGACCAGGCGACCGAGGCCGACATCCGGCTTCCCAGGAGTGTCTTCCCATTGGCCGCCGGTGGGTACGTCTTCGCCGAGCCCTTCAGCCATGTCGTCCGGCTCGTAAACGTCGACGGCATCATCGCCACGGTTGCAGGCGACGGGACGGCTGGGTTCGCGGGGGATGGCGGGCAGGCCTCTGCCGCCCGCCTCAACTTCGTCCACGGCGCATCTCCCACCTCCGACGGGGGCCTCCTTCTCGCCGACACGCTGAACCATCGAATCCGAAAGGTCTCCGCCACTGGCGTCATCACCACGGTCGCGGGCACCGGGGTGGCCGGTTACTCAGGGGACGCAGGGCCGGCTACCTCGGCGCAGATAAACAATCCTCGCGGTGTCGCGGCGTTGGCTGGCGGCGGCTTCCTCATCCCCGACACCAACAACCATCGAATACGCCGGGTCAGCCCCGAAGGAACGATCACGACCGTCGCCGGCACCGGCATCCCCGGCTTCTCGGGAGAAGGCGGGCAGGCGGTGGCCGCCCGGCTCTCGCTGCCGTTCGGGGTTGCTCCGATGGCCGACGGTGGGTTCCTCGTCGTGGACACCGGCAACGAGAGGATCCGGCGCGTCTCCAACGGCGGCACGATCACGACGATGGCGGGCAACGGGCAGAGCGGCTACGAAGGTGACGGCCTAGCTGCCACGTCGACGGCGCTGAACAAGCCTCACAACGTCGCCGTCCAGTCGGATGGGGGGGTGCTGATCGCCGATCGATCGAACGAGCGGGTCAGGCGGGTGGACGGCGCCAGCTTCATCTCCACCGTCGCCGGCACAGGGATGGCCGGATTCGGGGGAGATGGCGGACCCGCCGCGGCGGCGGCTGTCAACGGCCCCAAGGCAGTCACCGAGATCTCGGGTGGAGGGATTCTCATCGCGGACGAGACGAACGACCGCATCCGGTTCGTAGGATCTCCTGTTGCACCAGCGAACACCATCCTGCCCGCCGTGGCCGCGCCTCCGAGGATCGGCCGGTCAGTGGCGGCCTTCGCCGGCGGATGGACGGGCACTGGCCCCCTCATCTCCTACCACTGGCTCCAGTGCCCTCGTAGGGGCAAGGCGAGCTGCACGGATATAGCGGGCGCCGTCGGCAAGGCCTACACGCCGGTCCCGGCCGACGTGGGGTCGACGCTCGCGGTGATGGTGGTTGCGTCGAACGCGGCGGGCTCGGCGGCGGCCGTGTCTGCGAGGAGCCTGATCGTACGGTGACCCGAGCCCTGTTCCGCCGGAGACGTTGGATCTTGCTCGGCCAGCTCGGCCTACTCCTGGCGCTGACGCTCTCTGCCGGCGGAGCGCCCGCCCGAGCCCGGCCGGGCGGACACCGCGCTCCCGAAGGAAACGGGAGGCTGGTAGCGGCACCCGCCGCCGCGCCCGCCGCCGCCGCGTCAGTACCCGTCTCGGCGCCGACGCGCCGGACAGCAGTTCTCCGCGTCGTTGCCGTCGTCGCCAACGACAACGGTGGCGCGAGGGAGGTCCCGGATTTCCCGCTATTCGTCGACGCCCTACCCGTGACGTCCGGGCAGAGGCTGAGCGTGGCACCCGGGCCGCACCACTTCAGCGGGG
>JBOGIF010000086.1:0-15367 GCA_050742415.1 Acidimicrobiales bacterium | reverse complement strand
CGTCATGACGATCGGCTTCGAGCAGACGCTGGGCGTCAAAATCATTCGGAGTGCCGCCGGCCGGGCGTGGATCAAGAACCAGTAGGGAGGATTACCAGCCGAACACCGCCTCGCTGGACGTCGCCGCGGCATCGGCCTGCATGCCGGGGAGGACGTACTGGCGGAGACCTCAGGCCCGGGCGCCCATGCCGATCCCCTGGCTGCGCTGGAGGCTCTTGCCCTCCGTCTGCAGCGCCGGCGCCACCATCACCTCGGCCTTCTGGAACTCCTTGACGCTGCCGTAGCCACAGGTGGCCATCGACGTGCGCAGAGCCCCGAACAGGTTGAGGCGGCCGTCGTTCTCGTGGGCCGGCCCGACGAGGACCTCCTTCAGGGTGCCGCGTATCGGGGTCTTGACCCGGGCACCGCGCGGCAGCGTCGGATGGAAGGTGGCCATGCCCCAGTGGTGCCCGCGGCCGGGCGCCTCGGCGGCGGCGGCCAGCGGTGAGCCGATCATCACCGCGTCGGCGCCGCAGGCGACCGCCTTGGCAATGTCGCCGCCGGTGCTCATGCCACCGTCGGCGATCACGTGTACGTAGACGCCCGTCTCGTCGAGATGGCGCATACGGGCACCGGCGGCGTCGGCAATGGCGGTGGCCTGCGGCACCCCCAGGCCCAGCACCGCCCGCGTGGTGCAGGCGTGGCCGGGGCCCACTCCCACGAGGATTCCCACTGCGCCGGTGCGCATCAGGTGGAGGGCGGCCTGGTGGGAGGCGCAGCCGCCCACGATCACCGGGATCTCCAGCTCCCGTATGAAGCGCTTGAGGTTCAGCGGCTCGGCCGACTTCGACACGTGCTCGGCCGACACCACCGTGCCCTGGATCACCAGCAGGTCGAGCTCAGCCTCCAGGATGGCGGGCGAGAACTGGGAGGTGCGCTGGGGCGTGACCGATGCACACGACACGACTCCGGCAGCCTTGATCTCGGATATGCGCTGTCCGATCAGCTCGGGCTTGATCGGCTCGGCGTATATGTCCTGCATGCGCAGGGTGGCCTTGTCAGTGTCGAGACGGGCTATCTCCTCGAGCAGCGGCTCCGGGTCCTCGTAGCGGGTCCACAGGCCCTCGAGGTTGAGGACGCCCACGCCTCCGAGGTGCCCGATCTCGATCGCCGTGGCCGGGCTGACCACACCATCCATGGCCGCCGCCAACAGGGGGAGGTCCATACGGAAGGCGTCGATCTCCCACGAGATGTCGACGTCCTCGGGGTCGCGGGTACGGCGGCTCGGGACTATGGCAATGTCGTCGAACCCGTAGGCCTGCCTGCCCGACTTCCCGATCCCGATCTCGATCTCAGCCATGACGCAGGCTACCCGGGGCCGCCGTAGGGGATCAGTGCCGGAATCTCAGTAAAGGCCGGCCTCGGCGGCCGCCGAGGCCTGTGCAGCTGCCGCCTCCAGCAGCTCGCGGAGGCCCCCGATCTTCAAGTTGGCTATCACCCGTCCTGGAGGTGTCTCGCCCTTTTCCCACTCGTCCCAGGCGGCCAACAGCTTGACCGGGTCGGGAGCAGGTCTGTCCATCACCGAGGAGCCTACAGTCGGCCGATGTCACTGGAGATCGTGGTCAGCCGGGCCCGCTGCATCGCCACCAAGGCATGCGTAAACGCGGCCGGCGGCGTCTTCGCCATCTCAGGAGGGACGTCGACGGTGGTCGACCCCACTGCGGCATCGGAGGACGAGATCGTCCTCGCCGCCGAAGCGTGCCCCGTGGGCGCCATAACCGTGTTCCGCGACGGCGAACGTCTCGTCTGAAGCCCAAGCGCGCCGCGCGCAAAAAGAACGTACCGGGGACGCTCAGGGCGGCTATGCGACCTTGAGCGTCCCCGGTACGGCGACAGGGGCTTAGTGACGGTGGGCCTGGGTGGCGAAGCTGCTGCCCGCCCTTGTCGGGTAGGCGCGGGGCTCCTCCCTTTCCGGCTTGTCGGCCACGAGGGCCTCAGTGGTGAGCACCATGGCCGCCACCGACGCTGCGTTCTGCAGCGCCGAGCGGGTGACCTTGGCCGGGTCGATGACGCCCGCCTTGAACAGGTCCTCGAACTCACCGGTGGCCGCATTGAGGCCGATGGAGCCGGTCTCGTGCTCGACCTGGCGCACCATGACGTTGCCCTGGAGTCCGGCGTTGTTGGCGATCCACATGAGCGGGGCCTCCAACGCCTGGCGCACGATGGCGGCGCCGGTGGCCTCGTCGCCGTCGAGGCGCAGCTTGTCGACCGCCTCCCGGGCCCGCACCAGCGCGGTGCCGCCCCCGGGCACGATGCCCTCCTCGACTGCCGCCTTGGTGGCCGAGACGGCGTCCTCGATGCGGTGCTTCTTCTCCTTCAGCTCGACCTCGGTTGCCGCTCCCACCTTGATGAGAGCCACGCCGCCGGCCAGCTTGGCCAGCCGCTCGTGCAGCTTCTCGCGGTCCCAGTCGGAGGTGGCGTTCTCGATCTCGGTCTTCACCTGGTTGATCCGGGCGGTCACCGCTTCGGCGGACCCGCCTCCCTCGACCACCGTGGTGTCGTCCTTGGTCACGGTGACCCGCCGGGCGCGGCCCAGCATGTCGAGCGTGATGTTCTCGAGCTTGTGCCCGAGCTCGGCGGAGATGAGCTCGGCGCCGGTCAGCACGCCCAGGTCCTGGAGCATCGACTTGCGGCGCTCGCCGAAGCCGGGAGCCTTGACCGCTACCGACGTGAAGAGGCCGCGAATCTTGTTGACCACGAGGGTGGCCAGAGCCTCTCCCTCGACGTCCTCGGCGATGATCAGCAGCGGTCGTGAAGTCTCCATGACCTTCTCCAGCAACGGCAGGAGGTCGCTTATGGCGCTTATCTTCTGGTTGGCCAGGAGGATGTACGGATCGTCGAGGATGGCCTCCTGACGCTCGGCGTCGGTGACCAGGTGCGGGGACAGGTAGCCCTTGTCGAACTGCATGCCCTCCACGAACTCCAGCTCCATGCCGAAGGTGTTGGACTCCTCGACGGTGACCACCCCGTCCTTGCCCACCTTGTCGATGGCGTCGGCGATGACCTCGCCGATCACGCGGTCGCCGGCTGAGATGGTGGCCACGTGGGCCACCTCGGAGCGGTCCTCGACGTCTTTTGCCTGCGCCTTGATGGACTCGACGACCGCAGCCACGGCAGCCTCCATCCCCCGCTTGAGGGACAGGGGCTCGGCGCCGGCGGCCACGTTGCGCATGCCCTCGTGGATGAGCGCCTGGGCGAGCACGGTGGCCGTGGTGGTGCCGTCACCGGCGACGTCGTTGGTCTTGGTGGCGACCTCCTTGACCAGCTGGGCGCCCATGTTCTCGAAGTTGTCCTCGAGAGGCACGAACTCCTTGGCGATGGTGACGCCGTCGTTGGTGAGGGTGGGCGCGCCGAACTTCTTCTCCAGCACCACGTTGCGCCCGCGCGGCCCGAGGGTGACCTTGACGGCGTCGGCCATCTTGTTGACCCCCGCCTCCAGGCGCCGGCGGGCGTCATCGCTGAACTTGAGGATCTTCGCCATAGAGGAAGCGCCTACTTCTTGCTGACTGTCGCGAGCACGTCGCGGCTGGTGAGGATCAGGACGTCCTCGCCCTCCACGGTGATCTCGGTGCCGCCGTACTTGCTGTAGACGACGGTGTCGCCGACCTTCACGTCGAGCGGGATGATCTCGCCGGACTGCTCCGAGCGACGGCCGGGGCCTACGGCGAGGACCTCGCCCTGCTGGGGCTTCTCCTTGGCAGTGTCGGGAATGACAAGGCCGCTGACGGTGGTCTGCTCTGCCTCGCTGGGCCGGACCACGATGCGATCGTCGAGGGGCTTCAGGTTCATGCTGGGTCGACCTCCGGGTCTTGAAACGGTTAGCACTCTCAGGTGGCGAGTGCTAACGATAGTTCAGCCCGGTTACGGACGGCAACCCGCGGCGGGCCCTGGCGGCGGAGCCGGTCACCAGTTCCGACTAGGCCAGGCGCAGGTTGGGCTGGGCGCCGGCCTCCAGGGAGGTGGGGCCGTCGAGACGGTACCGCCACCACGCCGCGGCCGCGACCATCGCCGCGTTGTCGGTGCACATGGCCCGGCTGGGCAGGAAGGCACGTACTCCGTCGCGCTCACAGGCGTCGACAATCCGCTCCCGCAGCATTGAGTTGGCCGCCACCCCGCCGCCCAGGCACAGGCCCTTGGCCCCGACCAGCGCCACCGCCCGGCGGGCCTTGTCCACCAGCATGTCCACCACCGCAGCCTGGAACGAGGCGGCCACGTCGGCCACCGGCACATCCGGGTGGCGGCGGCCGTGCTGTATGACCGCCGTCTTGAGGCCGCTCAGGGAGAAGTCGAGGCCCTCGGGCATCGGCCGCGGGAAGCGGACGGCAGCCGGGTCGCCCTGGCGGGCCAGGCCGTCGATGACCGGCCCGCCGGGGTAGCCGAGCCCGAGGAAGCGGGCCACCTTGTCGAAGGCCTCGCCCACGGCGTCGTCGACCGTCGTGCCCAGCAACCGGTAGTGGCCGTGATCCTCCATGGCCACGAGCATGGTGTGGCCGCCCGAGACCAGGAGCACGACCAGGGGCAGCTCAAGGTCGGGCTCCTCCAGGAACGCAGCGTAGATGTGGGCCTCCATGTGGTTGACGCCGATGAACGGCAGCCCCCACACCAGCGCCAGAGCCTTGGCCTCGGCGATACCGATGAGTAGCGCCCCGGCCAGGCCGGGCCCGACCGTCGCCGCCACCGCGTCGAGCTGGGGGCCCTCCAGCCCAGCCTCCACCAGGGCCTCGGCGATCACGGGTGTGAGCAGCTCCACGTGCGCCCGGCTGGCGATCTCGGGGACGACCCCGCCGTAGCGGGCGTGGAGGTCGATCTGGCTGGAGACGACCGACGACATCACCGTGGTGCCGTCGACCACCACGGCGGCGGCCGTCTCGTCGCACGACGTCTCGATGCCGAGGATCCGCGACGGCTGCCCGGGGGACATCGTCATCCGTCGGCCCGGCCGTCGCTCACGAGAGTCACCCCCGGCAGGGCGGCTTCCAGCGCCGCCAGCCGGCGGCGGTAGGGAGGTTCGTCGATGTCGTGGGCCCACATCACGAGGGCATCCTCGTTGGTCTCGACGTAGTAATTCTTGCGGATCCCGGCGGGGGCGAAGCCGAAGCGGCGGTACATCTCCTGGGCGGCGACGTTGCCTACGCGCACCTCCAGCGTGAGGCTGGTGGCGCCTCGCCGGATCGCCTCCCCGGCGATCGTCAACAGCAGCCGCGTCCCGATGGTGCGGCGGTGCCAGGCCGGGTCCACGGCCAAGGTGGTGACGTGGCCGTCGTCGGCCGCCACCATCAGGCCGGCATAACCCACGACCTCGCCGTCGACGCGGGCCACGTAGTAGGCCCGCGAGCTGCGCAGCGCCAGCTCGCTCATGAACAGGCCGAGCGACCAAGGACGGGGGTACACCTGGGCCTCGATCCGCAGCACGCCGCGCAGGTGCCGGCGGCGCATCGGCACCATGTGCACGACCAACCCGTCGCCGTCCCCCCCTGCGCCCTCGGGGCGCTCGAGAGCCTTGACCACTAGATGGCCACCGGCCCGGGCGCGGCCCGTCTGGCGATCGAAGCGTCCCAGTTGATCTCGGCGTCGCTCTTGCGCAGGTAGAGCGGGGCCAGCTCCCAGGCCGGCACGAACTCCTCCCGCAATGCGCGGGCGTGGGCCAGCTCGACCAGCGCCGCCGCCGAGGGATGGGCGTGCAAGTGGCCGCCACTCTCCTCTCGGCTCTCCCCGACCAAGACGTCGGCGTAACGGATGGCACCGTCACCCACGAGGAGGCATTCCTCGCCCCCCGCCAGCAGCTCGGCGGCCAGGTCCTCGGGCGTGGCCACCCGGTAGTCGGACAGCCGTTGGACGCCCCCGGGGACCTGGCGGTAGGTGGCGCAGAACACCTCTCCCTTACGGGCGTCTACCACCGGGACGATTAGCCGCCGGGTGAACCGGACCGGGAAGGCCAGCAGGTCGAGGCTGGGCACACCGACGGTGGGGACCCGGAGCGCCTGGGCGATCGCCTTGGCGGTGGCCACGCCGACGCGCAGCCCGCTGAACAGTCCCGGGCCGATGTCGACGGCGACGGCCGCCACCTGTCGCAGGTCGACGCCGGCCTGGTGGCAGAGGAACTCGATCGCCGGCACCAGTGTCTCCACGTGGCGGCGGCCGCGGACCACCTGGACCGAGGCCACGACACCGTCGTTGTCGCCGATCGCGCAGCCGACCTGCGCGGTCGCGGTCTCGATGCCGAGCATCAGCACGTCGGCTCTGTCCCCTCACCCCGGGGCTCGGTCGACCATGGCGCGAGCGCAGCCCGGACCGCCCTCATCCGGGGGGGCCACGAGGGACCAACCGCGGTGATCGTCAGCAGCCGGTCGTCGTCCCCGGCGCCCAGGGCGAGCGCCACCTCGAGGAAGTCGTGCGGTAGGGCGGGCACCACCGCGTCTCCCCATTCGACGACGGTCACGCCGTCGTCGTCGAGCATCTCGGTGATCCCGATGTCGAGGAGCTCCTGGAGACGGTCGAGGCGGTAGACGTCGAGATGGACTAGCGGGAGCCGCCCGGCTTCGTAGGTCCTGGCCAGGGTGAAGGCAGGGCTGGTCACCGGCTCGGTCACCCCGAGACCGCGGGCCAGGCCCTGGGTGAAGGCGGTCTTGCCCGACCCGAGATCGCCGTCGAGCAGGACGAGGTCCCCGGGCTGGACCAGGGGGGCGAGCCCGGCCGCCAACGACCGCGTCTCGTCGACCGAGGTGGTGGCGGCCCGGATCATCGAGGGGACTCCAGGTGCCGCTTCGCCCGCACCAGGTCGGCGCGCATCTGAGCTGCCGTCTCGCCTCCGGCCCGCAGCACCGCGGCCGGGTGGAAGGTCGGCACGAGCACACCCCGCCGGAACGGGTACGAGCGCCCGCGCAAGCGAGTGATCCCTTCGTTGGTAGCGAGCAGGAGCTTGGTCGCGAAGTTGCCGAGGGTGACGACCACCAGGGGGTCGATGGCGTCGAGCTGCGCCTCGAGGAACGGTCGGCAGGTGTCGATCTCGTCGGGCTGGGGGTCCCGGTTCCCCGGAGGCCGGCACTTCACGGCGTTGGCGATGTAGAACCGGTCGCGGGTGAGACCGATCTCCTCGGCCACCATCCGGTCCAGTAGCTGGCCGGAGCGGCCCACGAACGGCTCGCCCTGGAGGTCCTCCTGGGCACCTGGGCCCTCCCCCACGAACATGAGGTCCGCATCGGGGTCCCCCACGCCGAAGACGACGTTGTTGCGCCCCGCCGACAGCCGGCAACGGGTGCAAGTGAGCGCATCCCGCTCGATATCGGCGAGCGCAGCCACTCCGAGATCGTACTGCCGAGGGACCCACGCTCGACGTGGCGCGTGACCGGTGACGCCGCTCAGACGTAGCGCTTCGGGACCCGGGGGCCGATACCGCAGAGGATCTCGTAGGCGATCGTGCCGGCCCGTTCCGCCCACTCCCAGGCGTCGAGGCTCTGGTCACCCTGTCGGCCCAGCAGGACCACCTCGTCGCCCACGGCCACGTCGTCGTCCCCGCAGTCGACCATGATCTGGTCCATCGTGACGGAGCCGGCGATGGGACGGCGGCGGCCCCCCAACAGCACCTCCCCACCGGCGCGGCCCAGCCGCCAGGGGACACCGTCGGCGTAGCCCACCGGCACGGTGGCGATCGTCGAAGGCCGCTCGGGCCGGTAGCACAGGCCGTAGGAGATGCCCTCGCCCGCGCCCACCCGCTTCACGTGAGATACCTGCGCCCGCAGTGACAAGGCAGGGCGCAGTACGACCCTGTCGGCCAGCGCCGGGCTCGGGGGCACGCCGTAGATGGCGATCCCGCAGCGGACCAGGCTGTGGCCTGTGGTGGAGCCGAGGAGGGCGGCGGCCGAGTTGGCGGCGTGGACCAGAGGTGGGCGAATGCCAGCCGCCGCCAGCTTGTCCACGACACCTTTCAGTAGTGCCGCCTGGTCCTCGGTGAACGGGTGCCCGGGTTGGTCGGCCACCGCGAAATGGGTGAAGAGGCCCTGGAGCCGTAGCTCGGGACGGTCGACGACAGCCCGAGCGACGGCGACGGCATCGGCCGGGAGGGCGCCGACGCGCCGCATGCCCGTATCGACTTTGACGTGCACGTCGAGCGGGGTGGCGCCGGTATCGGCCACCGCCTTGGCCGCGGCTTCAACCCCCGTCAGCGTGTAGACGGTGGGCGTCACGTGCAGGGCCACCACCTCGGGCATCGCCGCCAGCGGGGGCTCGGACAGGAGCAGCACCGGCGCGTCGATCCCGGCCTGACGGAGCACCGCTCCTTCCTCCACGAGGGCGACCGCCAACCACGAGGCGCCACCTTCGAGTGCAGCCGTGGAGACCTTGACCGGGTCGTGGCCGTAAGCGCCGGCCTTGACCACCGCGCACACTCCCGCGGGTGAGACCAGCTTTGCGATGGTGGCCGTGTTGTAGCGGATGGCGCCCAGGTCGATCTCGGCCCAGACCGGCCGCCCGCTCACCGACGGCGTGCCGCTCAACCCTCGGGCCCGACGACCAGAGCCTTGACGATGTCCCCGCGAGAGACGAGACCGACGAGCTTGCCGTCGACGACCACTGGCAGCCGGGCCACGTTCTGCTCGTGCATGACCGTGGCCACCGACTCGAGGGTGTCGTCGGGCGAGCACGTAGGTGGCTCGGGGTCCATGACTTCCCCGACCGTCGCTCCCACCGCCTTGCGCAGCTCCTCCTCGAAGCGCGCCACCGATCCCGGCCACTCGAAGTAGCCGCCCAGCACGGAGATGACGGTGGGGAAGTGCAAACGCACGTCGGCCACGATGAGGTCGTCGTCCTCCAGGAGGCCGACCAGGCTCCCGCCGGCATCCACGACCGGAGCGCCCCCGATGCCGCGCTCGCTGAAGGCGCGGGCGACGGCGTCGATGGGGTCCTCCGGATGGAAGGACACGACGTCGGTGGTCATCACCTGGCGGACGAGCATGTTGCGGGGCATCGCACCTCGGCTCGGATGGTGGTCGGGACCTGTCTGGTCAACACAGGCTGGACAGCACAACGGGCAAGAGCTCGGGCAGGTCGCCCGCCACCAAGCCTCGGGGCCAGCCTAGGGCTCCGGCCGCGCCATGCACGAAGGCGGCTGCGCCCGCGGAGCGCAGCCCGTCGAGGCCCTGGGCCAGGAACGCGCCGATGATCCCCGCCAGGACGTCGCCCGTCCCAGCGGTGGCCAGGCGGGGCCCGCCGGAGTTGCTCAGCAGCACGGCGCCGTCGGGGTCGGCGACGACGGTCGTAGAGCCCTTCAGCAAGACGGTGGCACCGGTGGCGGCGGCCAGGTCCCGGGCCGATGCGAGCCGGTCGGCCGCGGGCGGCGCGCCCGCCAACCGAGCGAACTCCCCGGCGTGGGGGGTTAGCACCGTGGCCGCCTGCCGGTCCCCGATGACGTCGGCCGCCTCGGCCGCCGATCCGAGCGCGTAGAGGCCGTCGGCGTCCACGACGACGGGAAGGTCCCGGGCCGACGACAGCAGCCGCCGCACCGCCACCCGTCGGCTGTCGGACCGGCCGAGGCCCGGCCCCACCACGAGCGCCTTGAAACGATCCAGGTCACCGAGCACGTCGGCGTCCCAGCCCTCCTCGGGGAGCGGCATGCGCAGGACCTCCGGTGCGGCGCCGTCGGCCACCGCTGGCTCACCCGGCGTCCCCAGTCTCACGAGCCCGGCACCCGCCCGCATCGCACCCCGGCAGGCGAGGGAGGCGGCACCGGTCATCCCTGGGGAGCCCGCCACCACCCAGACCGACGACGCCCATTTGTGCGTGTCCCGAGGCCGGGACGGGAGCCACCCAGCAACGTCGGGCGCCTCCACCAGATGAGCCCGGGCCGGCGGTAAGGCGAGGCCGATGTCGACTACCGACGTCTCCCCTGCGAGATCGGGCCCCGAGGAGAGCAGAAGGCCGGGCTTCAAGGCCGCGAAGGTGACCGTGCGGGTGGCTCTCACCGCCCGCTCGCCGGCCCGGCCGGTGAGCCCGTCGACACCCGACGGGATGTCGACGGCGAGGACCGGAGCGGCCCCCGGGTCGGGGGCCACGTACTCGCCCTGAAAGCCGGTGCCGTAGGCGGCGTCGACCACCCGATCGCAGGCTGGTAGTCGCTCGGTCGCGGCGACGGCGTCGACAACCTCGGTCCACACCCCCCGCCGCGCCAACCACGCGGCGGCGGCCCGCCCGTCGGCCCCGTTGTTCCCCTTGCCCGCCACCACCACGACCCGCCGTCCGTAGGTGCCGCCCATCATCTCGGCGGCGGCGCGAGCGACCGCGGCACCCGCTCGTCCCACCAGAACCTCGAGGGGCTCTACCGAAGCCTCGTCGGCGGCCGCCATCTCCTCGGGCGTGAGGACCGGGATCAGATCGCCACCACCACCGACTCCGCCAGCGCGTCGGTGTGGGTCAACGAGACCCGCCAACCGGTGACGCCCTGGGCCCCGGCGTGCGCCGCGGCCCCGCCCCGCACGACCAACGACGGCGCTCCGGTGGGCGCCGAGACGACCTCCACGTCGTGGAAGCCGAAGGCCCCCAGGCCCACCCCGAGCGCCTTCATCGCCGCCTCCTTGGCCGCGAAGCGGGCCGCCAACCGGGGAGCCGGGTCGGCGAACCGGGCCGCGTACGCCCGCTCGCCGTCGGTGAAGAGGCGTAGCGCCAGAGCCGGCCGACGGGCGAGCACACGACGGAACCGGGCCACGTCGACGGCGTCGATGCCGATACCGATCACGTCGCCGCGGACCGTGCGATCCGTTACTCGACGGTGACGGTCTTGGCCAGGTTGCGCGGCTGGTCGACGTCGCACCCGCGCGCCTTGGCGAGGGCGTAGGCGAAGAGCTGCAACGCCACCACGTCGACGGCGGGCGAGAACAGCTCGGCACCGAGTGGGAGCTCGGGCACCGTCAGCACGCCGTCGGCCACCGAGCCCATCGCCCGGTCACCGGGGTTGGCGACCACCAGGACGGTGGCACCCCGGGCCTTCACCTCGTCGATGTTGCTCCGGATCTTGGCCCTCAACCGCCCCCGCGTGGCGACGGCCACTACGACGGTGCCGGGCTCGATGAGGGCGATGGGGCCGTGCTTCATCTCCCCGGCCGGGTACCCCTCGGCCCGGGCGTAGGAGATCTCCTTGAGCTTCAACGCCCCCTCGAGAGCGACGGGGTAGCCGACGCCCCGGCCCAGGAAGAAGAAGTCGCGAGCCTCCGCGTAGCGCCCGGCCAGGGCGCAGATGTCGTCGGCGGACTCCAGGACTTCGCCGATCAGCGCCGGGACCTGCTGAAGCGACGTGACCAGTTGGGCGGCCTCGTCGGGGTAGAGGGTGCCGCGCAGCTCGGCCAGGTGCAGGGCCAGCAGCTCGAGGGCCACCACCTGGGCCACGTGGGTCTTGGTGGCGGCCACGCCGATCTCCGGCCCGGCCCGGGTGTACAGAACAGCATCAGACTCGCGGGCCATGGAGGAATCGACCACGTTGCACACGGCGAGGACCCTGGCCTTGTTGGACGCCGACCGGGCGAACCGGCAAGCCTCCATGGTGTCGAGGCTCTCGCCGGACTGGCTCACTCCCACCACGAGGGTCTGGGCGTCCAATACTGGGTCGCGGTAGCGGAACTCGCTGGCGATGTCGATCTCGGTCGGGAGCCGGGCCCAGTGCTCGATGGCGTACTTGGCGGCCAGCCCGGCGTGGTAGCTGGTGCCGCAGCCGACCACGAAGACCTTGTCGACGGCGCGTAGCTCGTCATCGTCGAGCTGGAGCTCGTCGAGCACGAGCCGGCCGTGACGGGAACGGCCGCGCAGGGTCTCGGAGACGGCCTGGGGCTGCTCATGGATCTCCTTGAGCATGAAGTCGGGGAAGCCGCCCTTCTCGGCCGCCTCCAAGTCCCAGTCGACATGGCGGCGGGAGGGCTCGACGCGGTCCCCGGCGACGGTGGTCACCCGCAGTTCGCCGGCCCGCACCTCCACCACCTGGTCGTCGTCGAGGACGTAGACCTCGCGGGTGACCGAAAGGAGAGCGGAGATGTCCGACGCCACCAGCCCCGCCTGGTCGTGGCGGCCGCAGACGAGGGGCGACGACCGCCTGGCAGCGACGATCAGGCCCGGGTCGGCGGAGTGCAGCACGGCGATGGCGAAGGACCCCTCGACCCGACGCAGGCCGGCTCGTACCGCTTCGGCCAGGTCCATGCCGGCGGCCACGCCGTCTTCGAAAAGGTGGGCCAGCACCTCGGTGTCGGTCTCGGACCGCAACTCGTGCCCGGCCGACACCAGCTCGTCACCAAGTTCACTGTGGTTCTCGATGATCCCGTTGTGCACGACCGCCAGCCGGCCGCCACAGTCGGTGATGGGGTGGGCGTTCTGCTCCGACGGCCGGCCGTGGGTGGCCCAGCGGGTGTGGCCGATGCCTGTCGGTGCGCCCGTCGGGGCGTCGTCCACGGAGCCAGCCAGCTCGGCCAGCTTCCCGGGCCGGCGCCTTACCCAGATCTCGTCGCTGGCAGTAGCATCATCCGGTACAAGCGCCACACCCGAGGAGTCGTAGCCGCGGTACTCCAGCCGGGCGAGCCCTTCCAGGAGGAACGGCAGGGCCGGCCCGTCACCCGTGATCCCGACGATCCCGCACACCGGTAGACAGGGTACGGCCTTTGGCGGCTTATCAGGGCTGCAGAGGTGCGGGAACTACCCCCATCGACCGCTCGACGACAACACACAGCGCCGCGCAAGCGGTCTCGGCATCGGCCACCGTGGGGGCCTCCACCATCACCCGGACAAGCTCTTCGGTCCCGCTCGGGCGGACCAGCACGCGGCCCCGGTCGCCCAGCTTGGCGCTCACCGCCTTCATCGCCGTCGCCACCTCGTGGTTGCCATCCAGCGCGGACCGGCGCACGACCGGCACGTTCCGCAACACCTGGGGGCTCCGGGTCATCACTGCCGCCAGGTCGGCGAGCGCAGCCCCCGTGCGGGCCATGACCTCCAACACCTGCAGGCCGGTGAGGATACCGTCGCCCGTCGTCGACAGGTCGCGGAAGATCACGTGGCCGGACTGCTCCCCGCCGAGAGACCAGCCGCCCTTCTCCAGGGCCTCCAACACCGCCCGGTCGCCGACGTCGGTCTCGACCCACCGAATGTCGTTGGCGGCGAGCGCCTGGCGGAGCCCGAGGTTCGACATCACGGTGACGACAACCGTGTCGTCGGGTAGGCGGCCCCGCTGGCGGCGGTCGAGGGCGCAGATGGCGATGAGATGGTCTCCGTCGACCAGTTCGCCACGGTGGTCAACCGCCACCACTCGGTCGGCGTCACCGTCGAAGGCCAGCCCGGCGTCGGCCCCCCGCTCCACCACGACTCGCTGGAGCCCGGCCGGATGGGTGGACCCGCAGTCGCGGTTGATGTTGAGCCCGTCGGGCTCGGCGTTCACGACCGTGACATCGGCGCCCAGCTCCCTCAGGACCTGGGGGGCGATTGCCGAAGCGGCACCGTTGCCGCAGTCGACGACGACCGAGAGCCCGGAAAGGGCACCGTCGGCCGTAGCCACCAGCGCTTCGCCGTAAGGCCCGGCTCCGTCGAAGGCAACCAGCCGGCCCAGCGCCGAACCGGTGGGGCACCCACCGCTGCCCGTGTCGGCCAGCAACCGGTCGAGCTCGGCCTCGAGCCGCGCCTCCAGCTCGTCGTCGAGCTTGCGACCGCCGGCGGAGAAGAACTTGATCCCGTTGTCGCCGAAGGGGTTGTGCGACGCCGAGATCACCGCCCCGGGCTGGTCCTCGGCCGCCGACACCCACGCCACGCCGGGCGTGGGCAGCACGCCGAGGTCGGCCACGTCGGCGCCCTCGGCGGCCATGCCTGCGGAGAGCGCGGCCTGCAGGAGCGGGCCGGAGATCCGCGTGTCACGGCCGACGAAGAACCTCTCGGCACCGAAGACCCGGGCGGCGGCCCGGCCCAAGGCCAGGACCAGCTCGGGGGTCAGCTCGGTGTTGGCGACGCCACGGACGCCGTCCGTGCCGAACCGCAGGCTCAGCTTCCCGCCCCGGCTAGCGCTTGGAGTACTGCGGGGCCTTGCGAGCCTTCTTCAGCCCGTACTTCTTGCTCTCCTTCTTACGGGAGTCCCGGGTGAGGAAGCCGGACTTCTTGAGCGTGGCCCTCAGGTCGCCGTCGAGCTCCACCAGGCCGCGGGAGATCCCGAGGCGCAGGGCGCCGGCCTGACCGGAGATCCCGCCTCCGTCGATGGTGGCGTCGATGTCGTAGGTCTCGGCGGTGGTGGTGGCGCGTAGCGGCTCGGTGACGATCATCCGGTGCGTCTCCGACGGAAAGTAACCCTCTATCGGGCGCTTGTTGATGGTGATGACGCCGGTGCCGTTACGAAGGCGGACGCGTGCTACCGCCTGCTTACGACGACCAGTGGACTGTACAAGCGGCTTGGGCATTGGCCTTCCTGTTACCGGTGAGATGCCTATGAGGGCCGGTGCACGGCGCTGGCCAGTGCAAGCGGTTGCGGCATCTGCGCCGCGTGCGGGTGGTCGGGACCGGAGTAGATCTTCAGCTTCTTGAGCATCTGGCGGCCCAGCGGTCCCTTGGGCAGCATGCCCCTCACCGCCCGCCGGACAACCTGTTCGGGCGCGCTGACCAGCAGGTCGGTGTAGGTCTGCTGCTTGAGGCCCCCGGGGTACCCGGAGTGGCGGTAGGCGATCTTGGAGGCGGCCTTGTCGGCGGTGAGAACCACCTTGGCGGCGTTCAACACGATGACGTGGTCGCCAGTGTCGACGTGGGGAGCGAAGATCGCCTTGTGCTTGCCCCGAAGCAGCCGGGCGACCTCTGAGGCCATCCGGCCAAGGACGAGCCCTTCGGCGTCGACGACGTGCCAGGCGCGTTGGATGTCGGACTGCTTGGGAGAGAACGTAGGCACGGCGCAAGAGCCTACTGCGCCGACGGCGAGTGCGGCACCTCCGGCCCCGCACCGAACCGCCGGGTTGCGGTGCAGTCGGTGGCCGGGACCTTACCGAGCTGCTCCGGACGTACCTGCCACCCCGCGCGCGCCGAGCGATCGAATAGCACGCAGCGACCCAACCTGAGACCGGCCACCTCAGCGAACCTCACGCGGCGGTCACGTGCCAGCAACCAGGGCATCTGCGCCAGCAGACGCGCCCACTCCTTGAGTCGACGGGCCGTGGTGGGCCGCGACATGCCATAGGGCCTGAAACGGACGTAGAGACGAGCGGACGACTGTCCGTACCGCACGTGCTGACTGAACGCGGCGCGCATGGTCGAGCGTTGGCGACGATGGACCACGGCCTCTGGGGCGAACCACAGTTCGAAGCCCGCCAGCTGGGTTCGCCAGGACAGATCCTTATCC
>JBOGIF010000085.1:0-3435 GCA_050742415.1 Acidimicrobiales bacterium | reverse complement strand
ACGCTCCCCGTCCACAGTGGTAGAGATCCGCACACGATTCATGCCACTAATCGTAGCATTCCTGGCCGCATGTCCTCGGGCCAGGCGCAGGCGGAACAGCCGCCAAGCCATGCCCGCCGGTAGGCTCAGGACGGTGAGCAGACCGACGGGCCGACAATGAGTGAGGCGATCGCCTTCGTCTCACTGGACGCCTTTCTCGACGGGGAGCAGACCACGGCGCGACGGCACGAGCTGGTCGGAGGTCGTGTCTACGCGATGGCCGGCGGTTCCGAGCGTCACGACCTGGCCGCCGGGTTGATCTACGAGTTGTTGGCGCCGGGAGCCAGGTCCGCCCAGTGCAGGCCCTTCACCTCCAACCGCCTCGTCCGGACGCGAAGCGACAGCTGCTACTACCCCGATGTGATGGTCGCCTGTGGACCAGCCCCGCACCGGTTGTACGAGACCGGTCCGGCACTGATCGTCGAAGTGCTGTCGCCGTCCACGGCCGACGTCGACCGGAGGGAGAAGGCGACCGCGTATGCCGAAGCGACATCGCTTCGGTTGTTGATACTCGTCGATCCCGACGCACGCCGGATCGAGGTAGCTCGCCCGCTCGATGGGCGCATCCACGACTGGGCGGTCTTCGGTGCGGGTCAGGTGATAGCGACGGACTTCGGCGACATCGAGGTCGATGCGCTGTACGACGTGGTCGACAGCGTCGCGACGACGAGCTGACCCGCGGATTGCCCGGACCGGCGCCAGACGGGCGGCCGGTAGGATCGAGGGAAATGGATGCCGCCGCCGTCACGGGAACCGAACGGGTCAAGCGGGGCCTCGCCGAGATGCTCAAGGGCGGCGTGATCATGGACGTGGTCGACGCCGACCAGGCCAAGCTGGCCGAGGACGTGGGCGCGGTGGCGGTCATGGCCCTGGAGCGGGTGCCGGCCGACATCCGACGCGATGGTGGCGTCGCCCGCATGAGCGACCCGGCGATGGTCGAGTCCATCCAGGAGGCCGTCACGATCCCGGTGATGGCCAAAGCCCGCATCGGGCACTTCGCCGAGGCCCAGGTGCTCGAGGCGCTGGGAGTGGACTTTGTCGACGAGAGCGAGGTGCTCACGCCGGCCGACGAGGCCCACCACATCGACAAGTGGGCCTTCACCGTGCCGTTCGTCTGTGGGGCTACGAGCCTGGGAGAAGCACTCCGGCGCATCTCGGAGGGGGCGGCGATGATCCGTTCCAAGGGCGAGGCTGGCACGGGCGACATCAAGGAGGCCGTCCGCCACCTCCGATCGGTCCTGGGTGACATCCGCCGGCTCACGGTCGCCGACCCGGCCGAGCGCTACGCCTGGGCCAAGCAGCTCCAGGCACCGGTTTCGCTCGTCTCCGAGGTGGCCGACACCGGCCGGCTACCAGTGCCGTTGTTCTGCGCCGGAGGCATCGCCACCCCCGCCGACGCCGCCCTGGTGATGCAGCTCGGGGCCGAGGCCGTCTTCGTGGGATCGGGCATCTTCAAGAGCGGCAACCCGGCGGGCCGGGCCAAAGCAATCGTGGAGGCCACGGCCCATTTCGCCGACGCGCACATCGTGGCCAAGGTGAGCCGTGGCCTGGGTGAGGCGATGCGCGGCGACGACAGCGACACGGTCGAGACCCGCCTCGCCGGGCGCGGCTGGTGAGGCGATGAGGCCGCCAGGTGCGCGGGTCGAAGGTGGGCGTACTGGCGCTGCAGGGAGCGGTCGCCCTTCACGTTGAGGCCCTGTCGGCCGTGGGCGCCACGCCGGTCGACATCCGGTGTCTCGAGGATCTCGCCGGGATCGACGCTCTCGTGCTCCCGGGCGGCGAGTCCACCGCCATCTCCAAGCTGCTCGAGGCCGGGGGGATGGCGCATGCTGTCGCCGAGCGGCTGGCAGAGGGCATGCCCGCCCTGGGCACCTGTGCCGGGATGATCCTGCTGGCCGCCGACGTGGCGGACGGGCGGCCCGACCAACGGTGTCTCGCCGCGGTCGACATCGGCGTTCGGCGCAACGCCTTCGGCCGCCAGGTGGACTCGTTCGAGACGTCGCTCGAGATTGCCGGGATCGACGACGGGCCCTTCCCGGCGGTGTTCATCCGAGCGCCCGTGGTCGAGCGGGTGGGCGCCGGCGTGGAGGTGTTGGCGTCGGTGGACGGGCGGCCCGTGCTCTGCCGGCAGGGCGAGGTCACCGTGGCCGCGTTCCATCCCGAGCTGGCGGGCGACCTGCGGCTGCACCAGCTTTTCCTAGACCGGATCTGAGGGAGGGAGCAGTAGATGTCGGGCCACTCGAAATGGGCGACGATCAAGCACCAGAAGGGCGCCAAGGACAAGGCCCGGGCCAAGGTGTTCGCCAAGCTCCTGCGCCAGGTCGAGGTCGCGGCTCGCGAGGGGGGCGGTGACATGACCGCCAACGCCACCCTGCGCACCATGTACCAGAAGGCCCGAGAGGCATCGGTGCCGACCGACACCATCGAGCGGGCGATCAAGCGGGGTACCGGAGACCTCGAGGGCGTCCGGTACGAGCCGGTCAACTACGAGGGCTACGCGCCCTGCGGCGTGGCGCTCTACGTGGAGGCCCTCACCGACAACCGCAACCGCACCGGTGCCGATGTTCGCAGCATCTTCTCGAAGAACGGGGGGTCCAGCGCCGAGCCGGGGGCGGTGGCCTGGCAGTTCGAGCGCAAGGGTGTCGTCCTCGTGGGTCCCGCGCCGGGCGCCGATCCCGACGAGGTCATGCTCGTCGCCCTCGAGGTCGGTGCCGACGACCTCGACGACAAGGGAGAGCTCTGGGAGGTGACATGTCCGCCCACCGAGCTGGCCCGGCTGCGCGAGGCGCTGGAGACCGCCGGGGTTGCGGTCGAGTCGGCGGAGCTCACCATGCTCCCGACGACGACGGTGCCGATCGAATCCGAGTCAGACGCCCGCAAGGTCCTCCGGATGGTGGAGGCGCTCGAGGACCACGACGACGTCCAAGCGGTGTACGCCAACTTCGACATCCCCGACGCGGTTCTCGCCGCCCTCGCCGACTGAGGGTCCCCCCTCTCCGAGCGGCGCGCCACTAACGTTGCGAACCTGTGTTCGTCCTGGGGATCGATCCCGGTGTCTCGCGCTGTGGCTACGGCTGCGTAAAAGGGGGCAGCCGCCTCGATGTCGTCGCGGTGGGGGTCGTGACCACGCCCCCGTCCGACCCACTGCCGAGTCGGCTGGCTTCGCTCGACGCTGAGCTGCGCCAGCTCCTCGACGAGCTGCGGCCCGACGTGGTCGCGGTCGAGAGGGTCTTCTTCCAGGTCAACGCCCGCACCGCCATGTCGGTGGGGCAGGCCAGCGGCCTGGCCCTGGCGGCGGCGGCGGGTCGTGGGTGCGAGGTGGCGCAGTACACCCCCAACGAGGTCAAGCAGGCGGTGGTCGGCTATGGCTCGGCGACCAAGGCCCAGGTGCAGGCC
>JBOGIF010000084.1:0-3252 GCA_050742415.1 Acidimicrobiales bacterium | reverse complement strand
CTCCAGGCGGTGCCAACGCCAGGGGGAGGGACGCTGGCGGTTCAGTCGGCTGCACGACGCGCCAGCAGTCGTCGACTACTGCCGCGTCGACCACGCCGTGGCCCTGTGGCATGGCGCCGAGCGGGGTCTGGCGCGCCTTCTGGACCGCGTGTGCCAGCTGGAGGTGGCGCTGGAGGCGTGGTGCGGGCCGGGTGCGCCGACGGAGCTGCGCGAGGAGCTGTTCGACCTGTACCGGCTCGGCTTCGAGGCATTCACCGCCAAAGGGATCGTCGATGCCAGCGCCTCTGAACCACCGCCTCGCGGCACTTTGCTGGACGCTATGGCGGCTGGCCGCCGGCCCTCGACCTCCTCGGCCGAGCGGAGTCGCCCGCCGGAGCTCTCGCGGCCCCGGGCACGAATTCTCGCCGTCTACCTGCCGCAGTTCCACCCCGTTCCGGAGAACGATCTCTGGTGGGGCAGGGGGTTCACCGAGTGGACCAACGTCAGCCGGGCCAGGCCACTGTTCGACGGCCACTACCAACCGCACCTGCCCGGAGGCCTGGGTTTCTACGACCTGAGGGTTCCCGAAACGCGGGCGTCCCAGGCTGCGCTCGCCGCTCGCCACGGCGTCGAGGGGTTCTGCTACTGGCACTACTGGTTCGAGGGCCGGCGGTTGCTCGGGCGGCCTTTCGAGGAGGTTCTGCTGTCCGGCCAGCCCGACTACCCCTTCTGCCTGGCGTGGGCAAACGAGAGCTGGTCCCGGCGTTGGCTGGGCGAAGACCGCGACGTGCTCCTCGCCCAGACCTACTCCGAGTCCGACGACCTCGACCATGCCCGCTGGCTGACCGGCGCGTTCGCGGACCGCCGCTACGTGCGCGTGGAAGGCCGGCCGGTGTTCCTGGTCTACCGGCCCTTCGACCTGCCCGACCCATGGCGAACGACCGACGTGATCCGCCGCGAGTGCATGAAGGCCATCCACATCGAGCCGCTGCTGGTGGGCGTCGACGCCTACTCGCCCCACCTCGACGCGCGCGACATCGGGTTCGACGCCACGCTTGGCCTCGAGCCTCTGCTCGGGGTCGTGGGCGATGGGGGGGCGAGCGGCCTCAAGGTCATGGATTACGCCGAGGGCCGGACCCGGATGACGGCGGCCCGCCAGCTGGGACCCTCGTACCGCTCCATCTTCGTCGGCTGGGACAACAGCCCACGCCGTGGCGACGACGGCATTGTCTTCACCGACGCCACGCCCGAGCGATTCGAGTCCGGCCTCCGGGAGCTCGTCGAAGCGGTGTCGGACCGGCCCTTCGACGACCGACTCGTCTTCGTCAACGCCTGGAACGAATGGGCCGAGGGCAATCACCTGGAGCCGGACCGGCGACACGGCCTCGCCTTCCTCGAGGCGGTCAGCCGGGCGGTGTACGTCCGGCCATGATCTTGCCGCCCCGACGGGCGCCGAGCGGTTCCATCCTGCTGGTGACGCTGGACTCTTGCCGTTACGACACCTTCGCCGCCGCCAACGTCCCCGCGCTCAAGTCGGTGGGCCCGCTGCACCTTGTCCATGCAGCGGGCAACTTCACCTTCAGCTCCCATGCAGCGATGTTCGTGGGCTTCACGCCCGGCGACGCGTCACGCCAGGAGGCCTTCGTCAACCCCAAGTACGGCAAGATCTTCAAGATGGCGGCCATCACCGCTCCGAGCCTTGGGCAGCCGTTCGTGACCCTGGAGGGCCGCAGCGTCATGGACGGCCTGCGCCGGATGGGCTACGTGACCATCGGCACCGGCGCCGTGGGCTGGTTCGACGACCGGCTACCAACCGCGGCGCTGCTCACCCGTGACTTCGACCGGTTCTGGTTCTCGGGAGGCACCTGGTTCCTCGATCGCCAGCTGGAGTTCGTAGATGCGGCCATGGCCGACGCGGGCGATCGTCCGGTGTTCGTCTTCCTGAACGTGGGCGAGACGCATGTTCCCTACTGGCACGACGGGGCGGCCTGGGACCGGGCTCTGAACCCCTGCGTGCCGTTCCGGCCGGCCAACGACGCCGAGGAGTGCCGGCGCCGGCAGCGCGCCTGCCTGGAGTACGCCGACGGGCGGCTGGCGCCCCTGCTCGGCCGCTTTGACAACATCGTGGTGTGCGCCGACCACGGCGACGCGTGGGGTGAGGACGGGCTGTGGGAGCACGGCATCTCTCATCCGAAGGTGCTCGAGGTTCCCCTGGTCTTCCGCCTCGATCGGCCATTCCGGAGAGGCAACGAGACTGAGCTCCTGAGTCCACTCTCGACCACCGGGGGGGAAACGTGACACACCGGCGGTCCCGACGCGCACGGCTGCGCGGAGCCGCCGCCCTGGCTGTGGTCGGAGTGGCCGCGGTTGTCGCTGTAGGCGTGATCCGTTACGGGAACGGTGCTCAGTTGCTGATGTCGAACAGTGAGGGCTCCGCCAGCTCCGCCTCCACGTCCACCGCCGGGTCATCGGAGACGTCGGTGGGCACACCTCCCATGGCCGCGCCCTCGGTCGGTTCGTCAGAGTCGGCACCGGTGAACGGCGGACGCCCTGTCGGCCCGCCGTCCAACGAGGGACACTCCGCACATCACCGCCACGTCGACTCCTGCCTGCGCCAGGGCGGTGCCTCGCTGCCTGGCACCGACCCAGCAGTTCATGGTGACCGTAGTGGCGACGTGAGAGCGGCGGCTTGGTCGAAGGGTTGGATGTTCGCTCAGTGGGGCGTACGGTCGTCGCTCGTCAGGGTGCACGTCTTGCTCTGGCCGGGTGTCAGGACGATCTGCCCTCCCGGACCGCAGTCACCGGAGACCGTATGGGTATAGAGAGGGTCCTCGGGCGTCGATACATTGTGGGTCCCGGCGGGCACGGTGAGTTCGGTCCCCGCCGTCGCTCTGCCGCCGTCGACGAGGATCCTCACGTCATCCGCCTGCTTCGTCCCTCCGTCGTCGTTGACCACGACGCTGATGACGCGGATGACCGACGGCTCGTCGTCGTAGGTCAAGGCGCACGTCCGTTCGCTGCGGGGAGCGAGAACGATGCTGCCATCCGCCGCGCAGTCACCCCCGACCGTCACGGCGTAGCCCCCGCTCGGCCCCCCGCTGACGTGGTGCGGCCCGGGTGCCATGCTCAGCCGCTGCCCGGACGTCACGGGCAGGGCGTCGACGAATAGCGGAAAGTCCGGGACCTCCCTCGTGCCACCGTTGTCGTTGGCGACGACGGCAACGACGCTGAGGGCTGCTGTCCGGCGCGTCGGCGCCGAGACGGGTACTGACG
>JBOGIF010000083.1:0-2365 GCA_050742415.1 Acidimicrobiales bacterium | reverse complement strand
CTGCTCGGCTTCGGAGGGAACTCCCTCCACAAGGCTCTCGATCTCTGCCAGGACCGGATCGAGGTGCGTCACGGGTCAAGCGTAGGGCTCGCGGGGGTCGGTGAGGTGAGGGTGACGTGGTGTTTGCTCAAGACGACGCTCGCTTGCCAAGTGGGCCTACGCGGGCGGATCAGCGTCAGGTGCTCGTCCGCGGGACGTTTGAGGCACCGCGAGATTGTGGCTCTTCCGCGGCCTAGTCCGAAGTTACGTGGCCTTCGACCCCCCTGTAGGTGCCCTGACCAGCACGGACGGTAGTCCGGAGACCTGAGAACGTAGACACGAGTATGCTCGACATGGGGGTACTTGTGTGAGAGAATGTCTCTGTGACCAGGAAGGGTGGGGCCATGCACGTGGCTACCACCCGTCGTCAGCACAAGGACAAGGTCTACGAGACCCATCTGCTGCGGCGCTCCTACCGCGAGGACGGCAAGGTCCGCAACGAGACGCTGGCCAACCTGTCGCACCTGCCGGTCGAGACGATCCAACTCATCAGGGAGTCTCTCGCCGGTAAGACCCATGTCGTTGCCGGCGAGGGCTTCGAGATCGAGCGCTCGCTTCCCCACGGCCACGTCGCCGCGGTGATGGCCCAAGCCAAGGCGTTGGGCCTACCGGCGTTGCTCGGCCCGGCGTGTGGCGAACGGGATCTGGCGCTCGCCCTGGTGGTGGCCCGGGTGTGTAGACCCGGCTCCAAGCTCGCCACCACCCGATGGTGGACCGACACCACCCTTGCCGTCGACCTGGGCGTGGCCGAGGCATCCACGGACGACGTCTATGGCGCCATGGACTGGTTGGTCGCTCGACAAGGGGGCATCGAAGCAGGGTTGGCTCGCCGCCACCTGGTGGCCGGGGCCATGGTCCTCTATGACCTGAGCTCTTCATGGATGGAGGGCACCCACTGCCCCCTGGCGGCGCGGGGCTACTCCCGGGACAAAAAGTCGGGCAAGACCCAGATCGAGTACGGCCTCATGACCGACCCCGAAGGCCGCCCGGTGTCGGTGGAGGTCTTCGCCGGCAACACCGCGGACCCCACTGCGTTCATCGCAGCCGTCGAGAAGGTGCGAACCCGCTTCGCACTCACCGATGTGGTCATGGTGGGTGACCGGGGAATGATCACCTCCGCCCGCATCAGGGCATTGGGCGATATCGGTGGCCTGGGCTGGGTCACCTCTCTACGCGCTCCGGCGGTTGCGGCCCTGGCCTGCGCAGATGGTCCGTTGCAGCTGAGCCTGTTCGACGAGTCAAACCTGGCTGAGATCTCCCACCCCGACTACCCGGGTGAACGCCTGGTGGCGTGTCGCAACCCGGCGCTGGCCGCCGAGCGCTCTCGCAAGCGCAACGAGCTTCTGGCCGCCACCGAGGCCGTCCTGGGTCCCATCGCCGCTGCGGTGGAAGCGGGAAAACTGACGGGCTCCGACAAGATCGCCCTGCGGGTGGGACGCTGTGTGAACCGCTACAAGATGGCCAAGCACTTCAACATCGACATCGGCGATGACCGCTTCACCTACACCGCAAAGACCGAGCAGATCGCGACAGAAGCCGCCCTCGACGGCATCTACGTCATCCGCACCAGCGTGGGGCCCGAGACCCTCGATGCTCCTGGGGTGGTCGAGGCCTACAAGTCCCTGGCCGGCGTGGAGCGCGACTTCCGTTCCCTCAAGGCCATCGACTTGGACCTGCGTCCCATCTACCACCGAACCGAAGACCGGGTTCGGGCACACGTGTTGATATGCATGCTCGCCGCCTACCTGGTCTGGCACCTGCGCAAGGCCTGGGCGCCGCTGTGCTTCACCGACGAGGACCGGCCCGCCCGCTCCGACCCGGTGGCCCCCGCCCGTCGCTCGGCTTCGGCCCTGACCAAGGCGTCACGCCAACGCAGCGCCGACGACGAGGTGCTCCACAGCTTCGGGAGCCTGTTGGACCACCTGGCCACCCTCACACGCGACGAGATCGTCTTCACCGGCGGGGCCAGGATCCACAAGCTCGCCAACGCCACTGACCGCCAACGCAAGGCGTTCGAACTCATCGATTCGAAGGTGCCCATGTCCCTGACGTAGACAGAACCAAAACCAGCGAAACGACGAACCCCCTGCTCAGCGGGGGTTCGGTCGTTACTGGCGACGTAACTTCGGGCTAGCCCGGTCGGTGTAGCGGGCCGCCGGTAGACGCCCCGGGCGAGGTGCCACAGGCAGCGCTGCACGGGTGTCGCGGATCACGGAAAATGTCGGTCGACGATCACCGAACATGTCGGTCGTCTGAGCGGCCTGGAGGGCTGGGGTGATGGTAGATCAGCGGCTGGCGATCACCTCCTCGCCGAGCAGCTCGGTGA
>JBOGIF010000082.1:0-7938 GCA_050742415.1 Acidimicrobiales bacterium | reverse complement strand
ATGGTCACCCGTTGACCGATGAAAGGGAGAATCTGATGCCCGACAAGCAGGTCAACCTCCAGAAGGCATGGCGCAACGGTGGCGATGGCCCCGGCCGGCCCATCATGCTGGCGATAGCCGGCGACAGTGCGGCAGGCAAGACCACCATCACCAAGGGCCTGGTCGACGCTCTGGGCGCCGACCGGATCACCTCGATCTGCGTCGACGACTACCACCGGTACGACCGCATCGAGCGGAAGAACCTTCCGTTCACGCCGCTGCACCCAGACTGCAACTACGTCGAGATCATGGAGCAGCACCTCCAGCTCCTGGCCCTCGGCCACCCCATCCTCAAGCCCGTCTACAACCACAAGGACGGCACCCTCGGCCGGCCGCTGCTCGTGGAGCCGCGCGAGTACGTGATCATCGAGGGGCTCCTGCCCCTGCACTCGAAGCTGGCCCGGGCCTGCTTCGACGCCACCGTCTACCTCGACCCGCCCGAGGCCATCCGCTACGAGTGGAAGGTCAAGCGCGACACCACCAAGCGCGGGTACAAGCCCGAGGCGGTGGCCGAGGAGATGGAGCGGCGCGAACCGGAGTCCGCCGCCTACATCCGGCCCCAGCGGTCCAAGGCCGACATCGTCATGCGCTTCGACCGCATCAAGGGTCGCGACCCCTCCGAGCCGCTCTCGGCCACCCTGCTGCTGCGGCCCACCATCCCCCACCCCGACCTGGCCAACATCCTCACCGACGACCACCGCGAGGCCATGCACCTCAAGCTCTCACGCGACGACGACGGCAAGCCGGTCGACGCGCTGCACATCCACTCCTACGCCAAGCGCGAGGTGACCGGCGAGGTCGAGCAGGCGATCTGGAAGCAGCTCGGCGTGTCGGAGTCGATCCCCGAGTCGCTCGGTGTCATCGACCCCACGGCAGGAACCCGCAGCGAGCCCCTCGCCATCTCCCAGCTGATCCTGCTGTACCACCTGTTCCAAGCCCGCATGCCCTGAGGGTCTGACGCGCTAGCCCGCCCGCGGGTCGGGGCGGGGCAGGTGGCCGGTACGCAGGAAGCTTTGGCGCACCGCGGCATCGCCCAGGCCGAACCTCCGCCAGAACCACACCAGCACAATCGCGCCGACGGTCTCCTGCAGGACGAGCACCCCTGTTCCGCGCTGGAGGGCTGGCAGCGCGGCGTCGAGGGGCCAGCCGAAGAGGGGCCACCAGAAAGTGCGGGCGTCGGCCCACGCCCCGTCGAAAACCAGGTGGGCAAAGGTTCCGATGGGGAGGGCCAACCAGCGGCGACGGGCGCAGCGCCGGCCGCGGGTGGCCAGCATCACACCGGCCAGCAGGGCCGCGCTGGCCACGAGCGTGTGCAGCACCCTGGCGCCGCCGAGCGGGCCGTCGACGAGGTCGGGTAGTACGGCTCCCACCACCACCAGCCGGTGGTCGAAGGCAGGGTCGCGGAACACCAGCCACACCAGGGCCACCGCCATCCCGGCTGGCCACAGGATCATCCCGGAGGCCGGACCAGCACCCGCCCGCAGTGCTCGCAGCGCAGCAGAGCGTCCGGAGGCTGGTGGCGGATGCGGTCACGCTCGCTGGCCGAGAGGGTCAGGTGGCACCCTCCGCAGCGGCCGGCCACCAATGGGGCAGCCCCGATGCCGCCGAGCTTGGCCCGAAGCTGCTCGTAGAGCCGGGCCAGGTCGCCTGGCAGGGTGGCCGCCCCAACCCGCCGCTCCTCCACGATCGCCACCAGGTCGGCGTCGATGCCCGCCTGGGCCTCGGCTATGGCAGCCCGCAGCCTGGCTCCCTCGGCGTCGAGATCGGCGCGGACGGCGGCTAGCTCCTCTCCGCGACGGGCCGAGGCCTCGGCCTCCTCCATCGCCTCCAGCACAAGATCCTCGACGGCACTGCGCCGGTCGGTGAGCAGGCCCAGCTCCGCCTGCATGGCCTGGAGCTCTCGCGGCACGGTGACCTCGCCTGAGTAGAGACGCCCCTTCAGCTCGTCGACCCTGGCTTGCAACCCGGCCAGCTCGTGCTCCAGGAGCCCCTGCCGCCGGGCGATCTCGTCGGTCTCGCCCTTGGCCTCCCCGGCGGTCGCCTCCAGGGCGCTCAGCCGGTCCTCCAGGCCGCGCAGCTGGACCAGCTCCGGAAGTGACCGACGCCGGTGCCGGAGCTGGTCGGCGGTGGTGTCGTGCTCCTGCACCAGGAGCAGAGACTGGAAGGAGTCGCTCAACTAGTCGTCATTGGAGTCGGAGTCGCGTAACCGCTCGCGTAGGCGCTTCTTGGCCTTCGAGTCGGTGGCCGGATCGTCGGCGGGCACGGAGTCGTCGGTGCCGGCGGTGCCGTCCACCTGGGGGACCTCATCGCCGCTGTTGTCGTCATCGTCGCCCTTGCCCTGAAGCCCCTTCGGCAGCTCCACTGGGGAGTCGCCGGCCAGCACCCCGCCTCCGCCCGGGAGCACGACCATCTGGTCGTCGGGGAGCTTGAAGTCGCCGACATCCTCCATCAGCGGGAACAGGAAGCGGGGAGACCTTTTCGGGCCGTGCTCGGGCGGCTGGAAGAACACCGGCGCCTGGTCGGCGAGCGCCCCGGCGGTGTAGGCCGACCAGATCCGGGCAGGAAAGGTACCTCCGTAGACCCTGGGCACGCCTCCCACGTTGTACATGGAGACCTGGCCAGCGGGCGAGCCCATCCAGACCGCGGTCGAAAGCTTGGGCGTGAAGCCGACGAACCAGGCATCCACGTTGTTGTCGGTGGAGCCGGTCTTGCCCGCAGCCGTCCAACGCCGGATCGATGCCGCCCGGCCGGTTCCCCGGGCCACCGCCTGGGTGAGCACCTGGGTGGCGGTGCGGGCCACGTCGGAGGACACCGCTCTCTCCGCCTTGGGGGCGTTCTCGAAGATCAGCTTGCCGTTGCGGTCCTCCACCCGGTCGATGAGGTAGGCCGAGTGGTGCAAACCGTCGGCGGCCAAGGTGGCGTAGGCGCTGGCCATCTGCAGCGGGGTCACCTCCTGGGCCCCGAGCGCGATCGACAGCTGGCTCTGCAGTGGGCTGGTGATCCCCATACGGTGGGCGATGTCGACCACCTTCTCGGGGCCGACCAGCTTCACGAGCCGGGCGTAGGCGCAGTTCACGGAGCGCACCGTGGCGTCGGCGAGGGTCAGCACGCCGGCGGCCTGGCCCTCGACGTTGTCGGGGCTCCAGGGGTCGGGGGTGCCGGCGGGGTTGGGCACCGGGCAGGGCGCACTGCCCAGGATGAGGTCGTCGGGCGAGTAGCCCTCCTCCAGCGCCGCCAGCAGGGTGAAGGTCTTGAACGAGGAGCCGGTCTGGCGGCCTGGGCCGAAGTCGGTGAGGTTCACCTGGCTGCTGCCGAAGCCGGCCCCGCCGACCAGCGCTCGCACCGCTCCCGACGTCGGGTCCACCGAGACGAGGGCGGCGGTGAACCTGCCCTTGGTGTCGGGGACGATGTCGGCGATCGAGCGCTCCGCCGCCCGCTGGTAGCGCGGCTCGAGGGTGGTGTGGATCGCCAGCCCGCCCTTGAAGACCGCCTGGTACCTCTCGGCCTCGGTGGCACCCAGACGGGGATCGTTCAGGAGTCGGTTACGCACCTCGGTGGCGAAGTAGTTGGTGCTGGGCGCCACCAGGTCGGGCGGGCGCGTGGGCAGGGGCTCAGCCTCCAGGGCGTCGGCCTCGGAGCGGTCCACCCGACCGAGCACCACCATGCGCTCGATGATGGCGTCGCGCCGGGAGCCGGCGTCGATCGGGTTCGAGAACGGATCGGCGAACACCGGGTTGCGGATGAGCCCGGCCAGCAGGACCCCCTGCCCGCGGGTGAGCTGCTCCACGCCCACGTTGAAGTAGCGCTCGGCGGCCGCTTCCAGCCCGTATGCACCATTGCCGAAGTACACGGCGTTGAGGTAGCGCTCGAGTATCTGATGCTTGCTCATCCGGTTCTCGAGACGGATGGCCAGAGCCGCCTCCTGCACCTTGCGAGTCATGTCCTGGCGGGAGCTGAGCAGCTCCGTCTTGACGAGCTGCTGGGTGATCGTGGACCCGCCTTCGGATACCTCGCCGGCCGACACGTTGGCCACGACGGCCCGGCCCAGCGCCCTGGGGTCGAGCGCCCCGTGGTCGAAGAAGCGCTCGTCCTCGGCATCGAGGACGGCGCGCACGACGTGGGGCGGCACCCGGCTCAGGGTGATCGGGACCCGGTTCTCCTCGGCATGCAGCAGGTCCAGTACCGACCCGTCGGTGGCGTAAACGACCGACCGGGCCGGAAGGGCCGCCAGCCGGACACTGGCGCGGTCGTCGTTGCCGACAGTGCCCGCAGTCAGGAAGTCCCTGGCCTGGCCGGAGAGAAGGGCCAGGCCAACCGCCAACCCGCCACCGCCGACCACCACCAACAACAACCACCGACCCAGCCTGCTCAGCAGGTTCAGCCCCACTCCTCACCAAGCATGGCTTCCAACCGCTCCTTGCGACGGGGCTTCTCCGTCTTGGGCGTTTGCTTGGCCCGACAGCGCCCGGAGAGGCTGTGGAGCCACAAGGCCGTCTTCCTGTCGTCGTCAGGCTCGACAACGACTCGCGCGTAGCAATCGGGGCAGCGGAAGGTCTTCACCATGGCTTGTCGGCCACGCAAGGATAGCGTCCCCCGTCCCGGAACCCGCGCCGGTCGGAACCCCTCAGCTGAAGTGGCCGAGGGTTTGGTGGATACTGATCGACAGAAGGGTCAACCCTCACATCACACAAGGAGCAATACTTTGACCAAGATCGACGACCTGCTCTCTCGTTCGTCCTGCGCGCTGTGTGGCCGTGGCGTCCACATCGACGACCACGAGGGCCGGGTGGCCTGCGACGGTTGCAAGATGGCCACCGACAACTGCACCTGCGCGGCACCCGGCTAGACGGGCCCCGTCCGGTCCGGAGGGGGTGGCGCCTCGGAGCCGGCCTCCTCTAGGGTGGGCCGCCATGCTGGGAGTCTGGAGGGGCTCCGCGGTCCTTCCTTCGGTATCTTCGGACGCTGGCGCGAGGCGCCGTTGATGGTCTCCGTGCTGGCGGTGCTGGCCGCCATATGGGTGGCGGTGCTGGTGCCGCCCGCGCTCGGCGCCCACGCCCGGAAGCAGGCCGAGTTCGAAGGCAGCCTGACCGGCCGGGCCGAGACGGCCAGGGGCGCCCGGGCCCGATGCCGCCGCCAGATCCTGGGGGGCCTGCTGGTGGCGATGGGTGCCACGCTGTTCCTCGGCCTCCTGCCGTCGTTCCACATGCTGCTGGCCGTGCACCTCTTCCTCGTCAACTCGTTCCTCGGGTATCTCACGCTGCTCGTGCACTTCGCCCGCAGGGACAAGCGACGGACTGCTCCCCCTCGGCTTGAAGAGGCGCGGCGCCCGGCGGCTTCCTCCTTCGACGACCTGCGCGATACCGACGACGACCTCGGCTTCATCCGCCTCGACGAGCCGGAGCGCCAGGCGCGCTGGAACCGGCTGTTCGGCGAGGCCCACCTGCCCCCCGCTGTCGCGAGCTAGCGGTTTCGCCCGGTCGCTCCCTGGGTGTGCGGCCCGCCAACCCGAGACTGTCCAGTCCCCTTCTGGCCTTGGGCCTGGAACTGCGCCGCCTGCGCAAGGGGACACCTCAGGTGGACGAGAAGCTCGCCCGGCTCTCGGCTCAGGAAGACCGGATCCTGGGCCCGCTGGCCGAAGGCGAGACCAATCGCGAGATCGGCCAGAAGCTCCGCCTGGCCGAGAAGACGGTGAAGAACTACGTGAGCAGTATCCTGCTCAAGTTGGAGGTGCGTTCCGCGCTGAGGCCGCCGCCTATGTAGCCCGGCGCAGCGGTCGGCTGGGCCACCGATGAGCTGACGGCATCCGAGCCGTCAGTACTACGACGGACCAACGGACCAGGAGAACCGCATTGACACCCATCGTGGAAGCTCGCGGGCTCACCAAGCGCTTCAACACCACCCAGGCTCTCGCCGGCCTCGACCTGACGGCCGAGCGGGGCCACGTGACGGCCGTCCTCGGCCCCAACGGCGCCGGCAAGACGACCTTCATCCGCATGATCGCCACGCTCCTCAAGCCCGATTCCGGAACGCTCAGCGTCGCCGGCGTCGACGCCCTTCAGGAGCCCGCCAAGGTGCGCCGGGCCATCGGCCTGGCTGGGCAGTCGGCGGCCGTGGAGAGCGCCATGTCGGGCCGGGAGAACCTCGAGCTGATCGGCCGGCTGTTCGGCCACGGCACCCGCCAGGCCAAGGCCAGCGCCCAGGTCGTGCTGGACCGCCTGGGCCTGGCCGACGGCGGCGACCGCCTGGTGCGCACGTACTCCGGAGGCATGCGGCGCAAGCTCGACCTCGGCGCCAGCCTGGTCGGGGCCCCGGAGCTCCTGCTGCTCGACGAGCCCACCACCGGCCTCGATCCCCGTAGCCGCAACGAGCTGTGGGACATCATCCGCGACCTGGTGGTGTCTGGCACCGACGTGCTGCTCACCACCCAGTACCTGGACGAGGCCGACCAGCTGGCCGCTCGTATCGCCATCATCGACCACGGCCGCGTGATCGCCGAGGGCACGCCCGACGAGCTCAAGTCCCTGGGCGGGATCGACGTCATCCAGGCCCACGTGGTCCACGCCGCCGACCTCGACCGCACCGTCGCCGCCTTGGCTCCCTTCGGAGCCGAGCCGCCGCGGGTCGACCGGGCCACCCGCTCGGTGGCCGTACCGGTCGAGGAGGGCTCTGCCCGGCTCCTCGACGCGGTGCGGGCGCTCGACGCCCTCGGTGTCGCCCTGTCCGACATCGGGCTGCGCCGGGCCACCCTCGACGAGGTCTTCCTCAAGCTCACCGGCCGGCCCGCCGAGGCCGAACCGCCCGACGACGGGGCTGGCGCGGCTGGCGGTCGCAAGCGCCGCCGGCCCGCCGCCTAGATCCGAAAGGACCGACCCCCCATGACTACGACGACCCCGCCGATCGCCGGCGAGCGCGTTCCCCGAACCGACCTTCCCCGTCCCACCCGCGCCGCTGGGGCGGTCACCACCACGCTGGGCGTGGCCCGGCGGACCGTGCTGCGCAACATCCGTACGCCCCAGGTATTCATCCTGGGTCTCGTGCAGGGCGCCATGTTCCTGCTCATCTTCCGGTACGTCTTCGGCGGGGCCATAACCAGTGGGATCCGCTATGTGGACTTCCTCGTGCCCGGGTTCGTGGGCACCGGCGTGCTCTTCTCGGGCATGGGGTCGGCCACCGGCGTGGCCGCCGACCTCACTGAAGGCCTGTTCGACCGCCTCCGGTCGCTCCCCGTCCCCCGGTTGGCCGTCGTGTCCGGCCGGGTAGTGGCCGACACCGCGCTGGCGGGGCTCGGGCTGACCGTCACCATCGTCGTGGGCTTCGCGGTCGGCTTTCGCACGTCGGCCTCGATCCTCGGCCTGCTGACCGCCGTGGCCCTCTGCCTGGTGTCGGCCTTCGCTTTCACGTGGATGTTCGTGTGGCTGGGGATCCTCGCCGGCACTCCCCAGGCGGCCCAGGGAATGGGCCTTCTTGTCTTCCCCTTCACCTTCGTCTCGAGCGCCTTCGTGCCGGTGCAGTCGATGCCCGGATGGATGCAGGCCTTCGGTCGCAACCAGCCGCTGACCCAGCTGGTCAACGCCACCCGAGCCTTCAGCCTGGGCGACAAGGCCGAGGCTGTGCTCGGCCACAGCGCCGGCTACTTCGCCATCCGGGCCCTGTTCTGGGCGGTGGTGTTCACCGCCGTATTCGCCCCCCTGGCCGCCCGCCGCTACCAGCGAGGCTGAGCCGCGGACTGACCACCCGTCCCACCCGGGACGACCGATGGTCCCGGCGATCACGGGCCGATCGCCTCTAGTTCCATCCTTCGTTGTGCACCCGCCGCTCTACCACCTGGTGCTGTGGGCCAGCGAGCGCCTGCTCATCCTCCTGGCCGTGGTCGCGGTATGGGCCCAGGTGGTGGTGGTG
>JBOGIF010000081.1:0-1620 GCA_050742415.1 Acidimicrobiales bacterium | reverse complement strand
GAAGACGGATCAGCGACAGCAGCAGCGGTGACCCGCACGCCTCGTAGACGGCCAGGTGGAACCGGGCGTTGCGTTCCATGTAGGTCCGGTCGCCGGAGGGGATTCGGCGCATCCGGTCGTTGAGCGCCCGCAGCTCCTCCAAGCGACCTCGTGGCCTGGGCCCAGCACCTCTGCCTCGACGGCGAACTGGCCCGCGCCGAACCCAAGCGGCTCCGCTACTGCCTCTGGCACTGCGCCGGCCGCCTGGCCCGCAGCACCCGCGTCATCCGGCTCCGCCTCCAGAAGAACTGGCCGTGGGCCGCAGAACTCGCCAAAGCCTTCGACCGCCTCGAAGCCCTGCCCCTGCGGGCCTGACCCCAGCCCGGGACTCCGTCGACCACCACCCGAACCACCACGAGCGACTCCCACGCGTCCGGGAACCGCTGGAGCGGACCCGCCGACGCCCTCCGAATCGGCGTCGAGAGCGGCGCCATGGTCCGGCTCAGCACCCGGCGCGGCAGCGCCGAAGTGACCGTCGAGGTCGATGAGCGCATGCTGGAAGGCCACGTATCTCTGCCCAACGGCTTCGGCCTCGACCACCTCGCCGAGGACGGACAGCCGGTCACCACCGGCGTCGCCCCCAACGAGCTCACCTCCGCCGGCGACCGGGACCCCTGGGTGGGCACGCCATGGCACAAGCACGTCCCTGCCCGCCTGGAGTCGGTGGACTGAGCCAGGACCGCGCTCTACGCGCTGTTGCGGTCGGCCGCCTTCAGGGCGAGGTCATGGCCAGCTTCCGCATCAGATAGAGCCGGCGGCAACGGAACACGCTCCAGGCCGAGAGCCGCTGACGGGCTGGACGTCTGTGTTCGTGACGGGGTCTGGTGTGGGGACCCAGAGCAGGGACGGCGCCGGCGTGCGGAGAAGCAGGCGTCGCTCCGAGGCGAAGAGTTGACTATCTAAACTAGATCGTTTATATTCGCAACCATGCCTGCTCGATCGTACGGTCACTACTGCCCGGTGGCCAAGACGCTGGAGCTCGTCGGGGAGCGGTGGACGTTGCTCATCGTCCGAGACCTCCTCGTCGGCCCGCTGCGCTTCACCGACCTGCTCGCTGGCCTCAAGGGGATTCCCCGTAACCTGCTGACCGACCGGCTACGCGATCTCGAGGGCCACGGCGTCGTGGCCCGCACGGAGCTGCCTCCCCCGGCCGCCCGCACGGTCTACGAGCTGACCGCCGCCGGCCGCGAACTCCTGTCGGTGGTCGGCGCGCTGGCCCAGTGGGGCCTGCGGCACCTCCCCCCGCCCCAGCCGGGCGAAGCGGTAGGCGCCGCCTTGACAGTCCTGGCGGAGCGACACGGCCTCCGCCTTTCCGAAGAAGCATGACGATGAACGCCACCAAGACCGGCACGGGTGAGCGGACGAAGCGCCTCGACCGGCATCCTACGGTGGTCAGCTTCCGGGCGCGCCTGGCGGGCGAGGCGGCGCCCCCTTCGGCTCCGACAGTCCTCGACTTCGCCCAGCTCCAGGAGCTGTGCCTGGCCGCCGGCGCGGACGATGCCGGCTTCGTGGAGATCACCCGTCCAGAGATCGCCGACCAGAGGGCCGACATCGAGGCGGCCTTCCCCCACGCCCGCACCC
>JBOGIF010000080.1:0-8384 GCA_050742415.1 Acidimicrobiales bacterium | reverse complement strand
AGCTGCCACTACCGGCCACCCGTCCAGCACCGCGCACCGGGCCAGCCCCTCGACCACCGGGTCCAGCGCCCGGGCGTCGACACCAGGGTCGGCCAGCCCGGCGACGGCACGGGCCAGGAACTCGTAGCGCCAGGCCCCGCGGCGGGCGGCGTCGTCGCGAACCGCCCGGGCCAGGTGGGCGGCTTCCCCGGCGTCGCCGGCCGCCAGCGCCAGGCGGGCCCGTAACAGGCCGAGGCGGTGGCGCTGGTGCCAGGCCATCGTCCCCGGCCAGGTGTCCAGCGCCGCCAAGCGGGCGGCGAGGGCCGCCGCCTCCGTCCACTCGCCCCGGAGGACGCAGCCGTCGGCCAGGTCGAGCAGCGCCACGTAGTAGCCCTCGGCCATGGAGTCGGCGGACGGGCCGGTGGCCCCGCTTGTCGCCTCCAGGGCCGCCCGGTTACGGTCGTCGGCCTCGTCGCCCCGCCCCGACCACCGCAGGATCCATGCCCCTATGTTCGCCGCCGGCGCCACGAACCTCGCACCGACCGGGCCCTCCCGCTCGACGACCCTGTCGAGCTCGACGGCGACGCGCAGCGCCTCCGACACCCGGCCCAGCTGCCCGAGGGCCATGACCCGGTTGAAGCGCAGGTGCAGCGGGGCCCAGGGGTGGGCGAGGGAGTCAGGTTCCACCATGGGCCGGGCCAGGGCGTCGAGGGCATCGAGTGGGCGGCCCTGGTGGAGGCGGGCCTGGGCCAACCACACGTCGGCGACGCCCCGCACGGCCGGCGGCCCGTCGCCCATGTCGCCGAGGAGGGTGGCGGCCCCGGCCAGGTCCCCTTCGCCGTGCCTGATCCGTCCGGCCAGGGCGAGAGCGCTGATCCTTACCGCCTCGTCGCCGGCGCGGGCCGCCGCCTGGTCGGCGTAGGCGCGGGCGTCGTCGAACCGGCGCCGGTAGTAGGCGACCCACCCAGCGACCTCCAGGGCGGTGGCGCCGCCCCGCAGTGCGACGGCCCGCTCGGCGTCGGCCGCCGCCGCCTCCAGGGCGAGGCGGCTCATCCGCACCCGGGCCCGGGCCATGTAGGCGTCGGCACTCTCGTCGAGGTCGAGCGCCGCCGCCAGGTGCTCCTCCGCGGCATCGAGGTCGAACCGACTTGCGGCCGCGACCGCGGCGGCCACGAACGACGACGAAGCCAGCCGGTTGTCTCCTCCCGCCCGCGCGTGGACGGCGATGGCGAGCCGATCGGCATGGGGACGAGCCGCGAGGAACCGGGCCGCCTGCTGGTGGACCAGGGCTCGCCGGGCGGCGCCCGTGGCGGCCTCCAACGCTTCCCGGATGAGCTGGTGACGGAAGACGAAGCGGCTCCCGCGCTCGGTGATGAGCCCGGCCAGCGACGCCGTCTCCAGGTGGCCGAGGACGTCGACCACAGGTCTGCCGACCACCTGCGCCAACAGCTCGAGGTCGCACTCCGGCCCGAGCACCGCGGCCGCCCGCAACAGCAGGCCGGCCTGCTTGCCCAGGGAGTCGACACGGGAGGCTACTGCGTCCCTCAACGTGGCGGGCAGCTCCACGCGGTCCGGCTCCGCGGCCAGCGCGCCCAGCAGCAGCGGATGGCCCCCGCTACGCTCGAACAGGACGCCGGCACGCTCGTCGCCCACGAGTTCGGACACGGCATCCCGACCGAGCGGCCCGAGCTCGATCCGGTGTGTCGGGTCGAGGCCCTTGCCGCCGCCCGGCCGGGTGGTCACCAGGAGGAGAGTGTGCCGGCAGCGCCGGCGCGCGAAGGCGAGCCAGGCGAGTGTGCTCGTGCCAGCTTGGTGAAGGTCCTCGATGAGGAGAACGGCCGGCCGGCACCCCCCGGCGCGGTCGAGCACCTCCACGATGGCGGCGAAGAGCCTGGCCCGGGCCGCACCGGTGTCGACCACCACCGTTGCGGACGCCCCGATGATCGGGCCCAGAACCGGACCCAGCGCCGTGGCGGAGTCACCGACCAGGGCGCCCGCCCGCTCCGCGCCGATCGTCCGGAGATGATCGGCCAGGGCGTCGGTCACCGGCTGCAGGGGAAGGTCCCGCCCCAGCTCGTCGCACTGGCCCCGCAGCACCACGGCGTCGCTCTTCGCCGCTCCGGTCCACCCGTTGACCAGTGTCGTCTTGCCGATCCCGGCGTGCCCCTCCACCACGACGAAGGCCACGCCGCCGCCGGCGACCTCGCTCAGCGCGACCTCGAGCGTCGCCAGCTCCGGGGCCCGGCCCACCAGGCCCGCTGGCACGACCCTCGATGCGGACGGGCCCGGCGAGCCGTCGCCGTCGGCCGCCGCCAGCGCCCGCAGGTGCACCGCCTCGGTCTCCGCCGTCGGGGGCACGCCGAGGTCGTCGGCCAGCCGTTCCCGGACCCGGGCGTAGGCCGCCAGCGCCGATGCCGGCCGCCCCGCCCCGAGGTGGGCGGCCATGAGGGCCCGGAGCACCGTCTCGTCGTACGGATCGCCGGCCAGAGCCTGCTCCGCCAGCCCGGCGGCGGCGGCGTGGTCACCGGCTGCGGCCGCCGCGTCAACGGCCAGCCGCTGGACGAGCGTGATGGCAGCCTGCACGGCGGCCCGCTCGGACTCGATCCAGGCGCCGTCCAAGTCGGGCAGCAGCGGACCTCGGACAAGGGCGAGGGCGGCGTCGGCTGCCGCCCTCGCCGCTCCGAGACGCCCGGCCGCCAACGCCTCGGCCGAAATGGCGGCCAGGTCGACGAGCTCCTCCACGTCAAGCCAGTCGGCGACGAGGGAGTAGCCGGCGTCGGACCGGGCGATGCGCCCGGCCCCGAGGACGCCACGGAGCCGGGACGCCAGCACGCCCACCTGTTCGGCCGGGCGGGCCGGCTGGTCGTCACCCCAGAGGACGTCGGCGATGCGGTCGACAGACACCGGTCCACCCCGTGCCAGCGCGAGCACCTTCAGCAGGGTACGGCCCTTGCGACTGCCGAGCCGACGCTCGGGAACCCCCTCGACATCGAAGGACCCGAGCAGCCGGACACGCACGACGACATTGTCCACCGACCGGCGCCGGCCCGGCAGTCAGAGCAGGCAGGATGGGCCAGCAGGCGCCGCGTCGCCCGGTCCCGCCTTGCAATCACCGCGACACGCCGGCCAGGAACGTGGCCACGATGTAGGTGGCATGGCGGTCGAGGGATCCCGGCCCCGCAATGGGGCAGTCGGTTATTAGAACAGTTTCTGTGCCCGCTGGCGCGGCCGCGACGCATGCGCGAAAATGGTGCCCGAACACGTCGGGGCCTTGCGCTCGAGCGGGTCTCCGCCCCGCACCACGTGTGTCACGCGCCAGGGATCCGCAGCACTTCGGCAAGGGACTCCACGTAGTGATGCTCATGCTGGCTGTCGCTGAGACCCCATCTCGTGCTCATCGAGAGTGGCGCTCAACACCTTGATCGGGACGCCAGCGGCGAAGCTGGGATGCGTGTGTGTGCCGGACATCGTGGAACCGGATCCGCGGCAGGTCGGTGTGCCGCCGCACCACGCGATCGAAGAGCTGGCTCAGCGACTCGGGATTGAGAAAGCGGCCGGCGTTGTTGCAGAACATCCAATCGTCTGGCCCGTGCGGGAGTTCGTCGCGGCGCAGCCGGTGGCGCCATTGATCGAGTTCGCGGACCGTCTGGCCGTCGAGGTCGACGGTGCGGCGGCTGGTTCGGGTCTTGACACCGAACTCGACCGGTCGGCCGCCTACATTCTGAAGGGTGCGGGAGATCGACAGCCGGGAAGTCGAGGCGTCGAAGTCGGACCACTTGAGTCCGACGATCTCGCCACGGCGCATGCCGGTGTGGGCCGCGAGGTGCAGCGCCGGGTAGAGCCGGTGATGGCGCGCCACCTCGAGGAACGCCCTCAGCTCGGCTGCGCTCCAAGCCCGAGCGGCGGCTCGCGCTGGTGGGCGGCGGCGGGCGCGGGCTCCGTGAGCGACGTTGCGCAGCACCAGCTCGCGCTCCACGGCTTGGTCGAGAGCGGCGCGCACCACCATGTGGACGTCGAGAATCGTCTTGGCCGCCAGCCCGCTGCCGTCGCGGCCGCCGGTTATGGCCAGCTTCTCGTAAAGCACGTCAAGGTGGTCGGCGCGGAGTCGGCGCAACGGGATGTGACCGATGGCGGGTTGATGTAGTGCTCGACGAACCAGGCGTAGCGGTATGCGGTGGTGGCGCGGACGTGAAGGCGCTTGTGAGGTAGCCACGTCTTGGTGAGGTAGTCGCCGAGGGTGATCGAACCACCCTTCGTCGGCGGTGGGGCGACGCGTTGGCTGTCGAGGCGCGCCGCGACTGCCTCGGCTTCGGCCCGGTCGTGACCGACGGGATGCCAACGGCGGCGCTCCTTGCCGGTCAGCGGGTCGAGCCCGTTGTAGGCGACGACGTAGAAGCGGTCCTGGCGTTGAACGATGTAGGTCATGGAGCCGAGTGTTGAGCCTTTCGATGCCAACCCGAAGAGCGGCGCATCGCCGGTACCCTGGCTCTCGAAGTCGCTTACGTCGCCCAGGGACATCCTTGGAGAGGAAGCTCGATGAGCGGGACTTACGACGTCAACCACGTCGACAGCCTCATCGACGCCTTCGCCACCGAACTCCGTCGCCGCGCCCCGAGCCTGGTCGCCGGGTCCGACGCCGGTGGCCTCCGCCTCGGGACGGCTACGGCCCTCCTGTTCCGAGGCTTGGAGCTACTCGATGCGGCCAAAGCGTGCCAGGAGCCGACCCTCCGGCCCGCCGCCGAACTCCTCATGCGCTCCGCCATCGAAGTCGCTCTCCGTGGCCGGTACCTCGTCGTCGGCCCCGACCGGGACGACGAGTACGCCCGCCTACTCGGCGACTAGCTCGACCGCGGCGGGAAGCTCGCCAAGACCGCGGCGGTCGAGTTCGGTGGGGTGGCCCCGTGGGTCCTGGGGGTCGTCGAGCCGTCGACCAAGCCGCCTCGGGACCTCGCCGCCATCGCCGGTGCTCTCGACCAGCTCTCCGGCCTCGAGGCCACGAACCAGTGGTCGGCCCGGTGGCTCTACGAGTGGCTTTACCGGTGGCTGTCGAACTCGGCGGAGCACGCGGGGATCGCTGCCGCCGGCCGCTTCATCGAGGGCCAGGACGCCATCAAGCCGAACGCTGATCCGCTCAGCACGGCCCGGTGGCACGTCGTCATCGCCGGGCAGCTCGGCGAACTCGCCCGGGAGGTCTACACCGCTCACGACGTGCCTCTCGGCCCCCTCGACGAGGTCGGCGTCAGACTGCCGGATGACAAGCCGATGTGTCCGAGAGCCTTGTGACGGGCCTTGACTCAAGATGAGTCTGAAGTAATATCCTGAAGTGTGGGAGGTCGAGGTCACCGACGAGTTCCTGGAGTGGTGGGGCCACCTGACCGCGGACCAGCAGGACTCGGTGTACGACCGGATCGAGCTGCTGGCCGAGCAGGGCCCGGCTCTCGGCCGGCCGGTGGTCGACCGCGTGCGCACCTCCAGACACCACAACATGAAGGAACTGCGGGCGGCCAAGGATGGGACCTTGCGGGCATTGTTCATGTTCGACCCCCGCCGCCAGGTCATCCTGCTGCTCGGTGGCGACAAGAGCGGTCGATGGAATGACTGGTACACCTGGGCGGTGCCGGCGGCCGAGCATCTCTATGACGTGTATCTCGATGAGCTGCGAAGGGAGGGGCTGCTATGAGCGGGCACACCAAGTGGTCGGAGCTGCGCGACGAGATCCTCGCCAAACCCGGCGCTGAGGAGCGGCTCGGGCAGAAGCGAGCGGAGACATTGGAGGAGATCCGCCTCTATGAGCTGCGCCGGGCGGAGGCAGTCAGCCAGGTGGAGCTGGCCGGTCTCCTCGAGGTGACCCAGGGCGCCATCTCCAAGTTCGAGCACGCCGACGACGTCCGCGTCTCGACCTTGCGCGACTACCTCGACGCGCTGGGGGCCCGCTTGGAGCTGGTCGCCGTTTTCGACGACGAGAACCGCCGAGTGCCCGTGCACCTGGGTGCGACGAGCGCAGATTCTTCTACCGGATCTTCTACCGGATCGATGCGGACCAGGTCGGAGAGGGCCGCACGGGCGAGCACTCCAAAGTCGCGAAGGCCCAGCTCAGCAGCACGGACTGATACGACCGAGCACGGACCGAGCGGCTCCTCGGTTGGCTCATAACCCGAAGGTCGTAGGTTCAAATCCTACCCCCGCCACCAACCTTGGCCACGATGACCTGGAGGTCCACGTCGCTGAAGGCGCCTCCCATGCCGACGGCGAAGCCCCCGACGAGGTAGGCGGCCAGCACCCGGTCGTCGGCGGAAAGCACCTCGGTGGCCTTGGCGATGAACGTTTCCTGGGGCGCTGTGGTCGCCTGCCGCACGCCGGCAAGTGAGTATCTACACATGCCGCCGCCCCCGGACCGCGTCGACCGCCTCCTCGAGGAGCGTGATGAGCTGGCCTCTGCGCCGGTTCGGGGGCGGGGCCGTCGGTGGGGGACCGAGTGTCTCTGTCACGCTTACGGCGCTGGCCGCACGCACGCCGAGGGCGGTCGCTACGGCGAACAGGGCGGCGGTCGTCAGCTCGGTCACGAGGATTCCCTCATCGCGGTAGGCGTCGAACTCTTCGGCCGTGGTCCGGTACGGTGTAGGCACGGTCCAGGTCGCGCCGATGCGAGGTTCCATCCCTCTGGCCTTGGCCGCTCCGCACAGTAGTCCTGTCAACGGGCCGTCGGACGCCGCGTACCGGGCCGGAGCGGCGTAATGCTGGGACACACCGTCGTCGCGCAGCGCCCGGTCGAGCACCACGCACGAACCCCATTCGAGGCTGGTCGCAATCGCCGGCGCCGGTCCGACCGCGACGAACCACAGGACGCCCAGCCCGGCGAGGTGCTCCAGTAGGGTGGCGGCGGCGGGTGCGCCCAATCCCAAGCAGGCGATGGCGACGGGCGGGCCAGCTGCGGTCACGAACACCCGACCGTTGGTCGGAGTCAGCGTGGCCGAGGGCTGGTAGCGATCGGGCTGGGCGTCCAGGTGCTTCCTGAGGAACGTCTGGGCTGTGAACACCGCGCCGACCGGGAGCGTGCCGGGTCCCAGCCCCGAGCCCGGGCGGAGGCAGGGAACTCAGACGCAGTGTGGACGGCCGGAGCCCGGTGCTTGTCCGGTGTCATGGCCGCGACGGTGCCTGCCGTCCGCGAGAGGACGGCCTCGCGCAGGCGGGGCCAGCTGGTGAACCCGTGCTCCCGGGCGACCGCCAGCTGGGCGGCGGCCAGCGTCGTCGGCTCGGGCGACCGCCGCTGGAGTTCCTTGGCGCGCCGGCGCAACTGGTCAAGATCAGGACGGTTCGGCAACTGCGACATGCGCGTCTTTCATCTCGTCACCCGGGCCCGCACCACAGGTGGAAAGGAGCGCAACACGAACCGGTACAGCTGGAGGCGGACTCAGTCCTTCCCGCGGGCCCAGGCGCGTCCCCCGACGCATGGCGACAGGCTATCCCTCCGGCCGGCAGATCGTCGCACGCCGTTGTAGGGGATATGGCCGAGGGGCAACTCCGCGATTTGTACACAGCGGGTTAGCCGCCGGTCCCGCAGGCCGATCCTCCCGCCGGGCGTGTTCTGTGGCCGGTCCCAGGCGTCGATGTCAGCGAGAACGCGCACTTCCGCCCTTCCCCCTGATTCGACGCCCGCTGCGGCGATCACACCGCCGACGAATCCAACGACGCCGCCCACGAGCGCGGCCGGCAGACCGAGCTCGACGACAGCAAACAGGGCAGTTGGTGCATAGACGCGGAGACCGACGATCAGTCCAACAATCGACCCGATCGCCCCCGTGCAGGCGGCGCCCAAGACTCCCACCGTGCGGGCACCGGTAGCGAGCCCAGCGCCGCTGCGATCGCCTTCACGCCGTCATTGTCGCCGACGCCGGCACGGATTGGGCCGTCGGTCCGTGGGACCGATCGCTTGAGCGGGTGCCGGAAGCCGATCGCCGAGCGGGTGCCGTAGGCGGATCCGTTACCGGAGCAGGCGCACGCTGATGGGCAGGTCGAGGTCGGCCCATGCACGGTCGGCGGTCAGGACTTCCGCCGGCGTGCTGCGCACGGCGAGCGCAAGGCAGCACCGATCGCCCAGCGACAGCGTCCGTCCGCCGGCGAGGGCGCGCATCGCTCCCGCAAGTTCAGGGTCCTCCTCCAGCACGGGCTCGATCCTGACCCCCGCCGCGCTGAGAAGCCCTCGCAGCCTGCCGACATCGGCGTTGGCGTCAACGAGCTTGCCGATGACCTCGGCCAGGTTCGCAGCCCCGAGTACTCCGGACTGCAGTTCGGCGGCGACGACGTCGGCGCCTGCTTCGTCGTGCACCAGGGCGAGGACGGCCGACGCGTCCAAGATGGTCACTCGGCGGCTGCGGCCAGCCGACGCTCTGCCAGTAGCTCGTCGA
>JBOGIF010000079.1:0-7764 GCA_050742415.1 Acidimicrobiales bacterium | reverse complement strand
GCGCCTGGCCGCGCGGGTGGTCGACGAGGCCGGCGACGCCGCCGGCCCGGCCCGCCACTTCGCGGAGCGAGTCCTCATGGGCTGACGGCCCGCACGACCAGGACAGAGCGCACGAGGGACGGCAGCTGATCGCCCAGGCGGCGCGCCGCATCCGCGGCCACGGCATCGCGTTCGGCGGGCGGGAGCCGGGCCACGAACGGGGCGTGCTGGGCCAGGCCGAGCCGCCACTCGACGAGTTCACGGGCGTCGAGGTCGGCGAACGGCACGTGGACCACCTCGACCGACGCGTCGAGGCCGGCGGCGACCGCCGCAGCCATGCCGTGCTTCACCTCGGACAGTGCGGCCATGGCATCGGCCCTCACGGTCAGGTACCACGGGTCGGGCGTCCATCCCCGGGCCGAGAGAGCGGCCTCGACGGCTGCCTTCACCGGATGGGCGTCGTCGGCCGAAAATGAGGCCACCAGCAGAGGAGCGCCCTGGTGCGTGACGCGGGCCATCTCGCGGAGGCCGGCGGCCGGTTCGGAAAGGTGGTTGAGCGAGAAGGCGGCGACGGCGGCGTCGAAGCTGGAGTTGACGAAAGGAAGTGCGACGGCGTCCGCAACTGCCGCCGGCGGGCGATCGGCGGCGTGGTTGGCGAGCATCCCGAAGGCGGCGTCCACGGCGACTACCGCACCGGCGCCGGCGGCGAGAACGGCGCGGGTGGCCGCCCCCGTACCCGCTCCGACATCGAGCACCCGGGCGCCCACGAGCGAGGAACCGGCCACCAGCACCTCGGCCAGCCGGTCGTAGATGCGGCCCGGTCCCTCCTGCCACACCCCGCCGGTGGCCGAGTAGGCGGCCGCGAGATCGCCGGTCAGAGCCACGCCGCGCCGGTGGCCGCCGCGTCACACCACCAGGCCAGTTCCTCGTCGTCGCCGAAGGCCTTCTCCCAGCCGAACTGGACGACCGCACCCAGCAGGCACAGCCCCAGCTGGCGGTCCCACCACGCCGCCGTCTCGACCCCGTGGCGCTCCAGGGCCTGGTGGAAGGCGGCGGCGGTCGCCTCCTTGGAGACGGGCAACCTGTCCCGATCGAGCGCGAGGTGCCAGGCCAGCTCGTGGCAGGCCGGTCCCTCGCCGACGTAGGCCCAGTCGATCAACACGGTGCGGCCGTCGGCGGTTCTGCCGGCGTTGGATGCCTTGACGTCGCCGTGCAGGAGACACGACGGCGTCTGCCGCAGTGCGTGGGCCAGCGGTCCCGCGTCGTGGCGCAGGGCGTCGACGAGATGGGCGAGCGGGGCGGGGGCCCGGTCGGCGAAGCGCAGCCACCCCTCGTCCGCCAGCCGGGGGGCCCTCTCGGGCCAGCCCAGCGCCCGCTCGCCGTCGAGGGCGGCATGGCCGAACCACGCCCACCTGGTGGCGTAGGGGAGCAGGCCGGGACCGGACACCGGGTCGTCCCGCCAGCCCCAGGTGGCGGCGCAGAACCCGGCCAGATGATCGATGAAGGCGGCGTGCTGCTCGGGGTCGATCAGCCCGCCACCCCCGGAGAACAGCTCGGCCGTCACGTCCCGCATGAGCAGGACTGCGCCCCACCCGTTGCGACCGTGGCCGAGCGCGGCACCCACCACGGCGTGGTCGACCAGGCCGGGGGCGGCGTCGAGGAGCCCTGCGGCCCAGGCCCGCACCGGCCGGCAACCGAGGTCGCCCGACACCCGCATGGTGAAGTCGTCATCCAGGTGCAGGTACTTCACGACGTGGGCGGCACCGTCGATCCATACCCGCTCGAAGGTGGCCGACGAGCGGCCGTCGGGATTGACGAACGGCTCACGTCGTTGCGCGCCGGCCAGCAGCTGCTCGACGGACGGGGCCAGCGCTGGTACGTCAACCAGCATCGTCGGATTCCGCCGCCATCTTGGCGAGGAGAGCCGCATCCCACTGCCCCCCGCAGAAGAACCGGTCGGCGGCGATCCGTCCCGAAGCGTCGAACCGTAGGACGTGGATGTGGTGGGCTGCGTGGGGCACCCCTCGTACCAACCAGGTGAGGAGATAGGTCACCACCTCGCCGCCGTCCACCGCGAGGCGCTCGAGCTCCTCGAAGGTGCCGGGGTGCCGGAACCAGCCGTCGTACTGGTCGCAGAGCCGGGCGGCGCCCCGCAGTGGGAAACGCCACCCGGGGACGGTGGCGTCGAGGACGGCGTCGTCGGCGAAGAGCTTGGTCGGGATGCCGTCGCCACCGGCGATGGCCTCGAGGAAGCGGTCCACCGTTCGGCTACCGAGGACGGCGGTGTCGGTCGAGATGCAATTCGCGGTCATGGTGACATCCTCCGTCCCGCACCCTGCAGGAACCCTGCAGCTCCAGTCTGCCGCGCCAAGGTCCCGGAACGGCCCGCTGCAGGGAGTCTGCAGGGACCGGTCCGTACGGTCAGCCCCGGTACCGCAAGGGCGGTCCCGACCACCGGACTGGGAGGACGATCGAATGGCTAGGACGGATGTCCATCGGGAGATGAAGGAGATGTTCGGCGAGGTGATCGGGTTCGTGGACCTGATCCCCGACCAGTTCATCGACGCCGAGTGGGAACTCATAAAGGGGTCCAGTTCGGCGAGACTCTCATCCCGAACAAGTACAAGGAGCTGATGGGGCTGGCCGTCTCCGCCGCCACCCGCTGCCGCTTCTGCGCCCTGTTCCACACCGAGTCGGCCAGGCTGTTCGGCGCCACCGACGACGAGATCGAGGAGGCGATGCACTACACGAAACTTGTCATCGGGTGGAGCACCTACATCAACGGGATGCAGGTCGACTACGACGAGTTCAAGGCCCAGGTCGACCGCGTCGTGGACCACGTCAAGGCGACGGCGGCGGCCTGACATGCGAATGGGTTGGGACCGGCCCGGGGTCGTCCGGGCCACGCTGAAGGTCGAGGAGCTGGCCGCCCTCGTGGCCGGCGCCCGGATGGCGGCGGCGGCGCTGTCCGGCCAGTCAGCCGAGCAGGCCGCGGAGCTGGACCGGGTGCTGGTCAGCTTCGACCGAGCAGTGGCCCACCTCGGGCCGGTCCCCGACCCGGCCCGCTGAGGAGCGGGTTTGGGATCAAGCTCCCGCCGCGTTCGGCACCACTAGCCCACCTGACTCCGGCACCGGCCGAGTGCGCGAGTACGGCACGCTTTGCGGCGCGAGGTATCGATCCGTCGGGCAGGCGGGTGCGGCGGTGAACCCGAGCGTCTCGTCCGCACAGCAGGACCGCCGGCCGCGAACCGTGTCCCGGAGCCGGCGTTGGAGGGCAGGCTCAGCGGGGATCTCACGGAGCGTTCTGGGATGGTCGTGTGGCGCCTCGCCTTCGACCAGACCGCCCGAATCGGTCGGCCATGCGGAGTCACAGTCCTGATCCGGATCGGCAGTTCGGTGCGAGCCCGTCGCTTTCGGGAGTCACTCTCTGAGGGCAGCGGACCGCCCGATCTCACCCGCGGCTAAGAACCTACGGGTTTGCGCAGCATCGCCCACATCGGTGGCGAACCGCCCACCTGCATCACTCCGAACTCTTCGAACCCGTGGCGCTCGTAGAGCGCCTTGTTGAGCTGGCTCGTGGCCTCGAGGTAGGCGGGTAGTCCGTCACGGTCGCAGCGGTCGAGCGCATGGCTTAGTAGCGCCGAGCCAGGCGTTGGGCGCCATCTTCGAGCTGACGTCGGGCGACGTGAAGATCGAACAGCTCTTCTGCGCCGCCGACGGCGCGTGGGTTGCGGAGTGGGAGCACGCCCAGTTCGGTCGCGATGGCAACACCCTGGAGACCAAGAACGCGTTCATCTACCAGTTCGACGGCAGCCGCATCGCCGAGATGTGGATGATCTGTGCCGCCCCCGCTGGCAGCGAGTCGTTCTGGGACTGAGGAACAGCGCGAGCGCACGGCGAGCGGCTGCGGGAGAATCGGCCCGTGGGCGACGGGATCGAACGGGGTCGAGACGCCTTCGACCGCCATGCCTGGGGGCGTGCCTACGAACATCTGTCGGCGGCCGCGCGGGAGGAGCCGCTCGAGTTGGACGACCTCGAGCGGCTGGCCGCGGCCGCTATCTCGCCGGCTTCGGCGCGCAGAGCTCGGAGTTGTGGGCCGAGGCCTCGCAGGAGTGTGCCCGGATAGGTCAGGTTGCGCGAGCCGCGAGATGCGCGTTCTGGCTGGCGTTTGCACTGTTGAACGGCGGCGAGCTTGCCAGGGGCGGCGGCTGGATCGACCGAGCCCAGCGGCTCCTCGACCAGCGCCGGCTGGACTGTGTCGAGCAGGGCTACCTGCGCTATGGGGCCGCCCTTCGCGCCGTGTTCTCCGGCGAACTCGAGGCCGCGTTGACAGGCTTTCACGAGGCGGCCGGGATGGGCGAGCGGTACCAGGACGTGGAGCTGACGACGCTCGCCCGCATCGGCGAGGGACGCTGTCGCATCTACTCGAGCGAGGTGGCCGCCGGCGCGGCCCTGCTCGACGAGGCCATGGTCGCGGTCGAAGCCAACGAGGTGTCGGCCATTGCCATCGGCGATGCCTACTGCACGGTGATCGAGGGCTGCCGCGAGCTATTCGACGTCGCCCGGGCTCGCGAATGGACCGCCGCGCTCAGTCGCTGGTGCGACGCCCAACCCGAACTCGTGCTCTACCGCGGACAGTGCTTGGTGCACCGCGCCGAGATCCTCCAGCTGCGAGGGGAGTGGAACGAGGCGCTCGATGAGCTTGACCGCGCCCTCGCCCGCTTGGCCCAGCCGGCCTCCCCGCGCATCCTCGGCGCGGCCGCGTACACCCGAGCCGAGGTTCATCGGGTGCGTGGCGTGTTCGCGGTCGCGGAGGATGGTTACCGCGAGGCGGCCGAACACGGCCACGAACCACAGCCCGGGCTCGCGCTCCTTCGGCTCGCACAAGGACGAATCGACCTGGCGGCCGCCGCTGTCCGCCGCGCTGAGCAGGAAGCTGAGGACCCCCTCACCCGAGCGACGCTGCTCGGTCCCTACGTCGAGATCGTGCTCGCCGCCGGCGACGTCGATGACGCTCAGTCGACGGCCAACGAACTCGCCGGGATCGTCACCGAGTTGCGTCAGCCGTATCTGGAGGCGGTCTCTGCCCACGCGACAGGCATGACCGCGCTCGCCGCCGGAAACCCTCGGAGCGCGTTGGTAACGCTGCGCCGGGCGTGGCGCGGCTGGCACGAGCTGGAGGCGCCCTACGAGGCCGCTCGCTCGCACGTGCAGATCGCGCTCGCGTGCAGCGCCCTGGGTGATGTGGATGGTGCCGACATGGAACTCGACGCCGCCAAGGCAGCATTCGAGACGCTGGGCGCCATCCCCGACGCCGCCGTCGTCGCGCTCACGTCGGGCGGCGCGCCGCGACCGGGAGGTCTCACGGCTCGGGAGCTGGAGGTTCTGGCCCTCGTGGCCAAAGGAAGCACCAACCGGCAGATCGCCGACCAGCTTGTGATCAGCGAAAAGACCGTCGCCAGCCACGTAGGCCACTTCCTCACCAAGCTCGGCCTCTCCTCGCGCTCGGCCGCCACGGCCTACGCGTACGAACACGGCTTGACATGAGCCGGCTATGGGCGACGCAAACGCGACAGATCGACGGTTATCTGGAGTCGGTCGAGGGAGAGCCCTATGGGGGAAGGGTTTCTGCGTCGTGGACATGTCGCCGACGCAGATTCATTGCTTTTCCTCAGCGAAGTTCGATGTTCGGGATGTGTCGGGCTCGTGGCTCGCCGAATTGTCGGGCGAGTTGGTCTCGCAGCTTGGTGTTCTCGGCGCGTAGGTGTGTGATCTCCGCGCGGCTGGCGTCGAGGCGTTGGCGGAGCGACTCGGCGCTGGCGCGTTGCGCGGCGGGGTCGTCGTTGATCGTGGCGGCGCGGCGCGCAGTCGTTGATCAGGTCTCGGATGTCGGGGTGGCGGTAGAGCCACGATCGGGACACGCCAGCGGGCGTCAGCGACAGCGCAGAGGCTGACGGCGTGCCCGGCCCGGTCGAGTTCCTCGATGGCGTCGTGGGCGCGGGCCATGGTCGCCTGGTGCCGTTCGGCTGCGGCTTGGGCGAGGAACCGGGAGTTGTCAGCTGCGGCCATCGTGCCCGTTGGTGTCGGGAAGCGCCTCAAGGGCAGGGATGATCCGGGCGAGGCTCGTCTGCACCTGGCGGAGGTTGGCGGCGAGGACCAGCACCGCGCGTCGGTGGGCGGCGATCTCCTCGCGCGCGATCTCCATCGCCACGTCCTCATCGAGGCGGTTCTGGTCCCACAGGCGGTCGAGCACACTCGGGCCGAGGTACCGCCGGACGGCCTCCTCGATCACGGCATCCTCCGACCGACCAGACCGGGCGGCCTCTTAGTGCACGGCGTCGAGGAGCTGCGCATCGAGCTGGACGTTGGCGGGCCTCCGCGGCATGCCCAAGTCTGACGTGCAGCGAAGTCGGTGCCTCGGTGGTCGGCCAAAGGGCGGCGGACGGTTCATGCAGCTCGACCTCGATCTGGAGGCTCGAACCGAGGCCGCCACGGCCCTGCCCTACCCGTCGAGAGCCGCTCGTGACCGCCAGACTTAGGTCACGCCAAGGTCACAACGGGTCCTCCGAGGCGTCCTGGGGGCGCCCACCGGAGCCCGGAAATAGTCCTGACCTGCACCTTTGTGGGCTTGACACCGTGGCTCCGGCTCCTGCTTGACACTCTCAGGACGCGGCGCGGGGACCCGCTTGACACTGGCTCCGGTAGCTGGGCGACACCGGGTTCACCACCTGCTTGACAGTCCAGCGTCTGGAGGATCCGCCACCCGCCGGTCGCCACCTCCTTCGCTGTGGGCGTTGCCGTCCGCAGGTGCGAAGGAGGCCCGCCGTGTTGGTGGAGTTGGGACTGGTGGAGCAGCGCTACAAGGCAGTGTCAGAGGTGCTCGTCGACGGGGCCACGGTCACGGAGGTGGCCCAGCGTCTCGGGGTGAGCCGCCAGACCGTCCACTCGTGGCTGCGGCGCTATTGCAACGGAGGCATGGCCGATCTGGCCGACCGCTCGTCACGGCCGGACCGCTGCGCGCATCAGACACCCGTCGAGCTCGAGGTCGCCATCGTGACGATGCGCCGGGCGCATCCGGCCTGGGGCCCTCGGCGCATCCGCATCGAGCTCGACCGAACCGGGCTCGACTCGCTGCCGGCGCGTTCGACGGTGTATCGGATCCTGGTTCGCAACGGCCTGGTCGAGCCCCAACGCCGGCGACGGCGCCGGGAGGACTACCGGCGCTGGGAGCGATCCCGGTCGATGGAGCTGTGGCAGATGGACGTCATGGGCCGGGTCCGCCTCATCGACGGCACAGAGCTGTCGGTGGTGACCGGGGATCGACGATCACTCTCGGTTCTGCGTCTGCGCCCTGCTCGTCCCCCGGGCCACCGCCCGGCCGGTGTGCGCAGCCCTCGCCGGGGCAATGCGAACCCACGGCATCCCCGACGCGGTGTTGACGGACAACGGCAAGGTCTTCACCGGGCGCTTCGGGGTGACCAAGACCGAGGTGCTGTTCGACCGGATCTGTCGGGAGAACGGGGTCCGCCACCTGCTCACCGCTCCGTACTCGCCGACCACGACGGGCAAGATCGAACGGCTGCACAAGACGATGCGCGCCGAGTTCTTCGGCATCGCCAGCTGCGCCACCATCGACGAGCTCCAGGCCGCCCTCGACACCTGGGTCGTCCACTACAACACCGAACGACCCCAACAAGGCATCGGCGACGTCGTGCCCGCGAGGCGGTTCGCCCTGGCACAATCCGGCCCGCCCGAGCCGGTCGTCGACGCCGATCCCACCGGCGG
>JBOGIF010000078.1:0-1599 GCA_050742415.1 Acidimicrobiales bacterium | reverse complement strand
GGCTCCGGCCGGTGAGGGCCTTGATCCTCGTGCGCGCCCGCTTCATCGACCGTGCTGAGGGCCACCGGTGGAGGTAGTAGCGGCGAACGCCGTGCTGCTCCCAGAGGCGGCCCGACATGCGGGCGTGAAGATGACAACCGAGGAAGTCGAAGCCCTCCTTGCCCTCCCGGAGGTCGACCACGCGGGTCTTGTCCGGATGGAGCTCCAGTCCGAGATCACCCAGGATGGCGGTTGCCCGCTCCTGGGCTGCCTCGGCCTGACCCCGGGTCTCGCACAGCACTACGAAGTCGTCCGCTTATGCCGAGGACCGGATTATGCCGAGGATCGTAGTGACTCCCTGCGTTTGACCTGCTCAGGCAGCACGTCCCTTCGGAAGAACTTGGCATAATCCCGGGGGCTCGGTCAAGGCTCCTTCTCGTTGGCTTCCAACCAGAGAAGGGACCTGATCATGGACAGACCCAGGCATGTGGTCGTGACGGGGCCGCTGGCGCCGTTCACCGTCGGCTTCGAGGAGAACCTGGCCGAGCACGGCTACAAATGCAAAGCGACGAGCGACCACCTCTACTTGATGGCCCAGGTGAGCCGCTGGCTCGTCACCGAGAAGCTGGGCGCTGAGGACCTCTCGGCATCGGGACTCGAGAGGTTCGCCGGCTGGAGACGGGCAGCCGGCTATGTCAGCTCGTCGTCCTCGACACGGATGTCTCGGTTAGTCGACTACTTGGTCGGCATCGGTGCCGTCCCGAGGTTCGAGCCTGCGGTCGCGTCCACGCCGGTCGAGTTGTTGATGGAGCGCTACCGGCGCTACCTGGCCGAGGAGCGCGGCCTTTCGACCTCGAGCATCCGCAACTACGCCGATGTGGCCCGCGACTTCCTGGCGCGTCTGACGACGGAGGACGAGCTCGACCTCGAGGCCTTGACCACCGCCGCCGTCAGCGAGTTTGTGCTGTCGGAGTGCCGGCGGTGCAAGGTCGCATCGGCCAAGGCGGCCACCACCAGACTGCGGGCGCTGCTCCGCTTCTTGTACGTGGTGGGCCTGACGCCGAAGGAGCTCGCTGGCGCCGTGCCCTCGGTGGCCAACTGGCGACTGGCCTCGCTGCCGACCGCAATCGATGCTCCCGATGTCGCCCGGTTGTTGCGCAGCTGTGACCGTCGGCGGGCGATGGGCCGTCGGGACTTCGCCGTGTTGATGATCTTGTCGCGCCTGGGGCTGCGTGCCGGCGAGGTGGCCAAACTGCAGCTGGACAGCATCGACTGGCGGACCGGTGAGGTGGTGGTCCAAGGCAAGGGGAGGCGTGAGGACCGCATGCCTCTCCCCGTCGATGTCGGTGAGGCGATCGTCGGCTGGCTCGAACGGGGCCGCCCGCAGTGTGCGGACCGGTCGCTATTCACACGGGTGCGCGCGCCGCAGCAGGGACTTTCGAGCGGCGGCGTCTCGGTGATCGTCACCCATGCCTGTGACCGGGCCGGGCTGGCGCCCGCTGGCGCACACCGCCTTCGGCACACAGCCGCTACCGGGATGCTCCGGGCCGGCGGGAGCCTGGCCGAGGTTGGCCAGGTGCTGCGCCACCAGAGGGCGGAGACCACCGCCATCTACGCCAA
>JBOGIF010000077.1:0-24724 GCA_050742415.1 Acidimicrobiales bacterium | reverse complement strand
CGACGTGGAGCGCAAGATCCGCCGGGCAGTGACTGACAACGAGGCCGAGGTCCGCTACGACGTTCGGGCCAAACCGGGCGTCTCGAACCTGCTCACCATCCTCGGGGCCTGTACTGGTCGCACCCCGGAGGACGTGGCCGGGGGCTACAGCCGCTACGGCGACCTGAAGGCCGACACCGCGGCCGCGGTGGTGGACCTGCTCCAGCCCGTCCAGAAGCGCTACCAGGAGATCACCGGCGACGAGCGCGCTACCGCGGCCCTGATGCGCGCCGGGGCCGACAAAGCCCGTTCGGTGGCGTCGCTCACGCTGGCGCGGGCCCAAGGCTCCATCGGCCTGCTCTCGCCCTGAGCGAGGACCTGACCGTATCCTGTCTTCCATGCGTCGCTCCCGGCCGCGCCGGACCGTTCTCGTGTTGGCTCTGCTCGCCGTGTTCTCGGGCGCTCTCGCGGGTTGCGGCGACGACCCGGTGGCACCAGAGACGTCCGCCCCGCCCGGGTTCACGGTCGTCAGCAAGGCCAAGAGCGGCTTTGCCTTGGCCGTCCCTGCCGACTGGGAGCTGATCCCGCTCACGCCTGACCTCGAGGTGTTCGAGCGCGACACCAACCGCCTGCGCCTGAAGAACCCGAAACTCACCTCCGCCATCGAGCTGGCTCGCAGCATCAACGGCGGCGAGATGATGGCCGTACGTCCCGACGGCGAGGCGAGCGTGAACCTGAGCATCGGCAAGGCGACGGAGAAGACGATCGAAGAGGTCACCACCGGGGTGGTATCCGCCCACAACCGCAGCGGCGCCACCGATGTGGAGACGCAGAGCTACCCGGTGGCGGAAGGCCCGGCCGTGAGGCTCACGTCGCGCTTCCCGTTGACCACCGACGAGGGCACCGCCCCCACCGACGAGACCCAGTACCTGTTGCTGCGCAACCAGAAGGCCTACTTCCTCACGGTCCTCGGCGCCGACCGCGCCCTCGCCGACACCATCGCCGGCACCCTCCGCCTCCGCTGAATCAACGCGGGAACCCGTTCCGGGTCGTCTGCGCATAGTTCGCCGCTTGCCAACGACCCCGGAAGGCCGAAGAGCCGAGGAGCCGACGGGCGAAGAGCGGGTCAGCTGCCGGCGTTGAGGACGGCTAGGTCTTCTACGCCGGTGACCTTGATGGGGCCGGCCCGGTAGCGGCGGCGCTGGCGGGCCTCGAGGCGGCGGGCGACGCTCGACAGGGCAGTGTTGACGAGGATGTACACCACAGCCACCACCAGCAAGCTCTGGAGCAGGTTGTGGGAGAACTCGCCGGCGATCCTGCCCCGCCTCAGCAGCTCCTCGTAGGTGATGACAACGCCGAGAGAGGTGTCCTTCAGCAGCGTCACCAGCTGGCTGACTATCGCCGGCAGCATTCGACGGGCGGCCTGCGGGAGCACGACCAGGGCCATCGACTGGCGGTAGGTGAGACCCACGGCCGAGGCGGCCTCGTGTTGGCCCCGGTCGAGCGACATCACGCCGGCCCGGAAGATCTCCCCGAGCACGGCGCCGTTGTAGATCGTCAGGCCCAACACCAGGAACCAGAAGACCCCGAGGTCCACTCCATAGCGGGGAAGGCCGATCCCACAAAAGAGGATGAGCAGGATCAGGGGCACGGCCCGGAAGAACTCCACGTAGGTGCCGGTCACGACGCGTAGCGGCAGCGAGCGGGCGAGGCGGCCCAACGCGAGCACGATGCCGGCGGCGATGGAGAGCACCATGGCCACGACCGCCGCCTTCACGGTGTTGGCCAGGCCTCCCAGGAGGAAGCGGATCGTCCCCGGCTCCAGGAGAGGAGTCCACAGGCGGGCATGCAGCTGCCCGGACTCGACCAGGCGGGCGATGACGACGTAGGCCAGGCCGACCAGCCCGGCGCCCGACACGACCGTCGCCACCAGGACGCGCCGGCGGCCCCGAGGACCGAGCGCGTCACCCAGGAACGGGGCGGTCATCGCCGGATGGCCACGGCCCGTTCGAGCCGGCCCACGGCCAGCCCGGTGGGAACGGCGAGAAGGACGTAGCCGGCGGCGGCTCCGAGGAAGGCGGCGATAGGCATCGCGGTGGTGGTGTTCACCCGGTCGGCCACCCCGGTGAGGTCGATCACGCCGATGATCGATGCCAGCGACGAGTTCTTGATCAGGGCTATCAGAACGCTGCCGAGCGGAGCCACCACGGTCCGCAGCGCTTGGGGAAGGACCACGAGCCGGAGCGTCTGCCCGAACGTCAGCCCCAGGGCCCGGGCCGCCTCCGCCTGGCCGCGTGACACGGCGTTGATGCCGGCGCGCACCGTCTCGGCCACGAACGTGCCGGTGTAGACGGCCAGGACGATGACCGCGGAGGTGAACTCGTCGTAGCGGAGACCGACCTTGGTGAGGCCGAAGAAGAACAGGATGAACAGGACGGTCAGCGGGGTGTTGCGGAAGAGGCCCACGTAGGCCGAAGCCACCGCTCTCAGGGGAGCTACCGGGCTGACCCGGAAGACGGCCATGACGATGCCGAGAACCAGCGCCGCGGTGAACGAAAGGGCGGTCAGAGACGCGGTGGTGCCCATCCCCCGGAGATAGGCGTCGAGGTTGTCGAGTACGACGTCCATCTCCGGGGCGGACGGGCGGCTACGGGTAGGGGTCCACCGCCGGGGGCTCGGGAGTCTCCAGACCGATGAGGCCGAGCGTGGCGGCGTAGGCGGCAGCCCATTCACCGCTGCCGTAGATCTGCTCGAGCCGGTCGTTGACGAAGGCACGGAACGGCGTGGCGCCCTTCTTCAAGCCGATGCCGTAGGGCTCGTCGCTGAACGGGGCACCGACGAGCTTGTAGGCGCCCTCGCTGGCCTTCACCAGCCCGGCCAGGATTGTGTTGTCGGTGGTGACCGCGTCCACCCGCTTGTCCCGCAGCGCCTCGGCACACGGGGTGTAGCCGTCGAACAGCACCACCTCGGCCTGCGGCGCCTTGGCCCGTACGTTCTTCTCCGAGGTGGAGCCCTGAGCGGTGCAGACCAACTTGCCGTTGAGGTCGGTGACGCTCTTGATCGAGCTGTCGTCGGCGCGAACCATCAAGTCCTGGCGGGCGACGAAGTAGGGCCCGGCGAAGTCCACCACCTGCTTGCGGGCGTCGTTGATCGTGTAGGTGGCCACGACCACATCGACCTTGCCGTCGGCGATGAAGGGCTCGCGGTTCTTGGAGACGGCCTCGACGAACTCGACCTTCGGCTCGACATCAGCGGCCGTCCCACCAAAGATGCCGACGGCCAGCAGCTTGGCGATCTCGATGTCGAAGCCCTCGACCTTGCCCGTGGTCGGGTTCTTCAGGCCGAAGCCGGGCTGGTCGAACTTGGTGCCGACGATCAGCTTCCCGCGCCCCTGGATCGCCGCCATCGGGGTGCCGGCGTCGAAGCTCGGCCTCGGTAGCGACTTGGTCTCGTCGGTGTCGGTGGTGTCGCTCCCCACCGTGCCGGTGTCGCCGCTACCGCAGGCGGCCCCCACCAGGCCGAGTACCAGGCACACCAACGCTGCCCTCAGGAATCCGCTTCGCCTCATCGTCCGCTCCCCCTCGTCGTCGTAGGTCCCGGTGCCACTGCCTCAGTGCGCCAGGATCTTCGAGAGGAAATCCCGGGCACGTTCGCTCTCGGGTCGGTCGAAGAAGCGCTCGGCCGGCGCCACCTCGACCAGGCGGCCCTCGTCCATGAACGCTACCCGTCGAGCGGCCGAGCGGGCGAAGCCCATCTCGTGGCTGACCACGACCATGGTCGTCCCGTCGTGCGCCAGCTCGAGCATCACGTCGAGAACCTCGGAGATCATCTCCGGGTCGAGGGCCGAGGTGGGCTCGTCGAAGAGCATGACCTTCGGCTCCATGGCCAGGGCCCGGGCGATCGCCGCCCTCTGCTGCTGGCCTCCCGACAGGTCGGCCGGGTGCTGGTCGGCCTTGTCGGCGATGCCGACACGCTCCAGCAGCCGCATCGCCTGTTCCTTCGCCTCCGCCCTGGGGACGCCTCGGGCTCGCACCGGACCGAGCGTGACGTTGGCCAGCACGGTCATGTGGGCGAAGAGGTTGAACGACTGGAACACCATGCCGACGTCGGCCCGCAGGCGCGCCAGCTCCTTGCCCTCCGCCGGCAGGACGACACCGTCGATGCTGATCGTGCCGGAGTCGACGGGCTCCAGGCGGTTGATCGTGCGACAGAGGGTGGACTTGCCGGAGCCCGAAGGGCCGATGACCACGAGCACCTCGCCGCGGTCGACCGTGAGGTCGATATCGCGAAGTACGTGCAGGTGGCCGAACCACTTGTTCACTCCCTCCATCACCAGCAGAGGTGTGGAGAGAGTGCTCACTGAGGGGTTTCAGACGGCTGGACTCGCGCCCCTGAGGGCGGCTCTGAGGGCGGCTCTGAGGGCGGCTCCGACGTCGTCGAGGCCGCAGTCAACGCCAGCGCCGCCATCACGACCAGCACAGCCCCAGCCGCACCCGCCGACAGGGCTCGGCGAGTGGCTGCCTCGCGACACGCCCGGTCCCTCGCCAGCTCGTAGATGCCAGCCGGCTCCTTGCCCCCGCCCGCCCCAAGGGCGTCGAACGCGTTGCCGCAGTCGACTCCGGTGACCGGTCCGCCCGGCCTTCCTTCGAACGATTGGAGCCGCAGGATCGGGTCCCCGGCGAAGGTGACGTGCACTGGCATCAGAAGCGAGGCGGATGCCGACAGCAGGCCGACGACCACAGCTGCGGCTAGCACGAGCCTTGCACTCGGACGAGGACGGCGGCGGCGAAGGCGGCTCATCGGCCGGGGTCGGCGCCTTCGACGAGCTCACCGATGACGTCGGCGCGGTGGACTATCGACCTGGCGGTCTCCAAACGGGCGGCGAGATCGGCGGGCTCCAAGCCGAAGGCGCCGGGCGGCAGAGTGATGGCATCGGCCTCGGACCGCACGACCACACCGGCCTCGACCGCGATCGACTCGATCCACTCCCAGCGGATCAGGGAGTGCTCCGAGCGCGGGCCGAACAGCGAGATGCCGTGGAGGTCCACCCTCACCCGGCGCCGAGGTCCCCAGGGGCGGCTCCGCACGACATGCTCGGCCACCCCACGCCCCATCGGCAAGAGGGTACCGGGACGCCTCCTAAGGGCGATGGATGTGGACGGCGCAGTTCTTGTAGGAAGGCTGGCGCGAGTGCGGGTCGAAGGCTGGGAAAGTGAGCGCGTTGGTCCCCTCGTAGTGCATCGGGATGAAGACCTGTCCGGCGGCGACGGTGGGCGTGACGAACGCTCTCGCCGTCATCGAGCCCCGCGCCGAGCTGACCACCACATCGTCGTTGGTGACTATGCCGATGCTGGCGGCGTCTACGGGCGCGATCTCCACATAGGCCGTCTCGGGATAGAGCGAGCGCAGCATGGCCGACTTCGACGTGCGGGTCTGGGTGTGCCACTGGCTCGAGCTCCCACGGCCCGTCAGCAGGATGAAGGGGTACGCCTCCGTGGTCGGCTCGGGGACCGGAGTCGGGTCGGCGAACAGGAAACGGGCCCGCCCGTCGGGATGGAAGAACCGGCCCTCCGCGAACAGGCGGCGGTGAACCGTGCCTGATGTCTCGGTGCTCGCCCCCTCCGGAAAGGGCCACTGGATCCCGCCAGCGGCCTCGACCATGGCGTAGCCGTCGATGCCGCTGATGTCGCAGGGCGTCCCCCTGCTCACCCGCTGGAGGATTGCGAACACAGCCTCGGGCGACTCCCACTCGGAGAACATGTCGGCGCAGCCCCACGCGTCGGCGACCAGCTTGAAGATGGCGAAGTCGGCCAGGGCGTGGCCCGGTGCCCGCACCACGCGGTGCACCACTCCGATCCGACGCTCCGAGTTGATGAACGTGCCCTGCTTCTCGCCCCACCCGGCGGCCGGCAGGACCAGGTCGGCGTGCCGGGCTGTCTCGGTGGTGGAGTACATGTCCTGGACCACGAGGAAGTCGAGCTTGCCCAGGAGCTGGCGGACGCGGTTGCGGTCGATCCAGGAGTGCGCGGAGTTCGTGGCCACGACCCAGAGGCCCTTGATCAGCCCGGTGTCGATCCCGTCGACGATCTGGTCGTAGGCCAGGCTGTCGCGGTCCGGCACCCTTGCGGGGTCGACGCCGATTAGCCCGGCCACGGTCGCCCGGTCGTCCGGGTTCGTGAAAGCCCGCCCGCCCATCAGGTTGGTGGTGTTGGAGAACAGCCGCGACCCCATGGCGTTGCACTGCCCGGTGATCGAGTTAGCCCCCGTTCCCGGGCGCCCGATGTTCCCCGTCAGAAGCGCGAGGTTGATGATGGCCTGGGCCACCCGCACGCCCTCGTGGCTCTGGCTGACGCCCATTGTCCACCAGAACGAGACCCGCTGGCCCGCGGCGATGGTGTCGGCCAACAGGTCGATGGCGTCCACCGGCAGCCCGCTGTCGCGACTGGCCCGCTCGGGCGTGAACGCCTCTACGTGGGCGGCGAACGCGTCGTAGCCGGAGGTGGAGGAATCGACGAACTCGCGGTCGACCGCGCCGCGAAGGATGAGGGCGTTGGCCACGCCGTAGAGGAGCGACAGGTCTGACTTCGGGCGCAGCGGGTAGTGCTGCGTGGCCGCCACCGCGGTCTCGGTGCGACGCGGGTCGATCACCACCACCTCGGGATGGTGGGGGTTGCGGCACACCCTCTCCCACAGGATGGGGTGGGCGATGCACATGTTGGCGCCCACCAGGACGATGACGTCGGACTCCTCGAGATCGGCGTAGGTGTAGGGGGGGGCGTCGAAACCGAAGGCCTGCTTGTAGGCCACCACCGACGTGGCCATGCACTGGCGGGTGTTGCCGTCGCCGTGCACCATGCCCATCCCGAACTTCGCCAGGGCGCCCAGGAGGGCCATCTCCTCGGTGACGATCTGGCCGGTGCTGAGGAAGGCCACCGACTCGGCTCCGTGGGCGGCCTGCACCGCCTTGAACCTGGCCGTCATCGTGGCCAGGGCCTCGTCCCACCCCACCGGATGCATCTCCCCGTCGGCTCCCCGGAGCAACGGCGTGGTCGCCCGATCGGGGGCGCTTAGCGGGGCCAGCGCCTCCCAGCCCTTGGGGCAGGCCATGCCCATGTTCACCGGGTAGCCCGCCGTGGGCTTGAGCGTGGCCACGCCCCCGGTGCCTGTGTCCACGTCGAGCGAGCACCCCACCGAGCAGAAGCCGCAGATCATGGATGTGCTCACGCGCTGCTCAGTCGAGCACACCGGGCATCGCTGTCCAGGCCGCGGCCCGGAAGAACTGGGAGCGCTCCACCACCTCGCCGGCCACTACCAGGGCCCACGCCGCGAGCGCCAGTAGGCGCGTGGGCCCCGCCCCCAGGGCGACCGCAACGGGCAGGAGCACCCCACCGGCCAGGCCGAGGGTGAGTCGCCAGACGGTCCTGCTCCGCAAAGGCCCCACCAGGATCATGGCCGAGCGCCTCAGATCGGTTAGTGCCGGGGAGCCGAGGTGGCGGAACACCGCTGCCTCCGAGCCGAGGTTCGGGACCATTGCCAGAGCCAGCAACCATCCTGTCCAGGGCGCTGCGCCCGCCGCCAGGGCACTGGCCAGGGCGCCGACCAAGGCCGTGGTCCCGAATCGGGCGAAGGTGTGGCGGGCTCCCCAGCACGGCCGCCCGGTGACGACGTAGAGCATCGCCGAGGACACGAGCGTGATGATGCCCACTACGGAGGCCGCCGCCGTCAGGGTTCCGCCGCCGAGGGCTAAGGCCAGAGCGCCGAGGGCCACGAAGGCACCAAGGGCGGCCACCTCACGACTCAGCCACGAGCGTCGGAGCCCGGCGAGGGCGCGCCAGGCCCGTCCGGGATGGCCCAGGTGGCCCAGGCTCACCGCGGCCCCCGCGGCGGCCAGGGCCAGGCCGCCCCCTCGCAACCAGTCGGCGACCGTTCCCGGGAAGAGGGCTCCGGCCACGAACGAGCCGATCCCCACCTCGGTGAGCACGAGCATGGCCGCCAGGGGGGAATGGGCCTCGGCCGGCGCCACCGAGAGGTGGTCGGCGGCGAGCAGCTCGCCGGGCATTCCCCAGTGGCTGTGGTAGCTCGTGGTCGGAACGGTCATGGACGATGGGGGTGCAGTGGGAAGCAGCGCCTCCCCGGGTGCGGCGGCCACCAGCACGGCGACGTCGACCGTCGTGATCCGGATGGCGCCGTTGGGGCAGGCCTGCACGCAACCCGGTGCCTCGCCAACCGCTAGTCGGTCCTGGCACATGTCGCACTTGCGGATCACGCCCCGCGCCTCGTTCAGCCGGGGCACCTCGTAGGGGCACGTCCACGTGCAGTACCCGCAACCGAGGCAGCGCTCCTCGCGGTGGGAGACGATGCCGGTGACCGGGTCCTTGTCGAAGGCGCGAGTGGGGCAGCCGTTCAGGCAAGCCGGGTCGACGCAATGGTGGCAGGCAGTGGTGACCGACTGCTGCAGCGGCTCTACGGGGGTGCCACCGTGCAGGAGACCCACCGCCCGCCACGACTCGCCCTCGTCGAGCCCGTTCAGGTTGTGGCACGCGGTCACGCACGCCTTGCAGCCGGTGCAGGCGTCGAGGTCCACCTCGAAGCCGTACTGCTCACCGGGTCGGGGCTTCTCCAGAGGGATCAGGTCCTTGTAGTAGCGCGAGCCGCGGTCGAGACCCCCGTGGTCAGCCACACCCGAATCGTGGAGCGCGGAAAAGCGCTCGACGGCGGTCAGACAGGCCTGCTCGGCCAGGAACGTATCGAGCGGCGTGACCAGCCCTGCCGGCTCGCCGCTCACGGGAGGGCCACCTGGACCCGCCCGTCGACGACCCGCACCGAGAAGGTGGGCACCGCGACGGACGGATCGTCGAGGCACTCCCCCGTCCGGAGGTCGAAGCTCTGCTTGTAGACCGGCGACGCCACCTCGATCCGGCCGGCCTTGCACCCGACTATCCCGCGTGACAGCACGAACGCCTTGCTGAACGGGTCGTAGTTGCCCAGCGCGAACAGCTCGTCGTCGGGCCCGGCCAAAAAGACCGCCACCTGGTAGCCACCGACAAGCGCGCAGACACCCCGCTCGGCGACGATGCCCTCCAGCGGGCACACGTCCACCCAGGTGGTGGTGTCGACAACGGCCATCAGCCCTTCCCTCCGACGGGAGCGGCCAGCAGGGCGGGATCCGGCTTCTCGTGGAGGTACGCGGGCCGAGGCTGGCCCCGCTCGCTCACGAACACCACGTTGGGGTCCTGCTCGTCGGAGTTGACGAACGTCCGGAAGCGCTGCACCCGCTGCGGGTCCTCGATGGTCTCGCGCCACTCGCAGGCGTAGGTCTCCACGTGGCGGGCCATGTCGGCTTCCAGCTCGTGGGCGATGCCGAGCACGTCGTCGATGACCACCCGCCGCAGGTGGTCGATGCCGCCTTCGAGCTTGTTGAACCAGACGGCAGTGCGTTCCAGCCGGTCGGCCGTCCGGATGTAGAACATCAGGAAGCGGTCGAGGTACCGGATGACGGTGTCGGCATCGAGGTCGGCGGCGAGCAGCACCGCGTGCTGGGGCCGCATGCCCCCGTTCCCGCAGACGTAGACGTTCCATCCCCGCTCGGTGGCGATAACCCCGAAGTCCTTGCTCTGGGCCTCGGCGCACTCGCGGGTGCAGCCCGAGACGGCCGCCTTGATCTTGTGCGGGGCCCGCAGGCCGCGGTAGCGCAGCTCCAGGGCGATGGCCAGGCTGGTCGAGTCCTGCACCCCGAACCGGCACCAGGTCTGGCCGACGCACGACTTCACCGTGCGCAGCGCCTTGCCGTAGGCGTGGCCGGACTCCATGCCGGCGTCGATCAGCCGCCTCCAGATGGCGGGGAGCTGGTCGACCCGGGCGCCGAACATGTCGATGCGCTGGCCGCCGGTGATCTTGGTGTACAGCCCGAACTCCTCGGCCACCTCGCCGATGGTGATGAGCTGGCGCGGCGTTATCTCGCCCCCCGGCACCCGGGGGATGACCGAGTAGGTGCCGTCGCGCTGCAAGTTGGCGAGGAAGTGGTCGTTGGTGTCCTGCAGGGCGGCCTGCTCGCCCTCGAGGATGTAGCCGTTGCCCATCGACGCCAGCATCGACGCCACCGCCGGCTTGCAGATCTCGCAGCCCCGGCCGGCCCCATGGCTGGCCAGCACCTCCGAGAAGGACGTGATGCGGTGTACGCGCACGATGGCGAACAGCTCCTCGCGGCTGTAGGCGAAGTGCTCGCACAGCCGGTTCGAGACCTCGACCCCGGCCTTGCGCAGCTCGTACTTCAGCAGCTCGGTAACGAGCGGTACGCACCCGCCGCATCCCGTGCCCGCCTTGGTGCAGGCCTTGAGGCCGCCCACGTCGGTAACCCCGGCATCGCCGATGGCGGCGCAGATGTCGCCTTTGCTCACGTTGTTGCACGAGCACACCATGGCCGTGGCCGCCAGCGCACCCACCCCCATCGTGGGCCCAGATCCGTTGGTAGAAGCCGGGAAGATCAGCTCCTCCGGGTGCTCGGGAGTCGGCATGTCGCCGCGGACCATCTGCACGAGGGTCTGGTATATCGAAGCGTCCCCGACCAAAATGCCGCCGAGCACCGGCCGGAAGCTCTTGCGCCCCTGCGGAGGTCCCACCACCAACCGCTTGTAGACGTTGGCGACCGGGTCGGAGAAGGTGATCGACTCGGCCCCGGTCGTGGCCGCGAAGGCGTCGCCGAAGCTGGCGACGTCGATGCCCATCAGCTTGAGCTTGCTGGACATGTCGGCCCCGGTGAAGGTGGCGCTGCCGCCGAGGATGCGATCGGCCACCACGCGGGCCATCTCGTAGCCGGGCGCCACCAGGCCGAACACCTTCCCGACCGCCAGAGCGCACTCGCCGATGGCGTAGATGGCCGGGTCCGACGTGCGGCATGCCTCGTCGACGACCACCGCGCCGCGCTCACCCATATCGAGCCCCGCGGCACGCGCCAGCTCGTCGCGCGGACGGATGCCCGCGGAGAACACCACGATGTCGGCGAGCAGGTCGTCAGCGCCGTCGAACCGCATGCCTGCCACCCGGCCATCGGCGTGTCCGAAGACCTCCTGCGTGCGCATGCCGGTGTGCACGTGGACCCCGAGGTCCTCGATGCGGCGGCGGAGGACGGCACCGCCAGCCTCGTCCACCTGCACGGGCATCAGCCGGGGCTGGAACTCCACGACATGGGTCTCGAGACCCAGGTTGCTGAGAGCGTTGGCCGCCTCCAGCCCGAGAAGACCACCACCCACCACCACGCCGACCCGGCATCCCGCCGAGTACTCGCGGATGGCCTCGAGGTCGTCGAGGGTGCGGTATACGAAGCAGCCGGTGCGGTCCTTGCCGTCCACGGGTGGCACGAACGGGTACGAGCCGGTGGCCAGGACCAAGGCGTCGTAGGGGACGCGGGTCCCCTTCACCGACACGACCTCCGAGGAGGAACAGTCGATCGCAGCCACCGCGTCGCCCACGTGGACCGCCAGCCCGGCCTGGTCGAAGAACCCGGGAGGTACCAGAGACAGCTCCTCGGCGCTGGTGCCGGAGAAGAACGAGCTGAGGCCGACGCGATCGTAGGCGAGCCGACCCTCCTCGCAGAAGGTGACGATGTCCCATTCGGCGGTGGCGCCCCGCTCGACCAGCACCTCGACCAGCTTCTGGCCGACCATTCCGTTGCCGACCACGACCAGCGTTCTCCGGGCTTCTTCGCGCAGCTCGAAATCGATCATGCGACCGCCATCTCGACGTCGTTGGCCCGCCACCAAAGGTGCCGCCGGGCAACGGCCAGGGATCCGATGAACAGCGCTCCCGCCAGGAACACGAAGCCGGAGGCGAAGCTGCCCGTGCTGCCCTTCAGGGAGCCGAGGGCGAAGGGCAGGACGAAGCCGCCGATCCCCCCCGCGGCACCGACCAGGCCGGTGACGGTGCCGATCCGGGTCGGGAAGCGCTGGGGCACCAGCTGGAAGACCGCGCCGTTGCAGGCCCCCAGACCACCGAGGATGAGGAACAGGAGGAACACGGTGGCGCCGAGGGCGGGAAGCGCCACCAAGGCGGCAGCAAGGCAGCCGACGCCCAGGAGGACGCCGCTGAGCACGCGGGTGCCGCCCAACCGGTCGGCCAAGGCGCCTCCGAGGGGGCGGAGGAACGAACCCGCGGCGGCGCACAGGGCGGCGTAGCCGGCGGCGCTGACCTTGGCCAGGCCGAAGCGGTCGACGAAGAAGATGGGCAGATAGCTGGAGAGGCCGACGAAACCCCCGAAGGTGACGAGGTAGAAGGCACACAGCCACCGGGCGTCCGGCTCCTCCAGCAGCCGAAGGCTGGCGGAAGCACTGGACGAGGGCCGTCCTGCGTCGGGCCGCGGCGGCTCCTTGGCCAGGAGGGCGAACCCGATCCAGGCCAGGGTGACGGGTATGGCCGCCAGCCCGAAGGTGGCGTGCCACCCCACGTGCTCCGCTATGCGAGGAGCAGCCAGGGCGGCGATCAGGGTCCCCGAGTTGCCGGCCCCCGCGATCCCCAGGGCCAGTCCCCGGTACTCGGGTGGGTACCAGTAGCCGGCGAGCGGGAGGGCCACCGCGAAGCTGGCCCCGGCTACTCCGAGCAGGAGGCCGATACCCAGCACCTGGCCGTAGGTCCCGCCGGCCAGGGCAGCCCACGCCAGCGGGACGAGGGTGAGTGCGAGGGTGACCAGCCCGGTGCGTTTGATCCCGAACCGGTCGGCCAGTCCCCCGATCAGGAGCCGGAAGCCGGCTCCGCCGAGGGCCGGTACCGCGACCATCAGGCCCTTCTGGGGCGATGTCAGGTCGAGGTCGGCCGCGACATAGGCGCCGAGAGCGCCGAGAAGGACCCACACCATGAAGGAGATGTCGAAATGCAGGAGCGCGGCAAGGAGGCTGGGCGCGTGGCCGGCCTGGCGGAAGCTCTTCGCGGATGCCATGGCCTCAGCTAAGCGGTACTGCGTTTTGCCGGCGTTGCCGGGCCGTGAACGGTGATTGACGAATCGTGAACACGGGTGCTTGTGCTCGTGTGAGGTCTCTGAACTGTTTCTGAGACCCCCCGTCACCCTGGAGTCAGGTAACGGTCACGCAACGGTCAGGCAACCTTCTCGCCGCCGGCACGCCCGGCGAACCCACCGTTCACAGACGGCAGGCAGGATCCGCTCGCCGATGCGACCGCTCGAAGGCTTCGTGGTCGGGATCACCGCCGACCGCCGCTGGGAGGAGCAGGCCGAGCTGCTCGAGCGGCGGGGCGCGGCGATCATGCACGGGGCCACCATGACCACCGCCTACCTGGCGTCGGACGAGGAGCTGCGGCGGGCAACGATGGCCGTCATCGCCGGGCCCCCGGATTACCTCGTGGCCACGACCGGAATCGGGATGCGGGCCTGGACGGAGACGGCGGCGGCGTGGGGCCTGGCCGACCGCCTGGCCGGCGCTCTCGCCGCCACCAGGGTCGTGGCCCGGGGCCCCAAAGCCGCGGCTGCCGTGCAGGCCGGTGGGCTCGACGTGTGGGCCCGGTCGGCGACCGAGCGCATGGACGACATCTTCAGCCTCCTGTTGGCCGAGCCCCTGGCCGGCTCCCGGGTGGCCATCCAGGAGTACGGGATGGCCAGTCCCGAGCTGCGCACCGCGCTGACGGCGGCCGGGGCGAACGTCGTGGAGGTACCGGTGTACCGCTGGCGCTTGCCCGAGGACCCGGGGCCCGCTCTCCGCCTGGTCGATGCCGCCTGCGAGGGCCGCGTCGACGCGTTGACCTTCACCAGCGCTCCGGCTGTGCACAACCTCTTCGCCATCGCCGCCACCCGGCAGGCGGACGACGACCTGCGGGCCGCCCTCAACGCCGGGGTGGTCGTGGCCTGCGTCGGCCCGGTCTGTGCCGCCGGCGCGCTCAAGGAGGGGATCGAGGACTCGCTGGTTCCCGAGGTCGGACGGCTAGGCCTGCTGGTCCGGGCGTTGAGCGACCACTTCGCCGGGCGTCGCCGGACCTTCGACCTGGGCGGCACCAAGCTCGTCGTACAGGGCTCGGCCGTGTCCGTGGACGGCGAGCTGCGGGAGCTGGCGCCCCGCGAGCGTGCGGTGTTCGACCTGCTGAGCGCCGTGCAGGGGGTGGTAGTGCCACGAGCCGTCCTGCTGGCCAAGGTGTGGGGCTCCGATGGCGTGGACCCCCACGTGCTCGACGTCACTGTCGGTCGGCTCCGCCGCCGCCTCGACCCGTGCGGCACGGCGATCGAAGCCATCTCCGGGCGCGGCTACCGGCTCCAACCGGCCGAGCCCGCCGGCTGAACCGCTAGCGGCGGCTGGCGCAGGTGATGCAGAACCGGGCCGCGGGCTTGGCCTCGAGCCGGGGGATGGCTATGGGTTCGCCGCAAGACTCGCAGGTGCCGTAGCTTCCCTGGTCGAACTTCGCCAGCGCGTCCTCCACCTCGGTCAGCGACTCGCGCAGGGATCCCACAATGGCCTCTGCCTCGCCGCGCTCGGCGGTCACCTGGCTGGTGTCCGCGAAGTTCTGGTCGAACGACAAGGACCCGGCGTCGCCCTCACCCAGCTCGGTCAGGCGCAGGGCGAGGTTGACCCGCTCCTGGTCCAGGGTGGCGCGCAGGTCGGTCAGGGCGGAGTCGCTCAGCACGCTACGAGCCTACCTGGGCAGCTCGCGCCCGAGGGTGGGCGCTCTCGTAGGCCATGCGGAGCCGTTCGGTGGAGACCCGCGTGTACACCTGCGTGGTCGACAACGACGCGTGCCCGAGCAGCTCCTGCACGACCCGGATGTCGGCCCCGTGGTCGAGCATGTGGGTGGCACACGAGTGCCGCAGCACATGGGGGCTGAGTCGACCCGAGAGGCCAACGCGGTCGCCGTAGCGGCGGACGACAGCCCAAGCCCCCTGGCGGGACAGCCGCCCACCGCGGGCATTCAGGAAGACCGCCTGGGCGTCACCTCTGCGCGCCCATCGCTTCGGGGCCAGGGTCTCGCGACCCCCCGGGCCGAGCCAGGCGACGAGCGCCTTGGCCGCCACCCGCCCGACCGGGACGAGCCTCTCCTTCGACCCCTTCCCGTATGCCCTGAGCTCGCCGGAGTCGAAGTCGAGGTCGCTGAGCTTGAGGCCCACCGCCTCCGAGACTCGTAGGCCGCAGCCGTAGAGGACCTCGAGGATGGCGCGGTCGCGGCGGGCGCGGCCGTCGTCACCCACCACCGCGGCGATCAGGGAGGCCACCTCCTCCTCGGAGAGGGCCTTCGGGAGGCCGGACGGCACGCGGGGCCGGTCCACGGCACCGGTGGGGTCGATGATGGCCGTGCCCTCCTCGGCCATGAATCGGTGCAGCCCCCGCACCGCTGCCAACGAACGGGCCACCGAGGAGGGGGCGCGGCCGGCGACGCGCAGGAAGGCGATGTAGTCCTCCACCACCCGGGCGTCCACACCGTCCACCCCGAGGCCCCGGGCGGTCAGGAACTCCCTGTAGCCCGCCAGGTCGTTGCGGTAGGCGGCAACAGTGTTGGGCGAACGGCCCCGCTCCACCATCAGCCACGACAGGAACTCGGCGACGGGATCGGTCCGCGAGCAGCTCATGGTCCTCGGCTCGCTCCGAAGGGGTCCACGGCCTGGCGGCCCAGCGACGCCGCCACCGCCGGGTTCACCACCTCGCCGGCCACGGTGTTCACACCTGCCCGCAGGGCCGGGTCGCGCCCCACGGCTCCGGAGATGCCGGCGTCGGCCAGCTCCAGCACGTACGGCAATGTGGCGTTGGTGAGGGCATACGTCGACGTGTGGGGCACTGCGCCCGGGACGTTGCCCACCGCATAGTGCAGGACCCCGAATGCCTCGAACACGGGGGCCGAGTGCGTGGTCTCGTGGCTGGTGGCCACGCACCCGCCCTGGTCCACGGCGATGTCGACGATGACCGCTCCCGGCTTCATGGCCCGCACCATCTCCTCGGTGACCACGACGGGCGCTCGGCCTCCGGCCACGAGCACGGCACCGATTACCAGGTCTGCCTCGGCGACCGCCCGCTCCACCGCACCACGGTTGGAGGCCAGGGTCATGATCCGGCCCTTGTGGATCTGGTCGACGACGCGGAGGCGGTCGAGGTTGCGGTCCAGCAGCAGGACCTCGGCCTCCATCCCGGCCGCGATCCACGCCGAGTTCCACCCCACGTTGCCGGCGCCGAGCACAACCACCCTGGCCGGACGGACGCCAGGGGCGCCGCCGAGCAGCACGCCGCGTCCGCCCCAGTCGCGCTCCAGGTAGTGGGCACCGATCTGGGTGGCCATCCTCCCCGCCACCTCGCTCATCGGCGCCAGCAGCGGAAGGGTTCCGTCTGCCAGCTGAACGGTCTCGTACCCGATGGCGGTCACGCCCGAGCGCAGCAGAGCCTCGGCGAGCACCGGCTCGGCGGCCAGATGCAGGTAGGTGAAAAGCACCAGGTCGGCCCGAAGGTGGCCGACCTCGTGAACCTGCGGCTCCTTCACCTTCACGACCAGTTGCGCGTCCCAGGCGTCGGTGCCACCCACCACCTCGGCCCCGGCGGCGGCGTACTCGACGTCGGCGATCGATGAGCCGCCTCCCGCCCCCGCTTCCACCAGAACCCGGTGCCCGTGGGCGGCCAGCTCGCGGGCGCCGTCGGGGGTCAGCGCGACCCGGTGCTCCCCTTCCTTGGTCTCCGCCGGCACGCCGACGAGCACGTCAGGCGACCCCTCGGGCGAGATGCTCCCGCGCCAGGCACAACCCGATGATCGACTTGGCGTCGACCAGCTCCCCGCTGGCGACGAGCGCGGGGACGTCGGCCAGCGCCACCTCCTCGATGGTCATGTGCTCCTCCTCCAGACCCTGAGCCGACACCGGGCACGAAGTCAGGTCGGTGGCCAGGAACAGGTAGGAGTGCTCGTCGCAGAAGCCGGGCGAGTTGTAGAACTCGGCGAGCAGCTCGATCCGAGCCGCCTCCATCCCCACCTCCTCGGCCAGCTCGCGCCGCGCCGTCACCTTCACGGGCTCGCCATCGACGTCGCGCTTGCCGGCCGGCACCTCGAGCAGCACCCGATCGATGGCCGCCCGGTACTGGCGAACCATGAGGACGGCTTTCCCGTCGCCGACCACGGGAACGACGACCACCGCCCCCGGATGATGCACGATGTCGCGCTCGAAGACGGTGCCGCCGGGAGACTCAAAGCGGGCCCGGGCCGCCGTCACCAGCGAGCCCCGGAAGCCGACCTCCTCAGTTAGCTTGCGGAACCGGGTCAAGGCGCAGCAGGCGGGGCGACCGGCCCTCGGCCCGGCCCAGGGCTGCCTCCACGAACGCCCCGAACAGCGGGTGCGGCCGGTCGGGCCGGCTCTTGAACTCCGGGTGGGCCTGCGTGCCCACCCAGAAGGGGTGGTCGGCCAGCTCGACGAACTCCACCAGGCGATCGTCGGGCGACGTGCCCACTGCCGCGAGCCCGGCGTCCTCGAGGCGGCGCCGGTAGCGGGGGTTGAACTCGTAGCGGTGCCGGTGGCGCTCGTAGACCACGGGCTCTCCGTAGGCCCGGCCAACGCGCGACTCCGGCTCGAGCCGGGCGGGGTAGACGCCGAGGCGCATCGTGCCGCCGTAGTCGACCACCTCCCGCTGCTCGTCCATCAAGTCGATCACCGGATGGGGCGAGTCGGTGTCGAACTCCGACGAGTTGGCCCCGGTCAGCCCGCACACGTTGCGGGCGAACTCGATCACCATCACCTGCATGCCCAGGCACAGTCCCAGGCACGGGATGCCCTGCTCCCGGGCAAACCCGGCGGCAGCGATCTTGCCCTCGATCCCCCGAGGCCCGAAGCCGCCGGGGATCACGAGCCCGTCGAGCGCCCGGAGCCGGTTCTCCACCAACAGTCCCTCGACGTCCTCGGCCTGGACCCAGTCGATCTCGACCCTGGCGCCGTTCTCATAGCCGCCGTGGCGCAACGCCTCGACCACCGAGAGGTAGGCGTCGGGCAGGACCACGTACTTGCCGATGACTCCCACCCGCACTGTCGTGGTGGCCGCCTCCACCCGCTCGACCAGGGCCTGCCAGGTGGCCAGGTTCGGCTCGTGAGCAGCCCCGTCGAACCGCAACAGCCGGCACACGTAGCCGTCGAGCCCCTCGTCGTGGAGCACCAGCGGGATCTCGTACAGGTTGCGGGCGTCGACGGCGGAGACGACCGCCTCCTGGGGCACGTCGCAGAGCAGGGAGATCTTGCGCTTGAGCCCGTCGGAGATCGGACGGTCGCTACGGCAGACGATGACGTCGGGCTGGATGCCCCGGCTGCGCAACTCGGTGACCGAGTGTTGCGTGGGCTTGGTCTTCTGCTCGCCGGAGGGGCCGATGAATGGAACGAGCGTCACGTGCAGGTAGCAGACGTTGTCGCGTCCGACGTCTTTGCGGAACTGGCGAATGGCCTCCAGGAACGGGAGGATCTCGATGTCGCCCACCGTGCCGCCCACCTCGGTGATCACCACGTCGACCTCGTCGGTGGCCACTCGCAGGATCCGTTCCTTGATCTCGTTGGTGATGTGGGGGATCACCTGAACGGTGTCGCCCAGGTAGTCGCCCCGGCGCTCCTTGGCCAGCACGGCCGAGTAGATCGACCCAGTCGTGGCGTTGGAGTCGCGATGGAGGAACTCGTCGATGAACCGCTCGTAGTGGCCGAGGTCGAGGTCGGTCTCGCCCCCGTCCTCGGTGACGAAGACCTCCCCGTGCTGGAACGGGTTCATGGTGCCGGGGTCGACGTTGATGTACGGGTCGAGCTTCTGCATGGTGACCCGCAGGCCCCGGCACTTCAGCAGCCGCCCGAGAGAAGCCGCCGTCAGACCCTTGCCGAGGGAACTCGCGACCCCGCCGGTCACGAAGATGTGCTTCACCACGGGAGCCCAACCTATCGCAGGCCAGCTCCCGAGCCGTGGACCTCCTTCGTCCTAACCTCAGGCCGGTGACGACGCCGCCGCCTCCGCCCGATCGGGAATGGGTGTCGTTCGAGGACGCGGAGGAGGACCGCACGTGGGTCTTCGACGTCACGTTCCTGCTGAGCCGGTGGGCGTGCATCTACGGCCGAGGATGCCAGGGGGTGCTAACCGCCCCGGCGCCGGAGCTGGCGCTCGGGTGCTGCTCGTACGGTGCCCATTTCAGCGGCCCCGACGACGTGGCTCGCGTCGAGGAGGCGGCGGCCGGCCTCGGCCCCGAGGAGTGGCAGTTCCGGGCCCAGGGGCGACGGCGGGGCGTTACCAAGACGACTCGGGCGGGCGAGGTGGTCACCCGCATGGTCGACGACGCGTGCGTGTTCCTCAACCGGCCCGGCTTTCCCGGCGGCGTCGGCTGCGCCCTGCACCGCGCCGCGCTCGCCCGGGGCGTCAGCCCGGTCACCACCAAGCCCGACGTGTGCTGGCAGCTGCCACTACGGCGGGAGGACCGAGAGGACGGGGACGGGCACGTGACCTCGACCGTCGGGGAGTGGGGACGGCGTCAATGGGGCGCCGGGGGCGCCGACTTCCACTGGTGGTGCACGGAGGCGGCGGAGGCCTTCGTGGGAGACCGCCCGGTCTACCTGGCCATGGCCGAGGAGCTGGTTTGCATGGTGGGCGAGCCGGTCTACGAGCGAGTGGCTGCCGAGCTCGCCCGCCGCCAAGGCCTACGAAACCGCAGTGCGCCCCTACCGCACCCTACGGTGCGGGCGGCGGGTCGGCGCTAGCGCTGCCGTCGGCGTTGCCGTCGGCCTCCGGCGCAGGGCCGAAGTCGGCCTCGAGCTCGTCCTCGGTCGCCAGGCACCAGGACGCGTGATCGTCCTCGGGCCCGGCACCGCACTCGGGGCAGGGCTCGATGATGGGCTCGTTGCTGCGCTTGAGGGCTCTGGCCTCCTCGAAGCGCCGGTGCCGTCCCTTCCTCACGTGCGTGCTCCCGACTCGACCCGCTGACGACGGCCACGAGTCTACCGCCGCCTCCTCCCCGCCCGGCACGGCTCCAGGGCGCCCCAGGCGGCGGCGGGCCCGTCTAGGTTGGGGCCCTGGTGGCCACAGAGTTCGACGCCGAGGCCATGGTGGCCCGTTTCCGGGAGCGGGCCCATGCCGTCCGCAGCCGCGGGATTCCTCCGATCGAAGGCGACGCCCGCCGCCAGTTCCTGGACCGCATGAAGCTCGACTTCCAGGACTTCTCGATGCTCGGAGACGCCTCCGCCGCGCTGGAGGAAGGGATCCTCGTCCTCCGGGTGGACCTGCGACCCAAGCCCTTGGAGGGCTGAGCCCGCTCAGCTTGCGACCGGGTCAGCTCTCCGTGTGGCCGGGCTCGGCACCCAAGGCGAGCGGCCGGCCAGTTTCGGCCCACTCCTTCGTCCCGCCGGCCACCGACCACGCCTCGATGCCCCTCGACCGGTAAAACCGGGCGGCCTTGAGGCTGCGGCCCCCGCTGTGGCAGACGACGTAGACCGGTTGACCGGTGGGCACCTCGGCAGCGCGCTCCACGACCTCGCCCAGAGGTATCGGTTGGGCAGCGGGAACGTGGCCGGCCTCGTACTCGTCGGGCTGGCGGACGTCGATCACGAGAGCACCGGCAGCCCTGACCGCCTCCAGGTCGTCGACGGTGACTTCCAGCGGGTCGTTAGGTTCTTCGCTCATGGTTCCCTCCTTAGGTAGTGGGTGTCGGGTCCGGTGACGTCGCCGATGGCCGACGGTGCCACGGATTGGGAGAGCACGGACAACCGGGCATGCGCCTTGGCGCAGAGGATGCCCTGCGCGCTCGCCACCTCAGCCCGCGCCGTGACCGCACGCTCGTCGTGGCTGGTGACCATGGCCGTGACCATGTAGGCCTCCCCGACGCGGACGGGCCTCTCGAAGGTCGTCGCCGTGTGCTGAACCACCGCGAACCGCCCGGCCTCGGCTATCGCAGCCCAGGCCATGGCCTCGTCGAGGATGGCGAGCACCACACCCCCGTGGACGTAGCGCGGCGCGCCCGAGAACTCCGGCCCGAGCTGGAAGGAGGCGGTCACCTCGCCGGCGTCGGTGTCGTGGGCGAAGGCGATGCGCAGGCCGCGGTCGTTGCCGGCGTCGCACACGTAGCAGCTCGACGGGAACCCCCATGCGGCGTTGTCGAGTGGTCGGACCGGCACGCCCCGACGCTATTCCGGACTCGCGAGCTATCCGTCGCCGAGGTCCACCACGAGGGCGAGGTGGTCCGACAGGGGCAGCTGCTCGACGGCCGTGGCGACCACCCTTGGCAGGTTGCCGTGCCCGAGCACGTGGTCGATCTGCATCGACGGCCTCCCGACGGGGAAGGTCCGGGCCGTGGCCAGCGGAAGCCAACCCGAGGCGATTCGGGGAATGGGCCCGGGCAGGTTGAGGTCGCCGGTCAGGATGCAAGCCGCGGACGTCGCTGCCAGCGCTCTCGTCGCCCGCCGCAGCTGAACGACGTTCCAGCCCGGCACGAAGGAGAGATGGGTAGTGGCGATCGTCAACCGCCCGCTCGGCCCGTCGACCTCGGCGGCCAGGACCACCCGCGGCTCGTCCGGCAGCAGGATGAACCTCCCTTTTCCGCCGGGCACGGCCACGGGTGACCGCACCCGGGACGCGGGCAGTCGCAGGACGTGCCATTTCCGAACCGGGAGCCGCGACACGATCCCCACCCCGTAGCCCGGGGACTCGGAGTCGGCGGAGTCGCCTTCGACCGCCGGGCGCCACACCGCCCCCGGCTCGCCGACCAGGGCCGGTTCGAACCGCCACCATGCCGCCCCCATCCCTTCGGCCACGGCCGACACCTGGTCGACGAACCCTGACCGCCTCTGGGCGCGGTCCACCTCCTGCAGGCAGAGAATGTCGGCGTGGAGGCTGGCGCAGGCCTCCACCAACCTCGATGTGGACACCAAGCCGTCGGTCGGGGACCGGCCGTGCAGGATGTTGAAGGTGGCCGGCCTCAACCCGGGCCGCCGGTCGGTACCTCAGCCCCCGTAGTTCATCCTGGTGTCCTCCATGCGCAGGACCGGCGTGTCCTCGGGCTTGTTGAAACCGGCGTCGACGACCTCGCCGAGGAACAGGGTGTGGTCACCGGCGTCGACGGCCTGGCGCACCTCGCAGTCGACCCACGCCACCGCCTGCTCCAGGATCGGAGCGCCGGTCCGCCCGTGCCGGAAGGCGAACCCGTTGAGCGTCATTGCCGCGAGGTCCACCTCCACCGGCTTGGTGAACTTGCGCACGATGGCCCGGTCCTCACGGTCGATCACACACAGGCCGAAAACCCGACCCTCGGAGACCAGCATGTGGGTGAGGGCGTCCTTGACCACGGCGATCGCCATCACCTTGGGGTCGGTGCTCGCCTGCATGGCCAGGTTTAGAGTCATGGCATTGTGCTGCTCCCCGGAGCGGCTGCCGACCACGTAAAGGCCGCTCGGCAGCGTCCACAGCACGCGGCGGCGGAGCTTGTCGTACTCCTCGGGGTCGGAACCTTCGGGGATCGGGCCCACGATCCCGTCTTGAACCGGCACAGGCCGACGCTACTTCGCAGCCACGCGGTCGATGGCGCCTGCCAGCTCCACGTCCTTGGTGGTGACGCCGCCCTCGCTGTGGGTGCTCAGGCGCACGGTGAGGCGGTTGTAGCGAATGTCGAGGTCGGGATGATGGTCGGCCGCCTCCGCCTCGAAGGCCAAGCGGACCACCACCGAAACCACCTCCCGGAAGTCGGCCAGCCGGTATTCCCGCACGATCTCGCCGCTCTCCAGCGCCCAACCCGACAGGCCGGCCAGCGCGGCTCCCAGCTCTGAATCGGTCAGCTTCGCCACGGTCGCCTCCAAGGTGTTCGCGCGGACTCAGCTCTCTACGTTGATGCGGCCCTGGTAGCCCTCCGACTGGTGGTTGTTGGAGTAGAAGCTGTAGAAGCCGGCAGGGGGGACCTCGGTGGCCTTGAGCTTCACGTCGACCTGCTGGCCGGGAGGAATCTCCTTGTCGATCTCGAGGAACGGCAACGTGAAGGTGTGCGGCCGGCTGTCCTTGTTGAAGACGGTGAACACGACCTCCTGGCCGACCTGCACCTGGGCCTCGTTCGGCTTGAAGCCCTGGTTGTCGATCACGATGTCGGCGTTCTCACCCTTGCCCAGCTTGCTCCCCTTGTCGTCGCCACAGCCGGCCAGCCCCAACAGGGCTACCGCCGTCATCCCGGCCGCCAGCCATCGCCGACTGCGCCCGACGCGGATCGCCATCACATTTCTCATGTCAACCAACCCCCCTAGCTCGCTCAGGACCTCTCAGGTCGAGAAGGGGCGACATCGTACGTGACCGCCGGCGCAGCCGCTGATTCGCCGCTCGGACATGCCCGGCGACCCTTCAGGCGGAGTCGCTCCCGTCCCAGTCTGGGTCGAGCTGGCGCATGAACTCCGTGCAGCGACGGTGCTCGTCGGTCTCGGCCAGCACCCCGGCCGTTCGGGCCATCCCCCGCAGCGAACGGAGGAACCCACGGTTGGTCTCGTGGTGCCACCGGACGTACCCCGATCCGCGCCAACCGGACTGGCGCAAGCGATCGAGGCCCCGGTGGTAGCCGACCCGGAAGCAGGCGTAGGCCTCCACGTCGTCGCGGGCCAGCTCACCGAGGTGGGCCCAAGCATCCAGATCGGCGGGCCACTTGGCCACCACTCCGGACACCGCCTCACGGCGACGGTCCGGTTCCAAAGCCAGCGCGGCGGCCAGGGCCGCTACCGCCTCGGGGGCCTCGGGGGCCAGAACTGTCTCGGGCAAACCCGGCGAGAACGAGACGGGCCGGTCGCTCACCTAGGGCCCGTCATGTCACGACGCCGGCGCCTAGCGGCGCGGCGAGACCGTCGAGCGACACTCCGCTACGGGCCAGGAACGCGATCCGGCGCTCGATGGTGGCGGACCAGGCGGTCAGATCGGCGAGGAAGTGCTCCCGGTCTCCGTCCTCGTAGGCGTGCTCCAGCTCGTCGAATGCCGCGTCCTCGGCGTCGAGCAGGGCCCGGTAGCGGGTGAGAAAGTGCTCGTTGACCACCTCTTCGAGTGCCACAGCGCACCACCTCCTAGTTCGTGTCGGCCTTGGGGACCGAAGGTACCCCTAGTGAGGCGGCGGCGTGGGATGTCGGCGTGGGAAGCGCTGGAGAAACCGTGGGCCCGGCTGGGATCGAACCAGCGACCGAGGGATTATGAGTCCCCTGCTCTGACCACTGAGCTACGGGCCCCTACGCGATTCGAACCTTCGACCCTACGGCGCTCCGGGGCTGGGACTCGAACCCAGAAACCCTGATTAACAGTCAGGTGTGATGCCATTTCACCACCCCGGAAGACAGTCAGAACCTAGCAGCGCACGAACCACGCCCATCACTCTCCGATGGGTTCGAGAGCAGGCGAAACGGACATAGACACAGCCGTATTCGTGCCTGCTCGGCCACTTTGCCCGGGTAACCCACGCAGGCACCGTAGCGAACACGCGTTCGGGAGGCCAACATCGTCGAACGGGGGTAGACACGGGGCATGAAGATTCGATTGGGGTTCGTGACGGGGTTTGCCAGCGGGTACTACCTGGGCGCCAGAGCCGGGCGTCAGCGCTATGACCAGATCAATCGGGCCGTTCGCAAGCTGCGCCAGTCGCAGGCGTTCGGCGCGGTGGTCGAGAAGGCCCGCACCGCTGTCGGCCGGGGCGCCAACGGGCAGGTCGACTCGGGGCTGACGGTGGCCTTCGTCGAGAACGACGTCCTGCCCTGACCTGACCGGAAAGCTCCCCCGTGTTCCAGAGGGGTGGAGGCGCGTCAGATAAGGGTGCCTTCATTCCCACGGGTGCC
>JBOGIF010000076.1:0-10694 GCA_050742415.1 Acidimicrobiales bacterium | reverse complement strand
CAGTCGGTGTGGGAGGTGCGCTACCTGGCCGTCTTTCTCGGCCCACTCCTCATGGTGTTGTCCGTGGCCCTGGCGCGGGGCGGCCAGGCCGCGATCGGCGCCGTCGCCGTGGCCGCCTTCTTCTCGGCTCCGATCGCCGTAAAGGCGGAGCCGTACCGCAAGAGCAATGTCCGCGAGGTGGCGCTCGGCATGGCGCCGTCGTTGCGGCCGGGAGACCTGGTGGTCAGCGACTTCGGGCGTACGCCGGTGCTGGCCCACTACCTGCCTGATGGCCTGCGCTACGCCGAGAGCACGGGGCCAGTGGACGATCCGTTTGTGTCCGACCAACGGGAAGGTGCGGCCCGCCTGCGCGACACCGACCCGCTCGTCTCCCTCGGCCAACCGCTCTCGGACCTGTCGCCGGGCGCCAAGGTGCTGGTGGTCTGCCCTCAGATCCGCGACGAGCTCAACGACGACGCGCCGGAGTTCCTCGTGCTCATACCAAAGCGCTGCAACGAGAGCCTGGATGTCGTTCGTGGCGACAGCCGGTTCCGCCTCGACGTCTCGGTGACCGACGACAGCAACGGCTTCAACCCGGTGAACGCCTTCCTCTTCACCAACCTGGGCTGACCGCCAGCCACTGCTTCACGGGATGTACGGCCCGAGGAACGCGAGGAAGGCGTAGGTCGACAGCCCGGCGGCGGCCAGCGCCAGAGCGCCCCTGCCCACGCTCGCCTCCAGCCTCTCGGGCACGAGCGAGGCGGCCGCCAGGGCGAACGGGAAGGCGCTGAAGCAGTAGCGCTCCAGCGAGTCGAGGTTGCCGGTGCTCACGGCCGCGGCCAGGGTCAGGGCCGCCAGGGCGCCGTACGACGCCGGCCAGCGCCGGAAGGCCACCACGGCCAGGGCGACGAACAGCGCCAACCACGGCAGGTGTAGCGCCGCCCCGGCCCCGTCCCCGGATAGCAGTCTCGCTACGGCCTTGGCCAGCGTTGTCGGGACCGGGGCCAGCTCCCCCCGCAGGTTGGCTCTCTGCTGGATCCTGACCGGCAGCCACGGATCTGCGAACCGCACGCCGACCCAGGCGAGGTACAGCGCAGTGCCTGCGAGCGGGGCGAGGGCGGCAGCGGCCAGGGCTATCCGATTCCTGACGGACGTCCCCCTCCACCCGCGCGCCGCTTCGATGGCCATCGGGACCGCCAGAAGCCCGCCCAGAGGCCGGGCCAGGCCGGCCAGCATACCGACGGCGCCGCACCACCTCCACCGCCGGGACCGTGCGGCCAGGAAGGCGCCCGCCGTCAGGGCCATGAACAAGGCTTCGGCGTAGGGGGTCACCAGGATGAAGGCGGCCGGGAAGAGGGCGACGGCCCACGTCGCCCGGGAGGCGAGCGCGTCGTCGCTCTTCTCGAGCACTACCAGGCGGTGAAGGATTGCGCCGACCGCGAGCGCGCTGGCGTTGACGATCAGAATCAGGGCCAGCCGCTCGGAGCCTGCCAGCAGCAGGGCCAGGCCGCGGCCCAGCAGCGGCAGCAGCGGGAAGAAGCGCAGGGCCTCGCGATCGAGAGCGCCGTAGCCGCGGCTGGCGATGGCCTCGTACCACCCGGCGTCCCAGCCCCAGTAGCCGGGGTGGGGGCCGGCGAGGCGGGGATCGGTGCCGGAGTACTTCGACGCCACGTAGGCGGCCAGGCCGAGAGCGGCTAGGACCACGACCCTGGCGGTCACCCACGCCGGGAGCGCGGCTGTCACCGACCGGGCGAGAGCCCTGCTCCGCCACGGCGGGGGGCTGGTCACCCTGGGGGGAACGACGTGAGGTGAGCGGCCTCGACCGATCTGGTCGTGCCCACCGGGTAGACGATCTCGCGCGCCGGCCGCAGGGCGGCGAGTCGGGCGTGCAGCTGCTCGCAGCGGTCGCCGAGGGACCGGTATCCGCCACCCCAGACGAGCCACAGCCCCGAGCCGCTCGCGGTGCGCGCCTGGAGGCCGGCGGCGAAGGCGTCCACGTCGGAGGCGGCCTGGCGTCTGGCGTAGTCCGTCCAGTCGACAAGAGCGGGAGGCGATCCGTCGGGGAACGTCAGCTGCTCGGTCCCACCGGGAAGCAGGCGGCTCACGGCGGGGCCGAGCTGGTCGGGGCAGTAGGCCACCACGTCGCCCGCTCGGACCTGGCCGGCGAGGGCCGCGGCCACCTCCCCGGCCTGGGTGCGGGACTCGGTGGAGCCGGTGACGGCCACGATCAGACCCAGGGCCACGGCAGTGCCGACCGCGGCATGGCTCACCCGTCCGGGCTGCAGGACCCGGGCGCCCAGCGCGGCCAACAGGATCAGCATCGGGAACGAGGCCGCCGTGTAGCGGGCCTCGATGCCGGTACGCGTCACCAGGCCGGCGGCCACTGCCAACGCCAGGCTGCCGCCGAAGACCAGCGCCAGCCACCGTCCAGGGGGCCGGCCCAGCAGGTCGATCTCCACGTGCCGGCCGTCGACCGCCCGACCCAGCGCCCCCAGGCCGGCCAGGACCACCACCAACAGACCCAGCGCCCGCCCGGCGGTGGACGGCCCGCCCGAGTACTGGGCGATGGTCGAGAGAAGCGCGGTCGGCCCGGCCGGCTTGGCCCACGGCGTGCCGGTGTGGCGCAGCTGGAACGCGAACACACCGAGCCAGGGTGCGAACAGCAGGCTGCCGGCGGCGACGGCGGCCAGGACCCGCGGGGCCGAGGGACTACAGCCCCGTATCACCCATGCCACGAGGACCGATGCCACCGCCGCCAAGAGGAAGAGCGACCAGTAGTGCGTGAGAAGCAGCAGCCCGGTCACCACGGCAACCGCGCCCAGGTGGGGCAGGGTCGGGCGCTCCAGGGCGCGGACCACGGCGAGGTAGCCGATGACGGCCAGCAAGGTGAGCAGCGAGTACATCCGCGCCTCGGTGGCGTACCGGATGGCGAACGGGCTGGCGGCGAGGAGCAGCAGCGCTGCCCACGCCACCCGCTGGCCACCGAGGCGGCGGCCGGCGAGCCACGTCACCGGAAGGGTGGCCACCGACAGCACCCCGCTCAAGGCGCGGACGGCCACGTCGCCCTGTCCGAAGACGGCCGTCCAGACGTGGAGCAGGGCGAAGTAGAGCGGAGGGGCCCCGTCCTGGCGCAATGCACCTACCAGGTCGCGCAGCGGGAGGCGGGCAATGTTGACCGTCAAGGCCTCGTCGAGCCACAGCGGCGAGGTGGCGCGGAACCGCAGGGCGACGGCGGCCACCATGGCTGCGGCCGAGAGGACGGCCACGGCCACCGGGACCGTGGGCGCCTTCATGGCGTCATCCTTGCCGAAGCTCAGCGGAGCGGCAGCCCCCACATGGGGAACCAGCGAGACAGGTCGGGCTCCACCGGGAGCTCGCCGTCGAGCGCTCCCCGCACTCGCAGCTCCAGCTCGTTGTCGCGCCGTTCGCCGTCACGGGGGGCAAACGGGTAGAAGGTGCCGCGCTTGTACAGGTAGACGAGGTGGCACCCGCCCTCGGTGCCGGTGAAGCCGAACACGGAGCAGAGCAGCTGGGGTCCGAAGCCCTTCTCCTCCAGGGTGCGGTTCACCACGTGGGCGGCGGCCACTAGGTCGTCGAGGTCCTCGTCGGCCAGCACCGCCCACCGGTAGCCGTAGGTGTCCTCGGAGCTGTGGGTCGTGGTTCCGGTCTGCTGGGCGGTGAAGGCGAGCAGCTCGGCGAACTCGTCGGCGGTCGACTTGAACGCCTCGCCAGCCGCCGGCTTGAAGCAGACGGCGGCCTCGCCCGACGAGCGCATCCCCGCGGCGGCTTCCAAGGTCACCGCTGCCGACGGAAGCCGGAACAGCGTGTCGAGGTTGGCGGCGGCCGGCTTCGTGCGTCCCAGCAACGAGTCGAGGAACTTCACCCCTGGCGGCCCTGCTGGTTCTCCAGGCGGGCAAGCTGCTCCAAGCGCCGCTCGAGCGAAGGATGGGTCGAGAACAGCGACGACAGGCTCAGCCCGGGCGCCACCGCCGGAGCGAAGAAGAAGGCATTGAGCGGCTCGGCGCGGCGGAGGTCGCGGGTGGGGATCCGGCTCATCTCCCCACTGATCTTCACCAGGGCGGAGGCGAGGGTGGACGGCCGGCCGGTGAGGATGGCGCCGGCCCGGTCGGCCGACAGCTCGCGGTAGCGCGACAGCGCCCTGGTGAGGAAGAAGCTGACGGCGTATACGACCATCGACACCAGCACCACGACCATGAACACCGGAGGACCGTCGCGGTCACGGTCGCGGCCACCGCCGCCACCCCACATCCCCGAGTAGAGAACCATGCGGGTGAGCAGGCCGGCGGCGACGCCTAGGAACCCGGCGAAGGTCATGACCATCACGTCGCGATGGGCCACGTGCGACAGCTCGTGGGCCAGCACCGCCTCCAGCTCGGGCTCGTCGAGCCGGCGCAGGATCCCCGTCGTCACCGCGACCACGGCGTGCGCCGGGTCGCGCCCGGTGGCGAAGGCGTTCGGCATGTCGACGTCGGCGATGGCGACCCGGGGCTTGGGCATGTCGGCCAGGGCGCAGAGGCGGTCGACGATGCCGTGCAGCACCGGTGCCTCCGCCGGGCTGACCTCGTGGGCGCCCATCGAGAACATGGCGATGCGGTCGGAGAACGCGTACTGGGCGAAGAGCAGGCCGCCGGCCAGCACCAGGACGAAGACGAACGATGCGCCATAGGCGATCATCACCCCGATGAAGGCCACGTAGAGCAGGCCCAGGAGGAACATGGTGAACAGCATCCGGCTGGTGAGGCCGTGGTCGGCGGGGAAGCGGCTGGTGGACATCAGCCGGGGATGAGGCCTTCGTCGCCCAAGAGGTCCTTCACGTCCTCGAGGGTGGAGTCGGCACCCGGCAGCACCAGGTCGGACGGCTCCAGAGAATCGAGCGGCGAGGGCTTACCGGCGGAGTGCACGCCGTCGAGGAGCTGGGCGAGGGCGGCGGCGAAGGCCTCCTGGTCGCCCGACTCAATGGCTGTCACCAAGGCCTCGTCGATGGGGTTCAGGGACTCGATGCTTGCGTCGGGCACGTCGAACTGGCCCTCTCCGAGGATGCGGACGATCACTTGTCGTCCTCCTTGTCGGCGGCGGCGGACCCGAGTTCGCCGGCGGTGCTGCCGGCGGAGAGCTCGGCCTTGAGCCGGCCGAGCTCAGCGTCGACCGATGAGGTGGCCGTCACCCGGTCGAGCTCGGCCTGGAGCGGGTCGCTGGAACGGGTGACGTCGTCCAGCGCCCCCGAGGCCATGAGCTCGTCGATGGCCCCCGCCCGGGACTGCATGGCCAGGGTCTTCTCCTCCGCCCGCTGCACGGCGAGGCCGACGTCGCCCATCTCCTCGGAGATGCCGGAGAAGGCCTCGCCGATCTTGGTCTGGGCTTCGGCGGCGGTGTAAGTGGCCTTGATGGTCTCCTTCTGGGTCCGGAACGCCTCCACCTTGGCCTCGAGTCGACGGGAGGCATCGACCAGCTTCTTCTCCTCGCCGTCGAGCTGGGTGTGCTGGGTCGCGAGAGCGGAGAGCTGGGTGGCGATGGCGGCGCGACGGGTGAGAGCTTCCCGGGCCAGGTCCTCGCGGCCAGCGCCCATCGCCTGGCGGGCCTGGCCGTCGAGCTTGGCCGCCGACGCCTGCAGCTGCCCGGCCTGGAGCTCCAGGCGCTTGCGGGAGGTGGCCACGTCGGCCACGCCCCTGCGCACCTTGGTGAGCAGCTCCAGCTGCTTCTGGTAGGAGAAGTCGAGCGTCTCCCGGGGGTCCTCGGCCTTGTCCAGCACCTTGCTGGCCTTGGCCTGGAACACGGTCGACAGGCGCTTCATCAGTCCCATCCGGCGGCTCCCTTGGGTGGTGGTCCGAGCCCATGCTAGGTGGCCCCGGCTAGCTGCGGTGGTCGTCGACGAGCGCCGCGTCGTGGCCGTGGGCCATCGAGTTGCGAGTTGGTCTCGGTGGGGGTGCTTCTCCTGTTGTCATCTGGGAGCAAGCTTCACGCCGGGCTCAGCGGCGCACAACGACGATCCGACACACGGGGCCCGACGCGCTGGCCAGCCGCCGGTCGGCTGTTAGGAGCTCGCACCCAATCGTCTCTGCGAGCGCCACGTAAGTCGCGTCTCTCTGGCCTCACCCTCCCTCGCCGTCCCGCGCAGGACCTGCGAGCGCAGCCCACCGGCCGTCATCGAATCGTGCACTTGTCAGTTGGCGGCGACGCTCACCACCTCGGCAGCGATGGCGTCAGAGCAGGCCCGTCTTGGCGTTGACGCGGTCGGCGGGGGACTGGCCCGAGTAGGTGTCGCCGTAGGTCCAGTCGGGCTGCTTGGCGGCCTGGCGCGTGTCGAGGGTGACGATGCCGTCGGACAGGTCGGCGATCGGCGCCACCAGCACCGGCTCGACGGCGACAGCCGCGGCTTCGGCGTGGGCCCGGACCTGGCCCGGGTACAGGTGCAAGAGGCTCTCGACGACCCGCTGCTGCTGGGTGGCGAGATAGCACCGGGCGCCGTCCGCCACCGTGGCCGCGTGGTCTGCGACAGCGGCCGCGTCGGCGGGCCGGGCGTCGGGCCCGCACAAGCGGCCGAGCAGTTCCGCCAGGGCAAGCCCGTCCTGCTTGCACGGTTGGCACTGCCCGCAGGACTCGACAGCGAGGAATCGCGAGACGCCGGCGGCAATGGCCACCGGATCAGTGGCGTCGTCGAATACCAGGAAGCCGGCGGCCCCGAGCCCGCTGCCAATGGCCGCCATCGCCTCGTGGCTCACGGCCGTGCCCACGAGGCGGCCGGGCACGATCGGGTTGGCCACCCCGGAGAGCACGGCGGCCACCTGTCGGCCCGGCGCGACACCGCCGCCGATGGCCTCGATCACGTCGGACAGCGGCGTGCCCATGGCTACCTCGGCCACGCCCGCCCTACGGGTGTCACCGCTCACTGTGCACACGACCGTTCCCGGGGACTCCTCGGTGCCGGCCGAGCGGAACCATGCCGGGCCGCGAGCCACGATCCCGCCGACGTTGGCGAAGGTCTCCACGTTGTTGACCAGCGTGGGCGCGGCGGCGGTCTCGCCGGTCGGGCCGGCCAGGGGCTCGTCGGCCGCCGAGCGGGTGTCGGGGCCCAGCTCGTCCAGGCCGTGGCGGAAAGGGGGAGCGAGGCGGGGGAAAGGGTTGCGGCCGGCGAGGACCTCCATCAGGCCCGTCTCCTCCCCGTAGAGGTAGTGCGACGGCCCCTCGACCACCATGAGCTCCACCCCGGCGGCCCAACCGGCGGCCCGGACCTCCTCGATCGCCGCCCGTACTCGGGCCAGCTCCGGTCCGAATGACGCCTTGAGGGCGACCACGACGGCGTCGGCTCCCACGGTGCGGGCGGCTACAAGCGCGCCTTCGAGGACGCGGTACGGGTTGGCCCGGAGTATCGCCCGGTCCTTGAACGACCCGGGCTCGCCCTCGGCGGCGTTGACGACGACCGTGGCGGCGAGCCTGTCGGAAGCGTTCTCGCGAATGGTCCGCCACTTCCGCCCGGTCGGGAAGCCGGCTCCGCCCCTTCCGCGAAGGCCCGAGGCCTCGATCCGGTCGACGGTGGCGTCGGGCCCCAGCTCGGCGGCTGCCTCTATTCCGGTTCCGCCGCCGATGGCGGCGAAGGACGCGAGCGAGGTATGGGGTTCGGCGTCGAGGACCCGCCGGGTGGAGAGGTCGGCCGTCACTCGCGCTCTGGCCAGGGGATCGGAGGCTCGCCTCTTGTCTGACGCACGAACTCCGACAGGAACCAGCTACGCAGATCCCGGATGTCGGACGGGGAGGCGAGCGTGAGGAGGTCACCAGCACGGCAGAACTCGTCGGCCTCGTCGAGCAGGCGATCGAACTCAGCCGACGCCGGCCCGACCTCAGGGGGCACGTGGTACACGAGGTCGACTGCGCTGACGCCGTTACGCACTGCCTCGTCCAGGATGGTCTGGGGGCCCGTGCCGAGATCGGAGAAGCGAGCTTGCAGCTCAGCCATGAGCGCCACCAGACGTCTCGGCACGCTCGTGGAGTCGGCTTCGTCGGCCGACATGAGGGTGAACTCTCGTAGCAGTTCGTCGTGGTGCTCGCTGGTCCTGCGGTACTGGTCGATCGGCATGCCAATGACCCTGACCTCGATCATCCGCTCCTGCATTGTGGTTTCGCTCATCCGTCTGTCGGCCTCTCGAGCTCGAACCAGACGAGCTTGCCGGCGCCGTCACGGTCGATCCCCCATCGGTGAGCCAGGGCGTCGACCAGCATGAGGCCTCGGCCGGTGGTCGCCGTCTCGGAGTAGCGCTTCCGGGTCGGCCGCAGCTCGCCCAACCCGTCGTGGACCCGCACGATCACGCCGCTGGCCGTGGGAGAGACCATGACCTCCATGTCGCCGCTGGCGTGCAGCACCACGTTGGCCACGAGCTCGCTGACCAACAGAACGGCGGTGTCAGCCAAGGCGTCCAGGCCCATCTCCGCCAAGCTCGACCGCACGAAAGTCCGGGCCTCGCGGGCACTGGCCGCCAAGCCGGGTAAGGCCGTGCGGAACTCGGCCGTGACCATCGGCGAATGGTAACGGGCGAGCCGGGTCGCCCCGGACACTGCTAAGGGAGCAATCGAACCACGACCACCGCCATGTCGTCCTGAGGCTCACCGGCGACGAAGGAACGGGCACCCTCCTCGATGCGGGCGGCCACGGTGGCGGCGTCGATGTCGCCGCGGGTGACCTCGAGTAGCGACGCCACGCCGCCGTCCTCGAAGAAGCGGCGGCCTTCGTGGCGCTCGGTGATCCCGTCGGTGAAGCAGACCAGCATGTCGCCCGGGCCCAGCTCAACCGTGACGTCGTGTAGCTGCACCTCGGCCGTTACGCCGAGCAGGCTGCCGATCTCGCCGGCCGTCGCCACGCCGCCGCTAGCGCGCGCCACGAGCGGCAGAGGGTGGCCGGCGCAACACACGGTGGCCAAGGCCGAACCTGGCCCCATCTCGATGGAGATCAACGCGACGGTGCAGAACCGAGGCTCGGTCTGCTGCCAGTCGTCGGTGCCGGACCCGAGAAAGGCTGCGGCGCGCTCGTCGTCGGCTTGGAGCAGGACCTGGTTCAGGTGCGACAGGATCCCGCTGGGCTGGGTCTGGGCCATCGCCACCGAACGGATGGTGTGGCGGGCCAATCCGGTCACGGCAGCCGCCTCTACGCCCTTGCCGCGAACGTCGCCCACGGCGATGAGCCAGCGGTCGTCCACCGAGAAGACGTCGTAGAAGTCGCCGCCGACATCGTTGCCCTCGCCGGCGGCGAGGTGGCGGGCACCCAGGTCCAGGCCGTTGACGCTCGGAAGGTTCGGCGGAAGGAGGCTTGCCTGCAGGCCCCGTGCCACACGCGAGCGGTCGGCGAACAGCAGGGCGTTGTCGACTGCGACACCGGCTCTGATGGCCAGCTCGCCGGCGAGGTTCACGTCGGCCGGGCTCATTGGCCGGCTGCGCTCGTTGAGGAGCGAGATCGTTCCCACCACACGCTTGCGGGCACGCATGGGCAGTATGGCTGCAGACCCGAACCGGGCGGCCAGGAGGAGCTCGCGGTGCTCGTCATCGAGGGCCGACTCGAGGAGGACCTCCTCGGGGACGTCGTAGTGGACCTCGGGTTCGCCAGTCCGGATGACCGCCCCTATGCCGGAGCTGGCACCCGGGTCGACCGGGAACCTCTCGGCCAGGCGACGGGCGACGGCCAGCTTCGTGGGGTCAGCCGAGGCCACCGCCAGCGGCCGGACCCGGCCCCGGTCGTCCACCAGGTGCACGGCGCACCAGTCGGCCAGACGGGGTACGGCCAGATCGGCGAGCGTGGCCAGTGTGAGCTCGTAGTCGAGCGACGACGCCAGCGCCGCCGACGCGTCAGCCAGGAAGGCGAGGCGGTCCTGGGACTCCTCGGCGATGCGGCGGGCCTCGGCTTCGGCGGCCACCGCCTTGCGGGTCGTCTCGAAGAGCTGAGCCCGCCGCAACGAGCCCGCCGCCTGATGGGCCAGGGCCTCGAACATCCGCAGGTCCTCGGCGACGAAGCTACGGCTGGAGGCAAAGCCGATGACCAACGCGCCGAACCCCGAGCCGTCCTCGTCGTGGAGCGGGACCACCGCCCAGGAGCCGTTCTCCAGGACGGGCGTGCCGACGAAGGCCGGGTACCGGCGATCTCGCGCCTCGGGCGACTCCATGAGGACCATGCGGCCGGACCGGATGGCTTCGCTGGCGGGAAGGTCGCCGTCGAGTCGGAATCGGCTCCATCGCTCCTTCACGTCCACCGCGTATCCCACGTCGTGGACGATGTCGACGTGGACACCGTCGGCCGCCACCAGGCAGAGAGACGCGCTGCGTCCCCCAAGAGTCGCCAGGCCCCGATTCAGAACCACCTCGGCGACGGCGGCGGGGTCCACCGCCCGGGCCAGGGCCGCGGTCACCGAGTGAAGGCCGGCCAGGCGGGCGGCCGCCACCTCCAGCGCGAACCGGGCATCACGCTCGGCTGCGAGGGCGGCCAGCACCCGGTCGCTCGGGTCTGTCGCGTCCACCGGTCTCTTGGGCGCCGCGTCCTCGGAGGAGCCGACGACGCCCACGATGCGCCCGTGGTTATCGCGTAAGGGTTGCTGGACGACCCGGACCTGCACCGTGCTGCCGTCGGAGCGCCGGCGCAGGAGCTCCCCCGACCACTCCTGGCCTCCCCGCACACGCTCGAGGATCGACAGGGCCTCGGCCACGAGAGGTTCGGGAGC
>JBOGIF010000075.1:0-20232 GCA_050742415.1 Acidimicrobiales bacterium | reverse complement strand
ACCCGAACGGCGACTGGCGCCGAAAGGGTGCGACGCTGAGCGACAAGACGGCGCGCAAGGAATTTGGTCTCACCCAGGACGAGATCATTGCGGCGATCGAGGCTGGTCAACTCCAATATCGCGTGGGCTCCGTCCACGGCAACCCGTGGTTGAGACTCCTCCGCCGGGAGGTCGAGGATCTCATGAGGACGACCTACAACGACCGCGAGCACACACAACGCAGGGCGAAGGCAGAGCTCGCCCGGGTCAACAAGGAGTTGAAGCAGCTCCGGCATCAGCTCGCCGCGCTGGAGGCCGAGCGAGCTGAACTCGTCGCACAGCTTGACGACTGACCGGTTCGCAGCGTCGTCGCATGTCGGACGGAGCAGGGACGACATGTCACGGGGTCCCGGCGGAGCTGTCGAAGAGTCCAGCGCGGTGCCCCACCGCCGGGACGACCGCGGCCCTCGCTGCTGGTCACGACGGCCGGCTGTGCCGCGACCTCCTCCTAATCTTACTCGTGGTACGATTCACTGTGGCTAGCGAGTACGCGAAGGTCTCCGTGACGCTTCCATCTCCTCTGCTCGAGCGGATCAGAGCACGGGTCGGGGCCAGGGGTGTTTCCCGTTACGTGGCCCAAGCTCTCGAGGCCGAGGAGCGCAGGGAAGGGCTCCGGGCGTGGCTCGCGGCCCAAGACGCCGAGCACGGTCCGGTCCCGGCCGGGATCATGGACGAAGTTCGACGGCAATGGCTCGGCAACGCCAGTCTCGCCGGCTGAGGGCCGCCGGTCTTGCCGGATCGGTTGTCCTCGACTCCGGAGCTCTCACCGCCGCCGCAGCAGGAGATCCAAGAGTCCGAGCGGAGCTTTCGGTCGCCGAGCAGCTGGGCGTGGAGGTGCATGTCAGCAGCGTCACGCTGGCCGAGGTGCTCCGCGGCCATGCTCGCGATGCCCGGGTTCATGCTCTCCTTGCAGGGGTTGAGCACGACCCGGTCACCCCGACGCTCGGCCGCACCGCGGGCGAACTTCTCGGCCACACGCGAAGGGATGACACCGTGGATGCAATTGTCGCCGTGACTGCCGACGGGCTCGACAAGCCCGTACGGCTCCTCACGGGCGACCCGGTCGATCTCCGTGCCCTCGCCAGTGACATGCCGGGCGTGACCGTGATCGCAATCTAACGAGCCTGTCCCCTACCAGGTAGCCCATCAGTTCGCTCCGGCCGCGCCCCACGTATAGCGCCGGCTAGGGGTGGCACGCCGCCGGGTCGCGCGAGTTCCGCGGCGCAGCATGCGCACCGAGCTCGTCCCGTCGGGGCCGTCTTGCGCAGGGCCATCACCGTCGAGCGGTCCACGCCCGCTTCGGCCGCGGCCGCCAGGGTGGTGATCTGGCCGGGGTAGCTTCTTCGAATCGAACCGGCCGGAGCCGATCGGGTGTGTTGAAAGGCACGGGTGTCATCTCGTATCCAGCGGCTTGGTCTTGGCTCGCTTCTCGGCACAGTCGCACTGGTGGGCTATCAGATTGCCAAATACAAGCGCGGAACCAGGTGGCGCCTCGACCTAACTGGGGCGCCCCGCCCGGGGACGGCCGAGTTCTCTCGGCTGGTGACGGCGATGAGCGGCGCACCCCGGCACCCCGGCAACCGGATCGAGGTCCTGCGCAACGGCGCCACCCTCGAAGCCATGCTCGCCGCCATCTCTTCGGCCACGGCCACGATCGACCTGTCGTCGTACATCTACTGGCCGGGCCCACCGCCGATCGCTTCAGCGAGGCGCTTATGGACCGGGCCCGGTCCGGTGTCGAGGTGAACGTGATCCTCGACGCCTACGGCTCCGCCAAGCTGGACGGCGACCACGTGAAGCGGCTGCAGCGGGCGGGTGTACACCTGTCCATGTACCGGCCGCTTCGCTGGCACACTCTCCACAGGGCGAACAATCGCATGCACCGCCGGGTTCTCGTGGTCGACGGCATCCTCGGCTTCGTCGGAGGAGTGGGCATCGCCGACGTGTGGACGGGTGACGCCGAGGATCCCGACCACTGGCGCGAGACCCACCTCCGCATCGCCGGCCCCGCCGTGGTCGACCTCTTCGGCGCCTTCCTCGAATGTTGGAGCGAGGCCGCCGGAAGCTTGCTGGCGGCAGCGCACGTCGCCGAGATCACCGCCTTCGAGGATGGTGTCGACGTGCAGGTGACGCGCAGCACCCCGACCGGTGGCTCCACCGTCGCCACCCAGCTCTTCTACGCGGCCATCGCCGGGGCCCAGCGCCGGCTGTGGCTGACCACCGCTTACTTCGCCCCCGACCGGGCCTTCGAGGACCTGCTCTGCGCCGCGGCACGGCGGGGGGTGGACCTCCGCATCCTGGTCAACGGGGCGGAGGTCGACAAGGAGGTCGCCCGCCAGGCCGGGAGGCGCTCCTACGCCAAGTTGCTCTCGGCCGGGGCGCGGATCTTCGAGTACGACCGCACAATGCTCCACGCCAAGGTCCTGCTGGTCGACGACCGGTGGGCCAACGTGGGCTCGGGAAACTTCGACAGCCGCTCGCTCGACCTTGATCTGGAGATCAACGTCGCCATCGCGAACCCCGTGGTGGTCGCTGAGCTGGAAGGGCACTTCCTCGACGACGCCACGCTCTCAACTGAGATCGACGCCGTGCGCTGGAGCACCCGGCCGGTGCGCAAGCGGGCCATGGAATACGTCACCGAGCTGGTCCGCCAGTCCCTATAGGCGCCGGCGGCGTGGGCCTTCTTCGGCGGGGTCTTCGCCGTGGTGGTCGGGAACAACCACCTGGACCGGGTGCAGCAACTCGGCGCCCACGTCGGGCCGAACCTGCTGCAGCTCCCGCCGCGCTGGAAGCGGAACGTCGAGCGGCTCGATGACTTCTTGACCGTTGCCCCGGACACGATCCGGTGGGCGGTCGAGGTACGAGATCCGAGCTGGCTGCACGAGGAGACCTACGAGGTCCTGCGCCGGCACGGCGCCGCCCTCTGTGTCCACGACCTGCTCCCCGGTCACCCCGTCGAGCGCACCACCGATTGGACCTACTGGCGCTTTCACGGGCCCAACGCCATCGCCGAGCCCTACCAGCACCGTTACGGGCCCGACCGCCTTGCGGGGGTCGCCGCCCGTCTGCGCGCGTGGCTCGACGAAGGCACCGACGTCTACGCCTACCTTCAACAACGACTGGCACTGCAACGCCGTCGCCGACGCGGAGTGGCTGCGACAGGAACTCGACGAACCTGTTCGGAGGCGCAGCACGGCTTGATCCGTCGTGCAACTTCTCAGATGTGCACGTGAGGTCGTCGGCGAGGCGACGTGGGTATGTCGCCTGGCATGGCCACCTACGGCGTCTTCCTCTCCAGCGAAGAGAACACCCCACGCGACCTCGTCGAGCAGGCCAAGCTCGCCGAGGCTGCAGGCTTCGAGAAGGTCACGATCTCGGACCACTTCCACCCTTGGATGGACAGCCAGGGCGAGTCACCCTTCGTCTGGTCGGTGATCGGCGGCATCGCCGCGACCACGCGGCTCGAGGTCACCACGGCCGTGACCTGCCCGACCCACCGTGTCCACCCGGCGATCCTGGCCCAGGCGACGGCCACCGCATCATCGATGCTCGAGGGTCGCTTCCGGTTCGGGGTCGGCACCGGAGAACGCCTGAACGAACACGTGCTGGGTCAGCACTGGCCGCCGGCGGCGATCCGGCGGGACATGCTCGCCGAGGCCGTCGAGGTGATCCGTGAACTGTGGAAGGGCGAGGAAGCCACCCACCACGGTGAGCACTACACCGTCGAGAACGCCCGCATCTACACCACCCCGCCGGGGAGATCCCCGTGATCGTCTCGGCGTTCGGGCCCGCGGCCGCCGAACTCGCGGCCGACATCGGCGACGGCGTGATGAGCACCTCGCCCGACGAGGACGTCCTGGCGACCTGGAAGGAGAAGGGCGCCGGCGGGCCGTCGGTCGCCACGATCAAGGTGTGCTGGGCGCCCGATGAGCAACGAGCCAAGGAGACGGCTCACCGTCTCTGGGCGTCCAGCGGTGTACCGGGAGAAGCGGGACAGGAGCTGTCGATGCCGCAGCACTTCGAACAGGCCGCCGAACTGGTCACGCCCGACTCGCTCGCAGAGAAGATCCCCTGCGGGCCCGACCCGGAGCGCTACGTCGAGCAGATCCGCAAGTACACCGACATTGGCTTCGACGAGGTCCACCTCGGCCAGATCGGCGACGACCACGAAGGCTTCTTCCGCTTCTGGACCGACGAGCTTGCCCGCCGACTCTGAGCGACGAAGCGCGTAGCGTGCGCACCAGGCTCGATGCGATCGCCGAGGATGAGGTCGTCGGCGGCGACCCAGGCGTTGGTCATGCCCCACTTGCCGAACGCGGCGGCGACGTACCGGCGGGTCGAGCGGGGGTGGAGGCGACCGATGAAGGGCACGGGTCGGTGCTGATGGGATCGTGGGTCGCCCAGCGGTGAGTGACGTACAGCTCACCGAGTTGCGGCGCGCCCAGTCATCGAACTGGTTCCAGCGATCCGGGCGGGCGTCGGAGGAGCCCATGGGGTGGCCGGCGCCGCCGACGATGATGCCCTCGCCGCCGTCGAAGGTCGCGGGTCGCAGGGAGATGGTGTGCGGTCGCAAGACAGGTGCATGCCCAGTGGGACAGGCGCATCCGGCCGGCGAGGCAGTAGGACTGCTGAGGTTCGGTGCGGTTGGCAAGTTGGCCGGGATCGACGATCGGCAGCTGGGTGGCGAGCACGGCGTGCGCGGCGCGGATCTCGAACCCGGCGTCGGTGATGACGCGCCAGCCATTCCGGTCCTCGTCCCCGACGGTGACCACGGTCTGCTCGGCGACCTGGCCCGGCCCGAGGCACCCGGCAAGCTCCTGGCAGAGCTTGCCGGGGTGCAGGTGGAACTGATCGTCGATCACGACAGCGGCCTCGACGGCAAAAGCACCTCGAGCGCTGTCTCTCGACGGACAGGGAGGCCGGCATCGTGGACCGCTCTGACCTCCGGTCGATGAGGTGAACGGCGTCGATCTCGGTTGCATGGAGGATGGTGCCATGGAGGGCGGAGACCTTGGCGGTGGTGTTGCGAGTGGCAACTCCACCGACCCGGTCGCGGTCGACGACGAGCACGTCCCGCCGCTGTGTCGGAGCTCGGTCGCGATGCAGCCCGGCGATACCGGCACCGATGACGACCACCCCTGTGTCGCGGTTTTCGGACACCGGGGCGAACTGCGGGACAGGCGTCCACCGCCCCAGGGGATTCGGGGGTCACAGCGGTGAGCGGAGCGAGGCGTTCCGGCGTGCCAGCGCTCGAGGAGGTGACGAGCGAAGGGTGCTTCGACGAGGGCGAGGGCCCGGGCGCCGAAGACGAGCTCGCAGCGGCGTCGGCATCGCCGGTGGCGAGGCGGTCGAGCTCACCGACCGCGTCGGCGCGCCTAAGCCCGATGGGATAGGTCCGAGGTGATCGAGGAGTCGATCCTCGACCTCGGCTTTCCATCATCGTGAGACGTACCCTTCGCGCCCGAGCCGCCGCGCGGTGTAACCGGCCGGGTCGTGAACCGTGTCGGCTCGACCAGTGAGCCAGCATGGGGCGAGGAGCCGTTGGGTATGTGGGCCCGGTGTCCGGCTGGTCGAGGCGGCGGGATGGTCGATGACGAGTGAGAGCAGTGGTTCGCGCGGGTTCCTGCGCCGCAACGGTCTGTCGATCGTGACGGTGTCGTTGTTCTTGGTGGTGTGGCTCGGCGGTCAGGTCGTCGCCGGCTTTCGCGTCTACAACGCCGATGAGGAGACCCACGGCCAGCCGACGATCACCTTCGGCGAGTACCTCACGTCGGCGCACTTCGGTGAAGCGACCTTCGAGAACTGGGAGTCGGAGTTCCTTCAGATGGGCGCGTACGTGTTGCTGACGGTCTGGTTGCGCCAGCGCGGCTCCGCCGAGTCGAAGCCCCTCGACGGCGACGAAGAGGTAGACGAAGACCCAACGGCGCACCGACGGGACCCGGATGCCCCATGGCCGGTCCGGCGCGGCGGGCTCGTGCTGGCGATCTATCGGCGGTCGCTGAGCATCGCGTTCTTCACGCTGTTCGGAATGGCGCTTCTGCTCCACCTGCTCACCGGTGCCGCCGAGTTCAACGCCGATCGGGTCGAGCACGGCGAAGCGACCGTGAGTACGTGGGAGTTCTTGCACCGGGCCCAGTTCTGGTTCGAGTCGCTGCAGAACTGGCAGTCCGAGTTCCTCGCCGTCGCCGCCATCGTGATCCTCACGATCTTCCTGCGCCAGCAGGGCTCACCGGAGTCCAAGCCGGTCCACGCCCCTCATCAGGAGACCGGCAGCTGATGAGCGCCGCCCTCGACGCCGTGGAAACGGTGGCCGTGCGGATGCTGCGCCCGGCTCACCGACCGGGGCCGCACCCTCGCGGCGGTCGAGTCCCGGCTGGGCACCGACCGGTAGCGGTGCCGGTCCGCCCCGCGCCGGAGCTCTGGGCGGTGGCGTTGGACCTCGGCCATCTCACGGGGGTGGTCGAGCGCCTTCTCGCCGGCGACTGCGCCGAGATCCTGCTCAACAACCTGGTCGTGCCGCCCGGCCACGGGCCTGTGCAGCGCCGCGATCGACGACGATCGCACCTGACAGGCCGACGTCGTAGTGCCGGCGCCGGCCGCGCCTCCCGTGAGGGCGGCCGTGGCTCAGGCGGCGGCCGCGTCCGCCATGAGGCGCCGGACCACCGCTCCGACGGACTCGAGCTCGGTACCGTCGAGGGCGTGGTCGATGCGCCGGCGGGCGTGCCCGCGGCCTCGCCGGTCGGGGCTGACGATCTCGAGCAGCTTTGCCGGTCCTGCCATCGGAGAGCACGGCCGCGGTGGCGATGTCGATCGCGGCATCCGCCGCGGCGGCGGTCTGCAGCCGGTCGACGATCGGTCCAGTGCCGACGGGTCGCGCGGCTCAGGGAGCGCTCGAAGGCCGCCGGTCGCCGGTCCGAGCCGACCGGCGACCACCAGGCTGTCGACGACCGCCTCCCAGGTGGGCCGCCCGATCCTGTCCTGGAGCCCCGGGCAATGCCCGAGAGCAACGGCTTGATCTTGGGGCCCTTCCGCTCGACGATCAGCGCCGTCGCCGACAGGAGGGGATGTGTCGGAGGCCGGCTCGGTTCGAGAGGATCCGGTCGCCGGTGCCGCCGCCGGACGCGCCGCCGCCGACCAGCAGCTCGGCGACGAGCAGTCCGGCCAGGCAGGCGTTCAGCGCCGGGCCGTCACCGATAGGAGGGGGCCCGACTCCGGACGGAGTGCGACAAGGGCCAGCTCCTCGGCGAGGAGCATGTCAAACCAGCCGTGGCCGCTCGAGGTCGAGGAACTCGTCGATCTGGACTGCCGACATCCACTCCTCGAACATGGCGGCCATCTCCGCCGGCTGCTCCTTGCTCTCGTTGGCGCGCGCCTCGGCCTGCGACGTGAAGTACACGGCGTTGGTGTAGGAGCCGTCGGGGTGCACGACGGTGATGTCGCCGATGACGTCAGGTCGAAACTCGGCCAGGGCCGCTTCAAACTCCGCGCTTCTGGCCATGAGCCGGGCCATCTTCTCGGCGTCGAGCACGTGGCCGCGCATCACCTGGACGAAGCCGGCGTCGTTGGACCCGCCGCCGCGCATCGGCGTGACCTGGGTGCTGTTCTGGAAGGCGACGTCGGCGAGGCACTTCTCCGTCTCGACCCACCACGCCGCCTGCTCGGGGCGCTCGCTGTTGATGTCGGCCGCCTCCGCCGACTCGAAGCGCGCAAGCGCGATCAGCTTTCCGTCACTGGTGACGCCGCTGGTGCCACCGAGGAAGCCCACGGCTGTCGGGCGGAGCTCCTCGTCCCACCGTCGGAGCTGGCGCTCCAGACCCTCGGCGTTGACCACGTCTGCGGTGATGACCTGGACGAACATGGCACCTCCTCTTGGGGCGTCGCTTGGATCCCGTCGCGGTCGGCGTAGCCTCGAGCGCCGGAGGTCATATGTTTTACCGGATCCTAGGCGACGGCGTGGTCGGCGTGCCTCTGGGCTTCTTGGCCTTCGTCGGCACCGGCGCGCTGCTGGCCTGGCGATGGCCGTCCCTCGTCTGGGCCCATCTCCCGGCCCTGGCTTGGAGCGCCGGACCGGTGACCATCGGGTTCCTCTGCCCGCTGACCGTGTTGGAGAAACGCCTCCGTGTCCTCGCCGGCGGCGAGGCCTACCGGGGTACCACGCGTACCATCGAGGCTTCGTCGAGCCGCTTGCTCACGACCCGAAGGCGGCGATCCTGGCGCTGCTCCACGGGCCTGAGGCGTCACCGGGCGAGGTGCCCGACACGGAGAGCGTGAAGGCCCATGTCGGGCGGAGCGCCTTCGAGCAGAGGTATCGGGGTAGCGGCCACGCTCATCGCCGGGGCCCCAACATCGAAGAAGCCGGGGCCGTAGTCTCCGGTGCTTGGCCAGTGGGATGGGCGCGGAAGGTCGGTTCGGTACCGGGAGCGACAGGACTCGATCCTTCGCTGTTGGGTCCTCCAGGGCGAGGCCAACGGGTACGTCCCCAGGGACGCCCTTCCCGGCGACGAACAGTGCGCGCACCTCTTCGACTCCCCCATCACCAGGAGGACGCCGGCGTACTGAGCAGACAGCCCGAACTCGACGGACAGAGAACAAAAGCCCTTGTAGAAGGCCCGGCACCGCTCGTGAGCAGCAACTTCGCAGGAGTAGCCCCAACGGGGTTCGAACCCGTGTCTCCACCTTGAGAGGGTGGTGTCCTTGGCCACTAGACGATGGGGCCGGGCGGTGCGGCGGACCACACCGGTGAGCTCGGGGGGGAGGACTCGAACCCCCACTAACAGGGCCAGAACCTGTCGTGCTGCCGATTACACCACCCCCGAACGGCAGTAGAAGCCTACACGCGGGTGCGAACCGCCTCGTCGATGTCGGCCTGCCTCCGGAAGCCGATGACCCGCCCGACGGCAACCGCCACCGTCTCCCTGGCCAGGTGCGGGACCTGGCCGGCACCGGCTATGGGGCTGGTACGCGTGGGCGAGACATGCGCGTCTAGACCGAGCTCGCCGGCCATGGCCCGGATTCGGTACGAGTGGAACGGATCGGACACGAGCAGGACATCGTGGATGCTGCGATCGTCGAGGAAGCTGGCGGCCGACGCCAGCGACTGCCACGACGAATTGCCGGAGACCTCGCGCAGGATCTTGGTGTCGGGGACGCCCTCCGCCAGGAGGTAGTTCGCCGACGCGGTGGCCTCGGTGAACCGGTCGCCGGGCTGGCCCCCGCCGGTCACCACGATCACGGGCGCCAAGCGCCGACGCCAGAGGTCTACGGCGTGGTCGAGCCGGGCCTGCAGAACGGGCGACGGCTTGCCGTTGTACTGGGCGGCGCCGAACACGACGATGGCCTGCGCCTCCCGGGCGTCGTCGCTCCTAGATGCCCACCACACCTGCCCGAAGGTGATGACGCCGTAAATGAGGCCGGCGGCGGCCAGCACGAATCCGATCTTGACAGCGCGTCTCACTCCCGTCGCAGAAGCTCCTCCGCTGCCCTCAGCCGCTCCAGGGTCACCTCCCGCCCCAGCACCTGGAGCGACTCGAACAGCGGCGGGCCGACCATTCTCCCGGTCACCGCCACTCGCAACGGGGCCTGGGCCTTTCCCAGCTTCAAGCTGTGCCGCTCCCCCACCGCCAAGGCCACGTCGTGGAGCACGGATGACTCCCACTTGCATGTGGCGTACTCGTCGGCCACCTCGCGCAGGATCGCGGCTGCCGCTGGCACCTTGAGCACGCAGCGGCCCCACGCCTCGGCATCGACCGAAGGCTCGTCGAGGAATAGGAAGTCCACCATCGACGCGACCTCGGACAGGGTCCGCACCCGCGTCTGCACAAGCGGGGCGACCGCCTCGAAGACCGCCAGGTCGAACCGCTCCGGGGGCCACGGCGGATCCACCTCCAGCCACGGCAGCGACTCCCGGACGAAGGTGGCAACGGGCAACGCCCGTATGTACTCACCGTTGACATGGTCCAGCTTCACCACGTCGAAGAACGCCGGCGAGGCCTTGACGTCTTCCAGCCGGAACTCGCGGACCATCTCGTCGATCGGGACCACCTCACGATCGCCCGACGGCGCCCAGCCCAGCAGGGCCAGGTAGTTCCGCATCGCCTCGGGCAGGTAGCCCCTCCCCCGGTACTCCTCGAGGGCGACGTCGTCGCGCCGCTTCGAGAGCTTCTGTCGTCTTTCGTTGACGATCACCGGAAGATGCGCGTAGACGGGGTCCTCATCCCATCCCAGAGCGCGCCGTAAGAGCAGGGCGCGCGGGGTCGACGGGAGCAGGTCCTCACCCCGAACCACGTGGGTGATGCCCATCTCGGCGTCGTCCACAGCGTTCGCCAACAGGAACCCCGGCGTGCCGTCGCTGCGCACGACCACGAAGTCCTCGATGGTCGAGTGCTCGAAGACCACCTCCCCGCGGATCACGTCGTGGACGACAGTGCTCCCCTCGTCGGGAGTGCGAAACCGCAGCGCGCCAGCAGTGAGCCCACGCGAGCGGCAGAAGCCGTCGTACCCGGTCGCCAGCCGGGCCTGGATGGCCTCGCGGGTGCAGTCGCAGCGGTAGGCCGCGCCCGAGCTCACCAGCCGGTCGGCAGCTTCGCGGTACAGGTCGAAGCGCTGGGACTGGCGGACCAGCCCCTCGTCCCAGTCCAGGCCCAGCCACCGCAGGGCACTGAGTATCCCGTCGACCAGGTCGTCGCGCGACCGCTCCACGTCGGTGTCCTCGATGCGCAGGACGAATGTGCCGCCGGTGCTGCGGGCGAACATCCAGTTGAAGAGCGCGGCCCGGGCGCTGCCTACGTGCAGAAAGCCGGTGGGGGCGGGAGCGAAGCGAACTCTCGGCGCGCTCACCAACCCGACGCTACCCTCGCCCCTCCATGGCATCGGTGCTCACCCGGCGGGAGGACGACTTCCCCCGCTGGTACCAGGACGTCGTGGCCAAGGCCGAGATGGCCGACAACGGCCCGGTGCGCGGGACGATGGTCATCCGGCCCTACGCCTACGCCATCTGGGAGCGGATGCAGGCGGCGCTCGACGCCCGCATCAAGGCGGCCGGTGCCGAGAATGCCTACTTCCCCCTGTTCATCCCGGAGTCGTACCTGCGCAAGGAGGCCGAGCACGTCGAGGGCTTCAGCCCCGAGCTGGCGATCGTCACCCACGGCGGCGGCAAGCAGCTCGAGGAGCCCGTGGTAGTGCGGCCCACGAGCGAGACCATCATCAACGTGTTCTTCGCCAAGTGGGTCCAGAGCCACCGCGACCTGCCTCTTCTGATCAACCAGTGGGCCAACGTCGTGCGCTGGGAGCTGCGTCCTCGGATATTCCTGCGCACCACCGAGTTCCTCTGGCAGGAGGGCCACACGGCGCATGCCACCAGCGACGAAGCCCGTGCCTACGCGCTGCGGATACTCCACGAGGTCTACGAGGACTTCGCGCGGGAGGTGATGGCACTGCCCGTCCTGGTCGGGCTCAAGACGGCTCACGAGCGGTTCCCCGGCGCCGTCGAGACCTACACCATCGAGGGGATGATGGGCGACGGCAAGGCCCTCCAGATGGGCACCAGCCACGACCTCGGGCAGAACTTCTCCCGCGTCTTCGGGATCACGTTCCAGGACGAGACGGGCGCCACCGAGCACGCCTGGCAGACGTCGTGGGGTGCGACCACCCGCCTGGTCGGAGCCCTGGTCATGGGGCACGGCGACGACGCCGGGCTGCGGCTCCCCCCGGCACTGGCCCCCTTTGAGGTCGTAGTGCTGCTCGTGAAGGGCGACGACGGCGCTGGCGAACGGGCCGCAGCCGTGGCCGCGGAGATGGCGGCCGCCGGCGTCCGCGTCCGGCTCGACGACCGCACCGACACCGGGTTCGGGCGACGGGCCGTCGAGTGGGAGCTGAAGGGCGTGCCTGTCCGTGTGGAGATCGGACCGCGCGACATGACGACCGAGGAGGCCACCCTCGTGCACCGCGACGACCCGGGCGCCAAGCAGCGCGTGGGACTGGCGGGGATCGGCGAGCGGGTGAAGGCCGTCCTCGGCGAGGTCCAGGCCAGCCTCTACGACGAGGCCCTGGCCCGCCAGGAGTCGCACACCGAGACGATCGCCTCGATCGGCGATGCCGCCGAGGCCACCACCCAGGGCTTCGCCCGGATCCCATGGGACGCGGTGCGCGACAGCGAGAAGCGTCTGGCTGGCGACGGGCTCACCGTGCGCTGCCTACAGAAGGCCGACGGCACCGTGCCTTTGTCAGTCGACGAGGCCGACCTCGTCGCCACCGTCGCCCGCTCCTACTGAGGTCCCGCGCCCCCCGAGGTGCTCCAGCAGCAGGCGGTTCAGAATGTCGGGCGCCTCTTCGGGGACCCAGTGGCTGACATCGTCGAGTACCTCGAACCGGTAGGGGCCGGTCACGAACGAGCCGGTGTCCTCCGCCGCCTCGCGGCCCAGGGCGATGTCGGCCGAGCTCCATACGAAGAGCGTGGGAACGCTAACCGGCCTGGCGGCGACGGCCATCGCGGCCAGGTCCATCGCCCGGTACCAGTTGAGCGCCGCCGTCAACGCCCCGGGCTCGGCCATCCGTTCGACGTACTCGGTGACGTCGCCGGAATGCCCGGACCCCGCGAACACCGCGCGTAGAGCCTCGCCTGCAAACAGGCCCTCGGCCTCGGGCGACTGGAAGACCGCCATGTACGAGGAGCGCTCCGCTTGATCGCCGCTCGGCGATGCCAGGGCCTTGGCGAAGGCCATCGGGTGGGGTACCGACACCGCCGTCAGGCTCAGGAGCCGGTCGGGATGGGCGGCGGCGGTGTACCAGGCCACCGCCGCACCCCAGTCGTGGCCGACCAGGTGGAACCGGCCCGCGCCCAGCTCGTCGGCCATGGCCAGCACGTCCCCGACGAGCAGCGGCATCCGGTAGGCGTCGACACCGTCGGGCCGGGCACCCGGCGAGTATCCGCGCTGGTCGGGCGCTACCGCTCGGTATCCCTGACCCGCGAGGGCGGCGAGCTGAGAGCGCCACTCACCCGACGACTGCGGAAACCCGTGGAGCAACAGCACCAGCGGCCCGTCGTCGGGACCGGCGGCCAAGGCATCGAAGACCAGCTCACCGTCGCCGGGGACGGAGATCTCGATACGACCGATGTCCACCAGCGTGTCCGCTTATGCCCCGAGGAGGCTGCGCCAGTCCTTGAGCAGCCGGTCGCGGACCTCGGCCGGCGACAGCCACAGAGATGCCGCCAGGACCGAGTCGGCGATCCGGCGCTGGTCCCAGTAGTGGTGGGAGGCGCCGGCGAACAGAGGCCGGCGGTAGGCGATCAGGTCGTCGGGCGCGTCGCCGAGGTAGCCCCACATGGTGAACGCCACCTCGAGGTCGTGGATCACGGGCGCCCGCCCGAACAGGGACGCCCGACGCAATGCCACGCCCAGGCAGCCGGCCACGACGTCGTCATCGTGCTCCCCCACCGCCAGTTGCAGCACGTTCGAGAAGCGCCGGGCCAGGCGCAACGCATAGCCCTGGTCCGGGCCCGGGCTGCCGAGCATGGAGCCGGTCGGCTGGCGGCCGGTGAGATCGCCGGGGCGCGTCGCCGTCCAGCGGCGCGGCGGCGGCATGGGCTCGCCCTTCCGGGGCTTGTCGGCCAGCGGGACGGTGACGAAGTCGGGCTGGGCCACCTAGGCGCCGACCGTCGAGGGGACTACCGGGAAGACCTCAGCCAGCGACATGTTCGAGCCAGTCCTTGTAGCGGTCGACTTCGCCCTTGACCGTGGCGAAGAACGTCTCCTGGATGGCTCGGGTGATCGGGCCGGGGTCGCCGATCTCGCGGTCGTCGACCGAGCGGATCGGCACGACCTCGGCGGCGGTGCCGGTGAGGAACGCCTCCTCCGCCAGGTAGAGGTCGGTGCGTAGGAGGTTGGCCTCGGCCACCTCGTAGCCCAGGTCGCGCGCGATGGTGACGATGGAGTCCTGGGTGATCCCCTCGAGGGCGCCGGCGGCCACCGGCGGCGTGAGGATGCGGCCGCCCTTGACGATGAAGAGGTTCTCGCCGGTGCACTCACTTACGTAGCCCTGGGGCGAGAGCAGGATGGCCTCGTCGTAACCGGCCTTCAGCGCCTCCACCTTGGCCAGTGAAGAGTTGACGTACATCCCGGTGCCTTTGGCCGCGACCGGGACTGCGTTGGGGTCGTGGCGCTGCCAGGTGGAGATCTTGGTACGCACGCCCTTGCGGACTCCTTCGTCGCCCAGGTACGTGCCCCAGGGCCACACCGCGATCGACACGTTGACCGGGCACGGGATCGGGTTCAGGCCCATCTCGCCGTAGCCCAGGTACACGAGGGGCCGGATGTAGCAGGCGTCGAGCTGATTGACCCGGATCGTCTCCTTGACCGCGGCCACGAGCTGGTCACGGGTGAAGGGCACGTCGATCAGGTACACCTTGGCGCTGTTGAACAGCCGGTCGATGTGGTCGGTGAGGCGGAAAACCGCCGGCCCCTGGGCCGTGGCGTAGGCCCGGATCCCCTCGAAGACTCCGCTGCCGTAGTGCAGTGTGTGGGTGAGCACGTGGACCTTGGCGTCGTCCCAGGCCACCAGCTCGCCGTCCATCCAGATCTTGTCGACCTTCTGCAGCGGCATTGCCTACACCCTTTCCGTGACGGCTTTGGCGACCGCGTCGCCAATCTGTGTCGTAGTTGTGCGGTCGGACGGCACCTCGGCGCACGCGTCGCGAACCCGGGTGGCCGCTCCGACGTCGCCGAGGAAGTCCAACATCATCGCCGCCGACCGGATGGCCGCCAGTGGATTCGCCCGATTGGTCCCCGCCAGGTCGGGCGCCGACCCGTGGACCGGCTCGAACAGCGACGGCCCTGTGCGGTGCGGGTTCAGGTTGGCCGAGGCCGCCATCCCGATCCCGCCCGTGAGGGCGCCGGCGAGGTCGGTGAGGATGTCGCCGAAGAGGTTGTCGGTGACGATGACGTCGTAGCGCTCGGGCGACTCGACCAGGTGGATGCACGCGGCGTCGACGTGGGCGTAGGACGTGGCGACGTCGGGATGGTTGGCCGCCACCTCGTCGAACGTGCGCTGCCAAAGGTCGCCGGCGTAGGTGAGCACGTTGGTCTTATGGACGAGCGTCAGGTCACGGCAGGGCCGAGCGGCGGCCAGCTCGAAGGCGAAGCGCACCGCCCGCTCCACGCCCATACGCGTGTTCACTGACCCCTGGGTTGCCACCTCGGCGGGTGTGCCCTTGCGTAGGAATCCGCCCTCTCCGACATAGGCGCCCTCGGTGTTCTCGCGCACGATCACGAAGTCGAGAGCGGCACCGTCGGGCCCGGGGCCGGCGAACGGGCGCAGGTTCACGTACAGGTCCAGCTCGAACCGCAACCGGAGGAGCAAGCCGCGCTCGAGCACACCGGGAGGCACGTCGGGCGCGCCGACCGCGCCCAGCAGGATCGCGTCGGCGTCACGGAGCTCGGCGAGAACCGAGTCCGGCAGCACCTCGCCGGTGCGCAGGTAACGCTGCCCCCCGAGGTCGTACCGCACGAGGTCGAGGTCGATACCGGCGGCCCGGACGACCTTGAGGGCCTCGGCCACCACCTCGGGGCCGATCCCGTCCCCTTCGATGACGGCGATGCTGTAGCCCACGCGCTAACGGCCTAGGGGAATGACGAACCGGGCCACAGCACGACTCACTCTATCGAAACGATCAGCGGCGATGGCGGTGGCTTGTAGCGTCGAGCCCGTGCCCGAGACCCATCTTTCCCAGGCGGCCCACGACCGGCTCCGCCAGGAGCTCGAGGACCTGACCACGCGCGGCCGCGTCGACATAGCCCAGATCATCGAGCGCGCCCGGGAGCTGGGCGACCTGAGCGAGAACGCCGACTACCACGCGGCCAAGGACGACCAGGGGCGCATGGAGGCCCGGATACGCCAGCTCCAGAGCATCCTCGAGAACGCAGTGATAATCGAGGGCCCGGGCGACAGCGGACGGGTCGGTAGCGGCAGCATCGTGAGCCTGCGCTACGTCGGCGACGACGAGGTCGAGCGTTACCTGGTCGGCTCGATCGAGGAGCGCCGCGAGGACGTGCTGGTGATCTCGCCGGCGTCCCCGCTCGGCACCGCGCTCGTCGGCCATCGCGAGGGCGAGACGGTGGAGTACGAGGCGCCCGGCGGCACCCTCGCCGTCGAGATAGTCGAGATCGCGGGCTGAACGCGCGGAACGCCACGGTCGCGCCGGGTTCGGTCGCGCCGGGCTCGGCCGCGACGACCGAGTGCCATCGCGGGCCGCTCGACCACCACCCAGCTGAGCGCCGCCAACACGAGTGAGCCGGCGGCGGCCGCGAGCAGGAGCCTCGGCAGGTGGCCGGTCCCCCATTGGAACCCGGTGAGCTGGGTCCAGGCCACGAGCACGAAGATGTGCCACAGGTAGATGCCATAAGACAGCCGGCCGACGACCGTCATCGGGGCGCTGGCCAGGAACCCGCGGATGCTGCCCCACTCGGGTCCTCGGCGCTGAGGCCCGAACACCGCCGGCAGCAGTAGCAGCAGGGCGACCAGGCCGTAGAGGAACTGCAGCTCGAGGGACATGGCGGCGCCGTAAGCGCGGGCCCGGGGGAGGTCGGACCCGAGGGTGAGCAGCCAAACCGCGCCAGCCATGCCCCACCACCAGCCGGGGGATGCTCCGGCGACGCGAGCCAGAGCGCTCTGGCCGGCCGCGGGCCCCAGATCGGCCAGGTGGGCGCTGGCGACCGCGAGCGCCATCCCGAGGGCGAAGTAGTCGAGGTTCGCCGGCAGCCAGCGCAGCACCTCGTCGCCGAACGGCGAGCGCGCCAGCTGCCAAGCCCGGAAGGCGATGCTGGACCCGTACAGCAGGGCAAGGCCGGCCATCTCCACCCACAGGACCCGTACGCGGTCCCCCCGGCCCACCAGGCGGCGCATGGCCAGGGCGTAGACCGGCAGCAACAGGTAGAAGCTCACTTCCACGCACAAGCTCCATGCTTGGGCCAGCCCGTCACGCAGATGGGCGGCGCTGTAGATCTGGCCCAGGCCGTAAAGCACGACCCAGTCCCGGATCCCCCGGACCGACGACGGCCGCCCGAAGTACAGGACCGTGACCGTCAATGCCACCCAGTACGCCGGAAGTATCCGCAGGGCCCGGCGTCGAAAATACGAACCGGTGGCGGGCCGCGGTTCGCCGCTCAGGTGGGCCGCCACGAAGGGCCGGTACAGAAGGAAGCCCGAGATCAGGAAGAAGACGGCGAGCCCCACGTCGAGGTGGTCGAAGACCGTACCGAACGGGCTCCGCTTGTCCGACCCGGTGAGCAAAGCGCTGTGGTGCACGAGCACGGCAATGACGGCCATGGCCCTCAGGCCGTCGAAGCAGGCGAAGTGCGGCCCGGCCGCGGCTCGGCGGCCCACGGCCATGTCCGCCGATGCTAACGATCGAGGGCCTGGCGCACCGCCTCCGCGGCCTCGAGGACCGCGCCGGAGTAGCGGCGGCCCGGCGACCTCGACGTGCGTTCGATCGGCCCCGACACGGAGACGGCGGCGATCACGGCTCCCTCCTCGGAACGGACGGGCGCGCTGACCGAGGCCACCCCGCGCTCGCGCTCCTCCACGCTCTGCACCCACCCTCGCCTCACGTCCGCCGTTGTCGCGTCCTCGCGCAGGACCTTGCCGGCCGAGCCGACGTCAAGGGGCAGCAGCGCCCCCACGGCCACGATCGTGCGCAGGCCGTGGGGCGACTCCAGCGACGCCACGCACAAGCGACGGTCTCCGCGCCGCACGAACAGCTGCACGCTCTCACCGGTCTCGTCGCGAAGGCGCTCCAGGGCAGGACGGGCCGTCAAGGCGAGGTCGGCTCTGGCCAACCGGGGACCCAGGGCGAAGCGACCGCCCGGATCGCGCTCCACCAGGCCGTGCACCTCCAGGGCGACGGCAAGGCGGTGGGCAGTCGCCCGGCTCAATCCTGTGGCTTCGACCAGCGGGCCGAGGGAGAGTGGCCCGGCTTCCAGCGCGTCGAGAACGGAAATTGCCTTGTCAAGCACGCCGACACCGCTTACACTTCTCATATGCAGAGATTAGCGTCTCATTATCTAGGATTCAAGAATACGGCGTCAAAGACCTCATGACCACTCGGACGCTCAGCCAGAAGGTGTGGGACGACCACGTCGTGCGGGCCGGCGAGGGCGACGAGCCCGACCTGCTGTACATCGACCTCCACCTCGTCCACGAGGTCACCTCGCCCCAGGCCTTCGACGGGCTGCGGCTGGCCGGCCGCCCGGTGCGGCGTCCCGACCTCACGCTGGCTACCGCCGACCACAACGTGCCGACCATCGGCCTGGACCTTCCTTTGTCCGATCCCATCCCCGCCCGCCAGCTCGACGCCTTGGCCGCCAACTGCGCCGAATTCGACGTTCCGCTGCACCCCATGGGGTCGCCGGGCCAGGGCATCGTTCACGTCATCGGTCCAGAGCGCGGCCTGACCCAACCGGGGATGACCGTGGTCTGCGGCGACAGCCACACCTCCACCCATGGGGCGTTCGGCGCCCTCGCCTTCGGAATCGGCACGAGCGAGGTCGAGCACGTCCTCGCCACCCAGACGCTCCCCCAGCGGTGCCCCGGCACCATGGCCGTCGACCTCGACGGTTCGCTGCCCCCGGGTGTCACCGCCAAGGACGTGATCCTCGCCGTCATCGCCAGGATCGGCACCGGTGGTGGCGTCGGCCGTGTGATCGAGTACCGGGGCTCGGTGTTCCGGTCCCTCTCCATGGAGGGCCGCATGACAGTGTGCAACATGTCGGTGGAGGCCGGCGCCCGGGCGGGAATGATCGCCCCCGACGACACCACGTTCGCCTGGCTCGAGGGCCGGGCGCACGCGCCGTCGGGCCCGGCGTGGGAGGAGGCGCTGGACTACTGGCGCTCGCTGCCCACCGACGCCGGAGCCGACTTCGACCGGGAGGAGTCGCTCGATGCAGCCGCCCTGTCCCCTCACGTCTCATGGGGAACCAACCCGGCCCAGGTGGCGCCGATCGACTCCACCGTCCCCGACCCCGACTCGCTGTCCGACCCGGCCCAAGCCGCCACCGCCCGGCTGGCGCTGGCCTACATGGGGCTGACGCCGGGCACGGCGCTGCGCGACATCCCCGTCGACACGGTGTTCATCGGCTCCTGCACGAACTCGCGCCTGGAGGACCTGCGGGAGGCGGCGGCTGTTGTCGCCGGCCGCCGGGTGAAGGACGGAATGCGGGCGATGGTGGTGCCCGGATCGATGAAGGTGAAGGCCGACGCCGAGGCCGAGGGCATCGACCGGCTGTTCACCGACGCCGGGTTCGAGTGGCGCTCGGCCGGCTGCTCGATGTGCCTGGGCATGAACCCCGACCAGCTCCGCCCCGGCGAGCGCTGCGCGTCCACGTCGAACCGCAACTTCGAGGGCCGCCAGGGCCGGGGCGGCCGGACCCATCTGGTGTCGCCGGCCGTCGCCGCCGCTACCGCTATCGCCGGGCACTTCACCACCCCCGCCGACCTGGCTACGGAAAGGAACTGAGCTCATGGAACCCGTGCGCGTGGTCTCCGGCACCGTCGCCCCCCTGGAGCGGTCCGACGTCGATACCGACCAGATCATCCCGAGCGACTGGCTGAAGCGTGTGGAGCGGTCCGGCTTCGGCGCCGGACTCTTCTCCGACTGGCGGGCCGACCCGGCGTTCGTGCTCAACCGGCCCGAGCACTCAGGTGCCAGCATCCTGCTGGCCGGCCCCAACTTCGGTTCCGGGTCTTCGCGCGAGCACGCGGTCTGGGCCCTCCTCGACTACGGCTTCGCGGCCGTCGTCTCTCCACGCTTCGCCGACATCTTCCGGTCCAACTGCACCAAGGCCGGGCTGCTGCCGGTGGAAGTCGACGCCGCGGTGGCCGCCGAGCTCTTCGCGGCGGTGGCCGCCGACCCGCGCCTCGTGGTGACCGTCGACGTGGAGACCCGGACCCTCGCCGCCCCGGCCGCCGGGATCAGCACCGGGTTCCCGCTCGACGACTTCACCCGCTGGCGGTTCCTGGAGGGTCTCGACGACATCGGGATCACGCTGCGCCATGCCGGGGCGATCGCGGAATTCGAGGCGTCGCGCCCCTCGTGGATGCCCACCACCACCTAGGCTCGGCGGCCATGGAGGACCGTGAGGTGATCGCCGCGTTCGTCACCGGCGGGGCCCGGCGGGCTTTCGGCCCCACCCTGCACATCGAGGG
>JBOGIF010000074.1:0-10086 GCA_050742415.1 Acidimicrobiales bacterium | reverse complement strand
GAACGGACCGGGGAACGGACCGGGGAACGGACCGGGGAACGGACCGGGGAACGGACCGGGGAACGGACCGGGAATCGAGTAGGGGATCGGGCGCCGGTACCCTTTCCCGGTGAATCTGCAGGCTCTGCCCGGTCGTCTGCGCGGCCATCCGGCGCTGGCCGACCTGGCCGACCTGGGTACGGAGCCGTCGCAGGGACGGCTGCTCTCGGTGCCGGACCCGGCCCGGGCGTTCGTGATCGCCGGCCTCGCCCGGCTCGTGAACCGGCACCCGCTGGTGGTGGCTACGCCCACGGGTGCCGACGCCGAGGTGCTGGCCGCCGACCTCAGCGCCTTCCTCGGTCCCGACGAGGTCGAGGTGTTCCCGGCGTGGGAGACGCTCCCCTTCGAGCGGCTCAGTCCGAGCACCGAGACCATGGGCCGGCGCCTCCGCACCATGTGGAGGCTCCGTCAGAGGTCGGGAGCCGAGGATGGCTCGCCGGGTTCGCGAATGCCCAGCGTGCTCGTTGCCTCGGTACGGGCCCTTCTCCAGCGGCTGGGGCCACACGTCGAGGACCTGGAGCCGGTGGTGATCCGTCCCGGCGACCGGCTGGACCCGGAGGAGCTGGTCGAGCGGCTGGTGGCTGCCGGCTACCGGCGCGAGCCCCAGGTCGAGCACCGGGGCGAGCTGGCTCGCCGGGGCTCGATCGTCGACGTGTTTGGGCCGACCGCGGACCGCCCGGTGCGCATTGACCTCTGGGGCGACGAGGTCGACCGGCTCACCCAGTTCTCGGTCACCGACCAGCGCTCGACTGAAGCCGTCGACCATGCCGAGCTGTTCGCGTGCCGGGAGCTGCGGCCGACCGAGGAGGTGAGGCGCCGGGCCGCCGAGCTCGTCCGGGCCGAACCGTGGGGCCGTGAGCAGTGGGAGCGGCTGGCCGAGGGCGCCACCTTCGAGGGCATGGAGTCGTGGCTGCCGTGGGTGACCGAGGGCGAGCACGTCCTGCTCGACCTCGTTGGGCCCGACGCACTCGTCCTGCTGCTGGAGCCGCGCCGCATGCGCGATCGCGCCGCCGACGTGGCGGACGAGGAAGCCGCCCTGGCGTCGTCGCTGGCCACCACCTGGGGGGCGTCGTCGAAGGGCGAATGGCCTCGCCTGCATCTTCCGTTCGAGCGGCTCCTGTTCCACACCAACGCGCCCGTGTGGAGCGTGGCATCGGTGCCGGAGGGTGACAGCGCGACTGCGGTCGAGGCGCGCGGTTGGGACCCACCGGCCGGCGACCCCGGCGGGCTGGTACGCGACGCCGTCCGGCTGGCATCCGAGGGCTACGAGCTGGTGGTGGTCGCCCCCGGCCGGCAGTCGGCGGCTCGGCTGGCCGCCCTGTTCTCCGAACACGGGCTGTCGATGCGGACCGAGGACGGACCGGTGTCCGGCACGGGGAACCGGATCGTGGTGGGGTCGCTCCGCCGCGGATTCGTCGTCCCGGGCATCCGCCTCGCCGTCCTGGTCGAGGCCGACCTCACCGGCCGCCGGGTCTCCCACCGCCGGCCCCAACCGCGCCGTAGCGACGCCCAAGGGTTCTTCGACGACCTGAACCCTGGCGACTACGTGGTCCACCACCAGCACGGTGTTGCTCGCTACGGGGGCATGGTTAAGAGATCCATCGGGGGATCCGGCGAGCGCGACTACCTGCTGCTCGAGTACCGGGGCGGCGACAAGCTGTACGTGCCCTCCGACCAGATCGACGCCGTCCGCCACTACACCGGTGGCGACAGCCCGTCGCTGAACCGGATGGGAGGGTCGGACTGGGCCCGCACCAAGGCGCGTGTCCGATCGGCGGCTAGGGAGATCGCCCAGGAGCTCGTCGTCCTCTACCGGTCACGGGTGGCCAGCGCCGGCCACGCCTTCGCGCCCGACACACCGTGGCAGCGAGAGATGGAGGAGGCATTCCCGTACGTCGAGACACCCGATCAGGCCCGGGCGATCGTCGACGTGAAGGCCGACATGGAGGAGCCCACGCCGATGGACCGGCTGGTGTGCGGCGACGTCGGCTTCGGCAAGACGGAGGTAGCCATCCGGGCGGCCTTCAAGGCTGTGCAGGATGGAAAGCAGGCTGCCATCTTGGTGCCGACCACCCTCCTGGCCCAGCAGCACTTCGCTACCTTCTCCGAGCGGTTCTCGGAGTACCCCGTGCGGGTGGAGGTGCTGTCGCGGTTCCTCACCCCGGGCCAGGCCAAGAAGGTCGTCGACGGTCTGGCCGACGGCACCGTCGATCTCGTAATCGGCACCCACCGCCTGCTGTCCAACGACGTGAAGTTCGCCAACCTCGGGCTGCTCGTGGTCGACGAGGAGCAGCGGTTCGGGGTCAGCGCCAAGGAGGCGATCAAGGCGATGAGGGCCGAGGTCGACGTCCTCACCCTGTCCGCCACGCCCATCCCCCGGACGCTGGAGATGAGCCTCACCGGCATCCGTGACCTCACGATCCTGAACACGGCGCCCGCAGAACGTCAACCAATATTGACGTACGTCGGCGAGTACGACGAGCGGCCCGTCGCCGAGGCGCTCCGGCGGGAGCTGCTCCGCGAAGGCCAGGTGTTCTTCGTGCACAACCGCATCGCCGACATCGAACGGGTGGCGGCCCGGCTGAAGGAGATGGTGCCCGAGGCAAGGGTGGCGGTGGCCCACGGACAGATGGACGAAGGGCTCCTGGAACGAGTCGTCATCGACTTCTGGGAAGGCGCCTACGACGTGCTCGTGTGCACCACGATCATCGAGTCGGGCATCGACATGCCCACCGTCAACACCCTGGTGGTCGACCGCGCCGATCTCATGGGCCTGGGCCAGCTGCACCAGTTGCGCGGGCGTGTCGGGCGAGCCGGGCAGCGGGCCTACGCCTACCTCTTCTTCCCTCCTGAGCGGGCTCTGTCCGAGCAGGCCTACGAGCGCCTCAAGACGATCGGCGAGCACACCGAGCTGGGGTCGGGCTTCAAGATCGCCATGCGCGACCTTGAGATCCGCGGCGCCGGGAACCTCCTCGGGGCCAGCCAGTCGGGCCACATCGCGGCGGTGGGCTACGACCTCTACGTGGAGATGGTCAGCGAGGCGGTGGCCGAGCTCAAGGGCGAGCCGGTCCTGGTGCCGCCAGACGTGCGCCTCGACCTGGCGGTCGACGCCAATCTCCCGCCCGACTACGTGGCCGGCGGAGAGCAGCGTCTCGAGGCCTACCGCCGCCTGGCGGCGGTGACGACACACGACGAGGTGGACGACATCCGGACCGAGTGGGCTGACCGCTACGGCCCACCACCGCCTCCCGCCGAGCGGCTGCTGGCGGTGGCCGCCCTACGGGCGGCGTGCATCCGGACGGGGATCCGGGAGGTGACGGTCGCCCGCGAGGTCGCCCGGCTCTCGCCGGTAAGGCTGCTCGCCAGCCAGCAGGTACGCCTGCGGCGCGTGGTCCGCGACGCCGTGCTCAAGCAGGACACCGGGCAGCTGGTCGTCCCGCTCCGCGGTCGGGCGGACCCGGCCTCGGCGCTCGTCGCCCTGGTCGAGGAGCTGTTACCTCCGGAGGCAGCCCCGGTAGCATCGGCGGCGCCATGACCAGATGGGGAGGCCGTCGTCCGATCGCGCGCCCGTGGGTCGCGCTCGTTGCCGGCCTGGCCCTGGGCTCCGCCTGTAGCTCGGTAACTAGCTACGCCGCCCGAGTCGACGGCCAGACGATCTCGTCGTCGGATCTGGAGGACGAGCTGCGCGCCATCGCCACCAACGAGCCGTACCTGAAGGTGATCCAGGAGCGACAGGGGGTCCAGGTCCTCGGCAGTGGCCCTGGCACGTTCGCCTCTGCGTTCAGCGCCCTGGCCCTGACGCGCCAGATCTACTACCGGCTCATCGAGACCGAGCTGGAGCGCCGCAAGGTCGTCGTGCGCCCGGCCGATCTCACCGCGGCGCGGGAGGCGGTGGTGGAGCAGCTCCAGGGCGAGGCCGTCTTCTCCAGCTTCCCGAAGCGCTATCAGTCCCAGCTCGTGCGCCGGGAGGCCGAGCTGGACCTGCTTACCGTCGCTGTCAACGGGGCGCCATCGGAGGACGAGGCCGCCCGCCGTTACTACGCCGAGCACCCCGACCAGCTCGCCACGTCCTGCGTGCGCCACATCCTCGTCGCGACCCAGGAGAAGGCCGACGAGCTGAAGCGTCGCCTCGATGCCGGCGAGGACTTTGCCAAGCTGGCCCAGGGCGAGTCCACCGACAACGTGAGCGGGCCGCAGGGCGGGCTGGTCGGGTGCGACATCTCGGCCGGCTCGCAGATCGTGCCCGAGTTCCTGGGCGCGGTTCAGGCCCAGCCCGTCGGGGCGGTGGGCGCGCCGGTCCAGACCCAGTTCGGCTTCCACATCATCAAGGTGGACTCCCGCGCGGTCCCGCCTTATGAGGAGGTTGCCGACGTCGCCACCGCGAGGCTCGAGCTCAAAGTCCGCGACGTCCTCAAGACGATGGTGGACCGGGCTCGCATCGAGGTGAATCCCCGCTACGGCAGCTTCGACCGGGAAGGCCCGGCTCCCGGCGTCAAGCCGCCGGAGGCGCCAGCCGTCAGCGAGACACCCCCCGGCCTGGTGGACGGTGGCCCCGAAGCGCCACCCGGCGCCGAAGCGCCCTCGCCATCCCCGCCGCCCGGGCAGTGACCTGAGCGTCCCGATCGTTCCGGGGTTGCCTGGACAGGGTTGGCCGCTTGCGCCTGACCCCAGAACGGCCGGTGGCCCCCGGATCGTGGTCGTGGGCCTCGGCCCGGCCGGCCCCGAGCTCCTGACCCGGGCCACGACCGCCGCCATCGATCGGTTGCCGGCCCGGTACCTGCGCACCACACGCCACCCGGCCGCGGTCGCTGTGCCCGATGCGACCAGCTTCGACTCCGTGTACGAGTCGGCGGCTTCTATCGACGACGTGTACTCGACCATCGTCGAGATCCTTGTGTCGGCTGCCGAGAACCAGGGGAAGGTGCTCTATGCCGTCCCCGGGTCCCCGCTCGTCGCTGAGCGCACCGTGGAGCTGCTCCGTTGCGACGACCGGGTCCAAGTCGAGGTCCTCCCCGCCCTGTCGTTCGTCGACCTGGCGTGGGCTGCGCTCGGCATCGACCCGGTGGCGGCCGGGGCCCGCCTCGTCGACGGCCGCCGCTTTGCGCTCGAGGCGGCCGGCGAGCGAGGACCCCTGCTGGTGGCCCAGTGCGACTCGCGCCACGTCCTGTCGGAGATCAAGCTCTCGGTTGACCCCGGTCCTGCCGGGGGCGTCACGGTCCTCCAGCGCCTCGGCCTGCCGGACGCGTCGGTCGTGACGGTGTCGTGGGACGAGCTGGACCGGTCGGTGGAGCCGGACCATCTCACCTCCCTTTACGTGCCCGAGCTGGCTGCGCCGGTGGCGGGCGAGGTCGTGCGGTTCGCCGAGCTGGTCCGTACCCTGCGGGCCCGCTGCCCGTGGGACCGGGAGCAGACCCACGCCACGCTCACCCGCCACCTCCTGGAGGAGGCCTACGAGGTGATCGAGGCCATCGACGGGCTGGACGGCCCCGGAGGCTACGAGGCCCTGGAGGAGGAGCTCGGGGATCTGCTCTTCCAGGTCGTGTTCCACGCCACGCTGGCCGCCGAGGCCGGGCAGTTCACCCTGGCCGACGTCGCCCGCGGCGTGCACGACAAGCTGGTCGGACGCCATCCCCACGTGTTCGGCGACGTGGTGGACGGCGTCACGAGACCTCCTGAGGTGGCCCAGGTGGTCGCCAACTGGGAGAGGCTTAAGCAGGCCGAGAAGGGACGGGTGAGCATGATGGACGGGATCCCCGCTGGTCTTCCTGCCCTCCTGCTGGCGCACAAGGTCCAGCGCAAGGTGGCGGCCGTCGGCCTCGACGCCACGCCCGGCGGCGACGCATCCGACACCCACGGGACCGACGGCGCCGACGGAGCCGACCGGCCATCTTCGGTCGGGCCCCGGCTGTTCGCCCTGGTGGCCGAGGCGCGCCGCCTCGGGGTGGACCCGGAGTCCGCCCTCAGGTCTGTAGCGGTGGAGGTGCGGCGCCGCTTCGAGCGGGCCGAGCTGCTGGCCGTCGAGGGTGGCAGACCACTGAGCGAGGTGCCGTCCGCTGATCGCCTGGCGCTTTGGGACGCGGCCCTCAGCGGGTGAGCGGGTCGTCGTCGTCGGCGGCTGCGGCAGCGGCCGCGGCGGCCGGACAACTGGGGCGGAGCCCGCACCAACCGCACGTGGGTCCGGCGCTGAGCCCGGCGGCCGCGCTTGGGTCCAGGAGGCGGGCCATCTTCGCGGCCCCGTCGACCGTGCGGCGCAGGGCCGTCTCGAGCGTCTCCATGGTGACGTCTTCGGTATAGAACGTGGCCGTGTCCAGGTAGTAGCTGGCGACCCGGAACGGCGGGACCCCGACCCGCAGGGTCTGAACGAGGGCGTAGAAGCGCAGGTCGTCGGCGTGACCGGGATGGCCCCTCCCCGTCTTCAGGTCGACCACCAGCGACCTCGCCTCGTCTCCCCGTGCGACGCCGAGGACCAGGTCGACCCGTCCCCGTAGCACGACCCGGTCGCCGCACAGGTCGGCGCCGATGCCGGTCTCGGTCCGAGGAGCCCACGCCGCCGCCAACGGCGGCCAGCACTCCCGGAACTTCACGACCGTGTCGTTGACGCGGGCTCGCAGCTCCGCCACGTCGAGCTCGTCCGCCTCGAGCAGCCACGGCCGAGGGCTCGTGCGGTGCTCGTCCGCCATGAGGGTCTCGAGGGCGCGGTCGACCAGGTCGAGAGGGGCGACCTCCGATCGGGCCGACACCGAGAGCTCCAGGGCCTTGTGGACGACGGTGCCCTCGGCGTTGCGGCGATTCCAGCCGAAAGGCTCCTGCAGCTCGGCGCGGTAGTGGCCCTCGCAGGCGTGCACCTGGCCCAAGGCTCGCTTGGTGACCCAGAGGGGTTCGCCGAGCTCTGGGACGATCGGAGCCAAGGCCTCCTCCATATGGTCTCGGAGGTCGGTACCGAGGCTCGGAGGGAACCGGGGCCGCTCGGCTCCGAGCGACATCAGCTCGGTCACCACCCGCGCCTGGGCCGGGTTGAGCGCGTCCAGGTTCAGCCCGTTCAGCCCTCCCAACGCTCGGCCGCCCGGTGACCCCTGGCCGCCAGCGAGCCGAAGAGCGCAAGCGCCGCCGCCCCTAGCGACCCGAGCAGGAAGCTGGCCAGCCGAACCCGCACGAACGACGGGATCGACCGCTGGTTGGCGGAGTACTGGGCCACGGTCACGTGGAGGTTGGCCCGCACGGCGAGGATGCTGCCCAGCGCGATCACCACGGCCAGCACGGCCGACACCACCAGCGCCACGCTCACCATGCGGTCGTGGCCGGGGGCGAGCTCCTCACCCACGATCGACGGTAAGGACACCACGATCACCCCGGTGATCAACAGGAACAGGGCGATGGTGCCCAGCCCGTCGAACGGATAGCCCAGGCGATGAAAGAGGTCGTCGGCCACCCCGGCCCGCTCGCCGGAGTGAAGCGTGAAGCCCTCCACCACCGCCAGCAGCACCTGCACGGCCACCACCGCGATGAGCCCGGTACCGATGCTGGCGGCGAGCCCGGCCCACGGCGAGAAGTCGTCGACGTCGAAGTCGTCGAAGTCGTCGAGGTCGTCGATCCCCGCGTCCTCCGACTTTTCGCGCCGGTTGGGGTCTGACTCCCCAACTTGCGCGGAAAGGTCGGTGGAGGGCTCCTCGGGATCGCTCATGGCCCCTAGAGTGGCCTGTCGGGGCGCCGCTGTCACTGTCATACGGTGCTGCCATGCTGGGCGGGATGGAGCCGGCGACCGCGTTGGGCTTCACCACGATGGCCCGGGGGCTCGGCGCCGCCGCTCGCCGGCACGGGCTCGTGGTGCCGGCATTTCGGAGCCCTCCCGCTGTCGCCGATGTGCCCCGGACGCTTCGGCGCCGTGCCGACGGCTTCGCGGTTGTGGCCGTGCGGCTCCGCGGTCGATCTTCGGCCGAGGTCGCCGCCGACATGACCGATGGGGTCCTGCTGGCGAACGGGGTGCGCGAGCGCGAGGCGGCCGAGCTCCGGCCCGTGCTGCTGGCCGCGGCCCTCGGTGAAGTCGGAGCGGAGGCGGCGTGAAGGTGTGCGTGGCTTGAGAGTTCGGGTGGCGCGGCCCGAGGAGTACGAACGCATCGGTGAGCTCACGGCCGCCGTCTACGCCGGCTCGGTCAGCGAGGGCTACCTCGAGCAGCTCCGCGACGTCGCCGGCCGTGCCGAATGGTCGGTCGTGATCGTGGCCGTCGACGACGGTGACGAGGTGTTGGGCGGCGTGGCTTACGTCCCGGTCTCCGGGGCCGACGGTGAGGCGCCGGCCACCACCCCGGTGGTTGACGCGACCGAAGCCGGTATCCGGATGCTGGCGGTGGTACCCGAAGCTCGCCGGCAGGGAGCGGCGACCGCTTTGGTCGAGGAATGCATTGCCCGCGCCCGGCAGGGTGGCCGCCGCCGGATCGTGCTCTATACGAAACCGTCGATGACGGCGGCCCAGCGGCTCTACGAGCGGCTCGGCTTCGCGAGAGTCCCCGACCGCGACTACGTCGTGGGGACCGACGTCGGGCTCCTCGGCTACGTGTTGGAGCTGGACCGCTAGCCTCGGTCGTCGGCCCCATCGCCCGGGTGGCGGAAGAGGCAGACGCGAGGAGCTTAAACCTCCTTGGTCCCTGCGGACCGTGTGGGTTCGAGTCCCACCCCGGGCACGTGGTGCGGGACGTAAAGGCGCTGGTCACGGCGTGGGCTCGCGGCCTGGGAGGGATGGAATGCCTTCCGTGATCACGAACCGGTCACATCAGCCTGTTGTGCGGTCAGCCGGGTACCGGGGCTTGACACCTGCTGCCGCCGTGTGCGGTCTGTGGTCCACGGGTTGCTGAAGCCCTATCCACCACTTCGCAAGCGAGGCCTCTATGCTGAGAGCATCTTGAGTGGACTCGGGGACGCGGCCCGGAGTGCCGCTGTCGACACTGGGGGGGAGCCGTGCAACCATGGCGTGTGGATGATTTGTGCCCCAGGATCATCGAGATTGTCCGCAAAAAAGGCTACCAACGCTTAAGTGCTCCCATCGAGCTGGCGAGCGGAGAACTGAGTCACGACTACATCGACGGCAAGAGGGCCTTCGCCGTCGGGGCTGATCTCAAGCTCGCTTGCGAGGGTTTCCTTGCAGTGGCCAGGGAGACGTCTATTGACTTCGACGCCGTCGGCGGTCTGACGCTTGGTGCTGACCAGTTCGCTCATGGTGTTGCCCTCCTCTCGGAGAGGGCGTGGTTCGTGGTCCGCAAGGAGATCAAACATCACGGCACCAAGAAGAAGATTGAGGGTGCTGACCTCAAGCCTGGTGTCAAGGTGCTTCTGGTTGACGATGTCGTCACCTCCGGCGGCTCCATCCTCGAAGCGCTGGAAGAGATTCGGAAAACAGGAGCGGAAGTCGTCCTTGCCGTCACTCTGGTCGACCGAGGCGAAGTTGCGCGCGAGTGCTTTCGTGCCGAGGGCATCCCGTACCGTGCCTTGGTTACCTACCGGGACCTGGGAATCGAGCCCGTAGGCCTTGGACAAGGCAGCGCTCAAGCGGCTGGCTAGGGAAGGGCTTCCGCCTGGCGGAGCCGACGCTCTCATCGATCTGGCAGCGTGGTGCTGGGAGTACGGCGGGCAGTCGGCGACGCAGCCCTGCTGATCACCTCTCGGACCCTTGAGACGATCGGTAACGACTTGAACGAAGCGGGCGCCCTGCCACAAAAGACGGCAGCTGCGTTGGAGCGTTCACTCGCAAGTCATCTGCCGGCCGTTTAGGCGGCCAATCGGCAGCAGCGGTAGCGAGCCTCCTCCGGCGAGAGGTTTCTTCCATCCTCCCAGGAAGCAGAGTGGCCAAGAATCGGATCCAGGACAGCTGACTGGCGAGTCCGGAACCAGTGAGTACTCACTCATACGCAGGCGTTGTCCACCAGAGCGGCGCCCGCGGCGGGCGCTGGCAGCCGAGGCCGAGGCCGAGGCCAAGGGGGCGATCGGAGAGCGCTTTGGTGGTGGCCCGAGCGGCGGCGGTCACCGCGGCGCCGGCAACGTAGGAACGGTTTGGTG
>JBOGIF010000073.1:0-14832 GCA_050742415.1 Acidimicrobiales bacterium | reverse complement strand
TGAGTCGTGGCGCGTGAGACACGTGGTGCGGGGCGGAGACCCCGCTCGAGCGCAAGGCCCCGACGTGTTCGGGCACCATTTTCGCGCATGCGTCGCGGCCGCGCCAGCGGGCACAGAAACTGATCTGTACGTCCGGAAGCGACCGTCGGGACAGGGAGCTGCCCCGCGTGGCCCTCAACCGGTCGGCATCGGCGGTAGCCGCTGAGCTTGGCGACGCTCGGTCCGCAAGGCCGCCGGCGCCAGCCCGCAGAGCCGACTCACCTCGCGCGACAGGTGCGACTGGTCGGCATAGCCGGCCGCCACGGCGGCATCCGCCAGCGGTGCCTCGTCGTCGAGGAATCGACGCAGTCGTCGGATGCGCTGGTGCTCCTTGGGCCCGAGTCCGGTGTGCTCCAGGAGTAGCCGCCGGAGATGCCGGACGGAGAAGCCGAGAGCGTCCGCAGTCTGGTCAATGCTTCTCGTCGGGAGCAGCCGAAGTGCGTTCGCCACCGCGGTGGGCGGGATCACCTCCAGCGATTGGTGGGGCGCACCGTGCAGCACCGTTGCGACGAGGTGCCGGGAGCGGCGGGTGCCAACGACTTCATCGAGCGGGAGCTCCTTGTTCCGGAGCTCGTGCGCTGGAACGCCAAGAAGGGTGGCCACCGCCTCTGGCCGCAACCGCAGCCCGCGACATGACGACCCGGCGGTAAGACGATGCACGACGGCCGTGTCCGCCAGACCAACTGCCACGGCACCACCGAACCCGACGATGAGGTCAGCGCAGCCATCAGGGAGCACTCGGTGGTCGATGTCGGCGACCACTCTCTGCTCCCACAGGCACGCCACCGTCGATCGCCATGCCGCTGGCGGTGACCACTCCCGATACGTGTCCGATTCGTTCAAGACAACGCCAGCCTGCCATCAGAGAATGCCGTCATGGACCTTCGCGTCGACATCATCACCCTGGGTGTGGCTGACCTCGGCACCGCCCACGAGTTCTACGTGGACCGGCTCGGCTGGCAGCCAGCCCTCACCGTGCCTGGCGAGGTCACCTTCCTTCGCGCCGGCCCTGGTCGAATGGTCGCCCTATTCGCCAGGGGCGACCTCGAGAAGGATATCGGCGATGGCGGTGCGACCCCGCCGTTCGACCTTGGCATGCTCTACGAGTCGGCGCCTGCCGTCGATGCCGCCGTACAGACCATGAGTTCGGCAGGTGCGTACGTGCGGAAGCCGCCGCAGCCGGCTGAGTGGGGTGGCTACCACGCATACGTCGAGGCACCGGACGGCACCGTGTGGGAGCTCGCCCACAACCCGGGGTGGCACGTTGACGACGAGGGTACCGCCCACATCGGCCCCGTCGACTCGAAGTAGCACGAGAGCGCGCGGGCCCTTGAGACCGCACGGAATCGGCGTTGTTCCGACCTCGGAACAATCGGCGGTGTGGGTCACCCCTGCCTGAGCGTTTCGGTCGCGACAGAACGGCTCGCGAGAGCGACCATCGCCGTCGTTCGGTTCGCCGACGCCGGCGAACTCGACGGCTTCCGATGATCGTCCTCGCCGATCTGCTGGTGCTGACGATCGGCGGTGAATTGCCGTCTGAACGGTGGTGGTGGGTCGCGGTGCCAGTGGGAGTCTTCCTCGTGCCGGTCGTCGGCGCTGTCTGTCTGGTTGCGCTCGTCGGACAACGACGACGCACCCGACTGCCGAGCCTGTTCCCACCCGCGCCTGTTTCCTTTTGGTGATCGAGGCGCGACAGCTGTGTAGCCGTTCGGGCGGCCGCCTACTGGCCGCTTTCGGCGATGTTGACCATCCAGACGGGCGCCAACACTCGGAAGGCCCGCAACGTCGCGCGCGACGCGCGCTGCTCGCTTGCCGTGTCGATCCGCGACGCCGACGTCGTCGAGGGAGGCGCAGAACGCGTGACCGACCCCGCCGTCATCGCCCGTCTCGCAAAGGCATGGGCCGACCAGGGTTGGCCAGCGGAACCGGATCAGAGCGACTCGGGTATCACTGCGCCGTTCAACGCTCCCTCGCAAGGACCACCGCCGTGGAACGTGTACCGCATCGCGCCGCGATCGGCGATCGTCGCGTTGAGCACCGAGCCGGGCGGGCTGAGCCGCTTCCGCTTCTGACGCGGGGAGTCGACGTCGATGAGGTGCTGCGACGGCCCGGGGTACCGGCCATGTTCTCCCTCCGCGACGATGCAATGGACTCAGGATCATCGAGACGTCGTGAGGGTGGCCCGATCAGTAGCGAGGATGGCACGATGATGGGTGAGGTGACATACGCCGCTGACCCTCGTATCGACGCCTACATCGACGCCCTGCCCGATTGGCAGCGGGCGATCTGCCGCGAGGTTCGCGAGCTGGTTCACGCCGCCGACCAGGACGTCGTCGAGACGATCAAGCGCACCCGCCAGCCCTACTTCGTCCTTGATGGAAACGTGTGCGCACTGTTGGCCGCAAAGGATCACGTGAACGTGTTCTTGTACGACGGCGGCATCGTCCCTGATCCCGAGGGGATCATCACGGGCGGCCACTCGAACAAGACGGCCCGCACGGTGGCCGTGCGTGAAGGCGAAGCGATCAACGCGTCTGCTCTCACGGCGATGTTCAAGCACATCATCGCCAACAACCGCGCCGGGGGTGGCGCAAGTTGAAGAGTCGAGCCGCGAGCGCGCCACGGCGCAGCGGCCCGAATCGGCGTTAGCCGCTCCGTGGCAGGAAGCCGAACATGTCTCAGAATGCGCGCGGTCAGATCGGAGCCGCTGGTAGCACCCACGCACCGGCTCAGGCAGGTCCCACTCGCCCGACTTCCGGCGAAGTGAGGCGGTGAGGGGCGCCCGATAACGCCGCTGCGTGATACTGCGTGACCCGGCCCTGTCCGTGTCGAAGCGCCTACCAGACTACGGCGATGAGTAGCGTTTGAATTCGAACGCCCGGGAGTGCATGCCGTCGGGGCCGGTGCGGAAAAACGCTCGTGCGCGGTCTGGCGGCTTACGCAGAGAGCCGCGCAACGTTGGCCCACGAAGCGCCGTCGAGTTCTCGGGCGGCGAGAACCTCGGCACGCGCGTACGTTCGGCCGTTGCAGACAGCTCCAACGCGGCCACGGCGCGGTCGACGTGCGCTCCGGGCAGCGCCACGGCGGCGTCAAGGAGGAGTGGGGATCGCCGGCCACGTCGGTGTAGGCGTGGTGCTTGCGGTGGACGGCCACCCACTGGCGGGGACGGATTCCGGTGAGTACCCAGGTCAGTACCGCAGGACGACCGTCACCGGTGGCGCCAGCCTGAGCGAGCGGTGGGCGACCGCCCGGTGGAGGAAACGGTGGTGATGACCTGGGCCACCTGGCACAGGGCGAAGCCCATGAGCAGGGCGAGGAGGAGGGATCTCATCGTAATCAAGCCTACCTACCTACCGGTCGGTAGGCTCGACCGCCCGGCCGACTCACCTAGGGTGACGGGCATGGCCGCACCCTCGTTCGGCCCGGGACGCGTACCGACGGTGGGCAGTGCGGTCGCCGAGCCGCTGTCGACCCGGCAGGCCATCCTGGCCGCCGGCCGCCAGCTCTTCTCCCAGCACGGCTACGACGGCACGTCGCTAAACGACATCGCCACCGTGGTCGGCATCCGCCGACCGAGCCTGTTGCACCACTTCCCGTCCAAGGAGGCCCTGTACCGCCAGGTCTTCGAGGAGAGCCTCGCCGACTGGTTCAGCCGGGTGGCCGAGGCCATCCACAAGCCTACCGACGGCTGGGAACAGGTCGACCACGTGATCTCGGCCGGCTTCCGGTTCTTCGCCGAGAATCCCGACTTCGTGCGCATCGCCCGCCGGGCCGCCCTCGACAACAGCTCGCACCTGGGACTGGACCTGGGCGCCGCCCTCAAGCCCTGGTTCGACCGCGCCTGCACCTTCTTCGAGAAGGAGATGGACCTCGGCCATTTCCGCCGCCACGACGCCGAACAGCTGGTGCTGACCGGCTACGGCGCCCTGCTCAGTTACTTCAGCGATCTGGCCTTCCTGGCTTCGCTGCTCGACCGCGATCCGTTGGAGGCCGGGGCCATGGAGCGCCGGCTCGAACACGTCCGTACCTTCTTCCGGGCCGCCCTGGAGCCGTAGGCTGGCGCGGTGCGCAGATGGGTCCTGCCGGCCGCGCTCGCGGCCATCTGCGTGGTCGCGGGAGCGCTGGCCGTCGCACCGGCGACGGTACCGAGCCTCCTGGACGGTCCCGGCATACGGGCGCCGGTGCTGTCGGCCCGCCGGGCCCCGGGCGTGGTGGCCGAGCTCGTGGCCGACCAGCGCCTGCGGACCGACCTCGACGCCATACTGGCCGACCCGGCCCTCGGTGGCGCGCGGCAGCAGTCCTGCCTCGTCGTGCACCACGGGGACCGCCCGATCGTGTCCCGCCGGGGCGAGGCCCGGCTCATCCCCGCCTCGACCCTGAAGGTCCTCACGGCCCAGGCGGCGCTGGCCCGACTGGGGCTGGACGACCGTTTCGTGACCGAGGTACGGGCCACGGCACCGGTGGCGGGTGGCGGCGTGGTCGCCGGGAACCTGTTCGTGGTGGGCGGTGGCGACCCTCTGCTGGCCACCGCCGACTACGCGGCCTCCTTCGCCAATCAGCCCCAGGTGACCACCCCGTTCGAACGGCTGGCCGACGCCCTGGTGGAGGCCGGGGTGAGGACGGTGCAAGGTGGCGTGCTGGGCGACGAGTCGCGCTACGACACCCAGCGCTACATCCCGACGTGGAAGCCGAGTTACCGGGAGGACGGCGACGTGGGGCCGTCCAGTGCCCTGGCCGTCAACGACGGCTTCGTGGCCTACCGGCCCCGTCCGGTGCCCGCCGACCAGCCGGCGGCCCACGCCGCGGCGGTGCTCACCGGCCTGCTGCAGGAACGGGGCGTCCCGGTGGCGGGAGCCCCGGGACAGGGGACGGCACCGGCCGGTACGACGGTGCTCGCCGGGTTGGCGTCACCACCGGTCGGGGTGATCGTCGCCGAGATGTTGAAAGAGAGCGACAACGTCACCGCGGAGTCGTTGGTCAAGGAACTCGGCCACCGCTTCGGCACCGGCGGGACCACCTCCGCCGGCATCCAGGTCATCCGCGACACCCTGGTGGCCGACGGTCTGCCCGCCGGCGGCCTCGCCGCCGTCGACGGCTCCGGCCTGGACCGCTCGGACCGGGCGAGCTGCGACCTGCTGATGGCGGCGCTGACGGCTTCGGGGCCCGGGGGGACGGTGGCCACCGGCTTCCCGGTGGCCGGGCGTGACGGAACCCTGGCCATGCGCTTCGTCGGCCATCCGGCGGCCGGGCGGATGCGGGCCAAGACCGGCTCGCTCAGCGGCGTGGTCGGCCTCGCCGGCTTCCTGGACGCGTCCGACCCGGCCGCCGGTGCCCCGCTCAGCTTCGCCCTGCTGGCCAACGACCTGCCCCGCGACACACTCGGCCGGACGCTGCAGGAGGATCTGGCCGGGGCCATGGCCCGCTATCCCGACGCCCCTCCCCGCGAGGACCTCGTTCCGTGAGCGGCGCTCACGGCGCGGTGGTGGTGCCGCTGCCGATGTTCCCGCTCGGGTCGGTGCTCTTCCCACACATGCCGCTGGCCCTGCACGTGTTCGAGATGCGGTACCGCACGCTGGTACGTGACTGCCTGCGCCACGGAAACGAGTTCGGCGTGGTGCTCATCGAACGGGGCGCCGAGGTGGGAGGAGGGGAGACCCGTTTCCGGCTGGGAACGGTGGCCCGCATCGTCGAGGCCGCCCCCTTGGCCGACGGGCGCTGGGAGTTGCTGTGCCTCGGCACCCGGCGGGTGCGGGTCACCGCCTGGCTCCCCGACGATCCCTACCCGGTGGCCCTGGTCGAGGAGCTCCCCGACCCGCCGGTGGGGCCGGAGGCGGCCGAGGCGATGGCGGCCGCGCTGGTCGAGGTGCGCCGGTCGCTGACCCTGGCCGAAGAGCTCGGGGAGCCCTCCTATCCGGCCGCCACGGAGCTGGCCGGAGATGCGCAGGTGGCGGCCCACCAGCTGTGCGCCATCGCGCCCCTCGGCCCCGCCGACCAGCAGCGGTTGCTGGAGACCGATGGGCCGGCCGAGCGGCTGACCCTGCTGGCTGAGATGGCCGCCGGCGCATCCGACCTGTTCAACTTTCGCCTGTCGGGACCCTGAGCCCGAGGCTGGGTGCCGGACCGCCGGCTTGCCCAGCGGGGCCGGGGGAGATAAGCACTCCCGCACATGGCCGGCGCGCGAAGAGACGACAGGGGCATCCCCGCCCATCTCGGCGAGCTGCGGACCCTGGTCGTCGCCTACTTCAAGCAGGAGACCCTGGAGCCGATCAAGAGGCTCGGCCGTTTCCTCGCCCTCGGGATGGCCGGGTCGGCGCTCACCAGCATCGGCGTGGTCCTGTTGACCCTGGCCGGCCTACGGGCGCTGCAGAGCGAGACGGGGGGCGCCTTCGACGGGAACTGGTCGTGGGCGCCCTACGGCATCGTGCTCGTCGGCTCCTCTCTGGTGGTGGTCCTGGCCGTGCGCGCCATCGGCGCACCGAGGCGGCGGGCCGGCGGCCGGAAGGCGAGGGGCTGATGACCGGCGATCCGGCCGGGGGCGGCGGCGGCGATGCCCGCATCACCAGGGCCACCATCGAGGCCAAGCTGGCCGAGTTGCGGGGGGACGTGGAGACCACCACCGAGGCGGCCAAGCCCAAGCTCCTGGTGGCCGGCATGGCCCTGGCCGTCGTCGTGGTGGGAGCAGCCTTTCTGCTGGGCCGCCGCCGTGGCCGCGAGCGCAGCACGGTCGTCGAGATCAGGCGGGTCTAGGCGATGGGTTGGTTGGTCCGGACCGGGTTTCGAAAGGGCTTCCTCGGCGGGAGCCGGGCCTGGACCGTGGTCGGCGGCGCGGCCCTCGGACTGCGGGCGCTGCGGCGCCTCGCCGCCCGCACGCCCAAGGTCGTCTACTGCGAGGAGTTGGCGGCCGGCCAGTCATTGGTCATCACCGCTGAGCCGCCCGGCCGGCGCAAGGCCCGGTGAGCCGGCCGTTCGGCGAGGGCGACAGCGCCCTGGTCCTTGACCGCAAGGGCCGCCGGTACCTGCTGACCCTGAGCCGGGACGGCACCTTCCACACCCACGCCGGCTTCGTTTCCCACCAGGCCTTCCTGGGCCAGGCCGAGGGGGTGGTGGCCCGCTCGACCGCCGGAGCCTGGTACCAGGCCGTCCGCCCGACCCTGTCGGACTTCGTGCTGAAGATGCCCCGCGGCGCCCAGGTGATCTACCCCAAGGACCTGGGCCAGGTGCTGGTGATGGCCGACATCTTCCCCGGAGCCCGCGTGCTGGAGGCGGGCGTGGGCTCGGGCGCCCTGTCGCTGGCCCTCCTGCGGGCCGGTGCCCGCATCTCGGGTTACGAGCTGCGGCCGGAATTCGCCGCCAACGCGGCGGCCAACGTGGGTCGCTTCCTCGGTTCCGACCATCTGGCCGCCTACGACGTCCGGCCGAGGGATGTCTATGCGGGTATCGAGGAGACCGGGCTCGACCGCGTGGTGCTGGACCTGCCCGAGCCGTGGCGGGTGGTGGGCCACGCCGCCGCCGCGCTGGCCCGGGGCGGGATCTTCGTCGCCTATGTTCCGAGCATCATGCAGGTCTCCCGGCTGCGCGAGGCGCTCGACGGCAGCCCCTTCGCCATGGCCGAGACGGTGGAGATCCTGCTGAGGACCTGGCACGTGGAGGGACAGGCCGTCCGGCCCGACCACCGCATGGTGGCCCACACCGGGTTCCTGACCGCGGCCCGGCTGCTGGGCAACCTGCCTGAGATCCCACCGCCCGAGCCGCCGCCCGAGCCGTGAGCCTCTTCGACGGGCTGATCGTGGCCGCCCTGGTAGCCGCCGGCGTCGGCGGCTACCGGCTCGGCTTCATCGCCCGCGTCGCCTCATGGATCGGCCTCGCCCTCGGCCTCTACCTGGCGGTCCTGGTCCTGCCGACCGCGCTGCGGACCTTCGAGGGTCCCGATCCGGGCAACAAGCTGCTCATCGCCTCGGTGATCCTGCTCGCCGGCGCCTTCGCCGGCCAGGCTCTGGGACTGGTCCTCGGCTCGTCGCTGCGCCGGTTCGTTCCGTTCGGCCCGCTGCGGATAGTCGACCGGGCCATCGGCGCCGGCATCGGCGTCGTCGGCGTCATCGTCACGTTGTGGCTACTCCTGCCGGCCATCGCCGAGGTGCCCGGGGCGCCGGCCCGGCAGGCCCGTGAGTCGGTGATCGCCCGGGCCATCGACCGCCGGCTTCCCCGACCGCCCGACGCCATGCAGGTGCTCCGCGGTCTGGTGGGAGACACCGACTTCCCGCGGGTGTTCGACGCCCTACGACCGACACCGTCCATCGGGCCGCCGCCCGAGGCCAGCGGGCTGGAGGCGGCGGTGATCGAGCGGGTGTCGCAGTCGACGGTCAAGGTCGAGGGCGCCGCCTGCAGCCGCCAGCAGCAGGGGAGCGGTTTCGCCGTGGCCGAGGACACCGTCGTCACCAATGCCCACGTGGTGGCGGGCGAAAGGGCCGGTCGCACCCAGGTCCTGAGGACCGACGGGCGCCGCCTCGACGCCACCGTGGTCGTCTTCGACCCGGCCCGGGATCTGGCCGTGCTCGCCGTGCCCGGTCTCGGCCGGGCTCCGCTGCCCGTCGGGTCGGCGAAGGTGGGTGATCAGGGCGCCGTCTTCGGCCATCCCGGCGGTCAGGACGAGTTGCGGGTGGCCCCGGCCGCCATCCGCCGACGGGTCGACGCGCTCGGCCGGGACCTCTACGACGCCGCCCAGACGCGCCGTGACGTGTTCATCCTGGCCTCCCAGCTGCGACCGGGAGACTCCGGGGGGCCCCTGGTCGACACCGACGGTACGGTGGTCGGCGTGGCCTTTGCCATCGCTCCGGACCAGTCGGCGACGGCCTACGCGCTGACCGCCGACGAGTTGCGCGAAGTGCTGCAGGTGCCGCGCGCCAGGCCGGTCGCGACCGGACCGTGCCTGCGGTAGCGGTCCCGAGCGGGCGGCGCCCAGCCCCCGTGGCGCGGTTGGCGCTGCTGGCGCTGGTGGCGCTGGTGGCGCTGGTGGCGCCCGCCGGCCGCGCCGGGGCGGCGGCCGAGGATCTCGAGGACCTGGTCCTTGGCGAGCTCGCCGGCTACATGATCGACGAGGATGTCGACGGTCCCTTCGACCTCGAGGCGTTCATCCCGTTGCTCCCCGTCAGGGAGGACGGCGAGGCGCTGGGCGGCGCCACCCGGGCCGTCTACGCCCGGCTGTTCGTGCCCGACGGGAGCGTCGCCGTGCCCCCGGCCGGCGCCGTGGTGGTCCTGCTGTTCGAGCTGAAGGACCCCGACGATGTCGGCGGCTTCGTCGAGGGCTTCGACGAGGGTGCCCAGTCCAAGGCCGATTACGCCGCCTTCGCCGTCCCGGGCCTGCGCTCGGCCGTCGGGGCCCGGTTCGGCGATGGGGACGGGAACCTGGTCGAAGCGGTGGCCGTGCCCCGGGCCCCCTATGCCCTGGCGGTGGCGGCGCTGGCCGGCACCGGCGCCCGCACCCTGGCCATCGAGGTGGCCGTCGCCCAGGACCAGCGCCTGCGCCAGGCGCTGGCCGACGACGGCGGGCCGGGGCCGGTCGTCGCCGGTGACGACAGTGGTACCGGCGCGGCCCAAGAGGTGGGGATGGTGGTCGCCACGGTGCTGCTGGTGGGCGTCACCGCGCGGCTGGTGCTGGCCCTCGTCGACCGGAGCCGGGAGCGGTAGTCGCCGCAGTCAGTCGGGCTCGATGAAGATGCACTCGCCGGGACATTCCTCGGCGGACTCGATGGTGGCGTCCTCCAGGCCGGCCGGCACCAGGGCCATGGCGTCGGAGCCGCCGGGGTTGAACACCCTGGCACCCTCTTTGACGTAGGCCAGCCCGTCGTCGAGCAGCGTGAACACCGCAGGGGCGATCTCCTCACAGAGGCCGTCGCCCGTGCACAGGTCCTGGTCGATCCACACCTTCATGGGACCATGGTAGCCGCAGTTTGCGCGGGATCGACAGGGAAAACCCAGAACGGGCCAGGACGGGGGCGCGGTGTTCGCGCGCGGGCGGCGTGTATGGTCGCTGCTCCGACAGCTCTGCTCCGACAGCTCTACCCCGACCGCACGGGAGGTGGTTCCGACGCCCGATCACCACGAGGACGCGAACCTGGCTACCTCGAAGCAGGAGGCGGCCGAGTGGCGCGAGCAGGCCGTGGTACTGGAGGAGGAGGTCGTCGCCCTCCGGCGGCGCCTTCAGGACGCCCCCAAGCGGGTCCGGACCCTGGAGGAGAAGCTCCTGGAGACCAAGGGCCAGCTGGCCCAGGCCGTCTCGCAGAACGAACGCCTCACCTACACCTTGCGGGAGGCCCGCGAGCACATCGCCAAGCTGCGCGAGGAGGTCGACAAGCTCACCCAACCGCCGTCGGCCTACGGCACCTACCTCGACACCAACGATGACGGAACCGTCGACGTGTTCTCCGGTGGGCGCAAGATGCGCGTCGCCCTGCACCCCGAACTGGATGTCGGCGAGCTGCGCCGGGGCCAGGAGGTCGTGCTCAACGAGTCTTTGAACGTCGTACTGGCCCGCCACCAGGAGGTGTCGGGCGACGTGGTGACCCTGAAGGAGCTGCTCGACGACGGCACCCGGGCCCTGGTGGTCGGCCGGGCCGACGACGAACGGGTGGTGGAGCTGTCCGAGTCCCTCATCGGCCAGAAACTCCGGTCGGGGGACACCATCCTCATGGATCCGCGTACCGGGATGCTGCTCGAGAGACTGCCCCGACCCGAGGTCGAGGAACTGGTCCTGGAGGAGGTGCCCGACATCTCCTACGAGGATGTCGGAGGCCTGGACGCACAGATCGAGGCCATCACCGACGCCGTCGAGCTGCCGTTCCTGCACCGTGACCTGTTCGTGGAGCACAAGCTGCCGGCACCCAAGGGCATACTGCTGTACGGGCCGCCGGGCTGCGGCAAGACCCTCATCGCCAAGGCGGTCGCCAACTCGCTGGCCAAGAAGGTGGCCCAGGTCACCGGCGACAAGTCGGCCAAGAGCTACTTCTTGAACATCAAGGGTCCCGAGCTGCTCAACAAGTACGTCGGCGAGACCGAGCGCCAGATCCGCCTGGTCTTCCAGCGGGCCCGGGAGAAGTCCGAGGAGGGCATGCCGGTCATCGTCTTTTTCGACGAGATGGACTCGCTGTTCCGCACCCGCGGCACCGGGATCTCCTCGGACATGGAGTCGACCATCGTGCCCCAGCTCCTGGCCGAGATCGACGGCGTGGAGACACTGAAAAACGTCATCGTCATCGGTGCCTCCAACCGGGAGGACCTCATCGACCCCGCCATCCTGCGCCCTGGCCGTCTCGACGTGAAGATCAAGATCGAGCGCCCCGACCGCCAGGCCGCCGCCCACATCTTCGCCCGCTATCTCACCGCCGACCTGCCCATCGACCCCGTCGAGGTCGATGGTCTCGGGGGCGGGGACGTGGACAAGGCGGTACGGGTGATGATCGAGCAGACCGTCGAGGAGATGTACCGCGACACCGACGAGAACCGGTTCATCGAGGTGACCTACCAGAACGGCGACAAGGAGGTCATGTACTTCAAGGACTTCGCCTCGGGGGCCATGATCGAGAACATCGTGCGACGGGCCAAGAAGCTGGCCATCAAGCGGATCATCGCTGGGGAACGCAAGGGCATCCGCCTGTCCGACCTCAGTGCCTCCATCCGCCAGGAGTACAAGGAACACGAGGACCTGCCCAACTCCACCAACCCAGACGACTGGGCTAAGATCTCTGGCAAGAAGGGCGAGCGGATCGTCTTCCTGCGGGTCCTGCTGGCCGAGGGCAAGCCGGGCCAGACCGCGGTGGGCGGCCGGGCCATCGAGCGGGTCGGTACCGGCCAGTACCTGTAGCCGCTCGGACGCCGACCCGGGGCCGGCCGGGATAGCGTCGGACCATGTCGCTGGCCGTGGAAGCCGAGCAGCTGGTCAAGCGGTTCAGCGGCCGGAGCGGGACGGTCGACGCGGTGCGCGGTGTCGACCTGGCTGTGGAGGAAGGTGAGGTGTTCGGCTTCCTCGGGCCCAACGGCGCCGGGAAGTCGACCACCGTACGCATGCTCGCCACGCTGATGACCATCACCTCGGGCTCGGCGCGCGTGGCCGGGGTCGATGTCACCACCGACCCCGATGCGGCCCGCCGCGGTATCGGGGTGGCGCTGCAGGAGGCGGGCCTGGACCCACGCCAGACGGGACGCGAGCTGCTCGTCCTCCAGGCCCGGCTGTTCGGCAACTCGCCGGCCCAGGCCGCCGACCGGGCCCAGGAGCTGCTCGAGCTGGTCGACCTCCTCGACGCCGCCGACAGGCGCATCAAGGGTTACTCCGGGGGCATGAAGCGAAGGCTCGACCTGGCGTCGGCCCTCGTACATGAGCCGCAGGTCCTGTTCCTCGACGAGCCGACGACCGGCCTCGACCCGGCCAGCCGGCTCACCGTGTGGGACGAGATGCGCCGCATCAACGCCCTGGGGACGACGGTCTTTCTGACCACCCAGTACCTGGAGGAAGCCGACCAGCTCTGCCACCGGCTGGCCATCATCGACGGCGGCCTCATCGTTCGGGAGGGCACACCCGACGAACTGAAAGCCGAGCTCCGCCGGCGCCAGTCCATGGACGTGGACCCGTCCCTCGACGAGGTCTTCCTCGACGCCACCGGGCGCACCCGCGAACGGGTCGCCGGCCAGGTGCAGGAGGTGCGGTGACCCAGTTCTGGGTGCTCGGCCGCCGGGCCATCCGCGAGACCGTGCGCACTCCGGAGTCGCTGTTCCCCACGGTGTTCATCCCGCTGTTCTTCCTGGTCGTGAACGTCGGCCAGGCCGGCAAGATCTTCCCTTCGGGGGCCACCTCGTTCCTCAAGGGCCAGAACTACGCCGCCTTCCAGGTTCCGAGCGCCCTCTTGCTGGCCGCGTCGTTCGGGAGTGCTGCGCTCTACCTGGTCGAGGACATCGAGGGCGGGTACTTCGACAAGCTCCGGGCCACGCCGGTGTCACGGACCGCCATCGTGCTGGGCCGCCTGACGGCGGAGGCGGTAAAAAGTGTCGCCATCTCGGCCCTGATAGTGCTCGTGTCCCTGCTGTTCGGCATCTCGGTGGCCAGCGGGGTCATCGGCTTCGTCCTCCTCCTGGTGCTGGCGGCGTCGTGGTCGGTCGTGTTCTCGGGGTTCGTGCAGCTCATCGCCCTCAAGTCGCGCAGTGCCGCGGCCACCCAGTCCGGTTCGCTGGTCTTTTTCCCGCTGTTGTTCCTGACGCCAAACTTCGTCCCCCGCGACATGCTCACGCGGCCGATGGAGGTCGCCGCCACCTTCAACCCCGTCACCTACATCATGGAGGCGCTCCGTTCGCTGATCCTTGACGACCTGGCGTGGGCGAAGATCGGGCGGGGCTTCGCGGTCGTGGCCGTGGCGGGAGTTCTCATGGTCGTGTTCAACGTCGGTGCCATCCGCCGCTACGACTGAGTTCGGCGGAGCCCGCCCCCGAGGGGGCCGTCGAGGTGGAACAGCCCCCCGCTCGCCCGCTGGTGGGCGATCGGTGAGAACAGGTCGGAGGCCACGAAACGGGATTCGATGGCGGCGAGCACCAACGGGTCGGGAACGTGCTTCTGGTTGAAGTAGTGCTCCTGGTGCAACAACTCCTCTCGCACCCCGAGGTCGGACAGGGCGGTGGCCATGTCCTCGGTCATGGCTCCGTTACCGCACAGGTAGTAGCGGGTGCCGCCCAGGGTGGCCAGCCGCGGCGGCACCGACTCGGTGATCCGGCCGCGGAGCCCCGGCCACCCCTTCGACGGCTGTGACAGCGTGATCCGGTAGGAAAAGCCGGGATGAAGCCGGGCCAGCTCGTCGAGTTCGGCGATAAGGCAGATGTCCTCAACGAGCCGGAGGCCCCAAAAGAGCGTGATCGTCCTCGGGAAACCCCGTCGCAGCAGGTGGGCGGCCAGCGAGTGGAACGGGCCGATGCCCACACCGGTGGCCAGGAGCACGATGTCCAGGTCGTCGTGCGGCGGCACCATCGAACGGCCCGTGGGACCCCGGAAGGCGATCTGATCTCCCACCGCGCACGAGCCGAGGTAACGCGACACGGGGCCGTCGCGGACGACCCGCACCACCAGCTCGAAGCGCCGGTCGTCAGCCGGCGGCGACAAGATGCAGTAGGGACTCCGGGCGTAGCCGAGCCCGTCGATCCCGATCTCGACGCCGACGAACTGACCCGGCACGAACTCGAATCCCTCGCCGTCCACCACCCGCAGGCCGAGGCGGACGGTGCCGGTCGGACAGACGGGCCTGATCCACTCGACCTCGGCCCGGCGGTGGCAGCGGCTCTTGGGGCCCCATCCACCGGCCACGACGGCAAGGTCGGCGTCGGCGGTTGACAGGCGGCCGGGCAGTACCCAGTCCACCACGGCACCTTCGGCAGCATCCATGGCGCACCCGATGCTACCGCCACCGGGGCGGCGGGTCGGGGGGTTACCAACTGCTCGGGGCGATGGGCGGTTCTGTCCCCATCGGGCCATGACTGTCACACCCCCCTCGTCATGATGGGACGGATGAAGCTCGCTGCGTGGGCCAGATGCAACGGCGTGAGCCGCCAGACCGCGACCCGTTGGTTCCACGCCGGAGTCCTGCCGGTGCCCGCCCACCAGCTCGCCACCGGTACGATCCTGGTCGACGAGCCGGCTCCCGGCCCCGGTGGTGTCGCCCTCTACGCCCGGGTGTCGTCGTCGGACCAACGCGGCGACCTGGAGCGTCAATTGGCCCGCCTCGTCGAGGTGGCCACCGCCGCCGGCCTGGCCCCGACCAAGGT
>JBOGIF010000072.1:0-7400 GCA_050742415.1 Acidimicrobiales bacterium | reverse complement strand
GGGCAGGCGCCGGCGGGCAGGTTGAAGCTGTAGTGGAACGACGGCCCGGCACTCGGCTCGCCGAGCCGGCTGAAGACGATCCGCAGCATCGCGTTGGCGTCGGTGGCGGTGCCGACGGTGGAGCGGGGGTTGGCACCCATCCGCTCTTGGTCGACGATGATCGCGGTCGTCAGGCCGTCGAGCACGTCGACGTCGGGCCGCGCCAGCGTCGGCATGAAGCCCTGCACGAATGCGCTGTAGGTCTCGTTGATCATCCGCTGCGACTCCGCGGCGATCGTGCCGAAGACGAGCGAGCTCTTGCCCGAGCCGGAGACGCCGGTGAACACCGTCAGCCGGCGCTTCGGGATCTCGACGCTGACGTCGGAAAGGTTGTTCACGCGCGCGCCGTGCACGCGGATCAGATCGTGGCTGTCGGCGACGTGTGGCGCAGGCGACTGCGGGTCCGCCTGCTTGGCCTTGCTCATCGTGTCTCCATCATGGCTGCGATCGCCGGATGGCTCAGCGCAGCTCCTGGATGTGGACCATGTTGCCCGCGGGATCGTGGATGGCACAGTCGCGTAGGCCTGGTCGGGGGCGCTGAGAGCATCAGAACGGCGGGAACGGTCGAGGGGTGTAACGATGCGGGCCATGTTGGCGATGCTGCAGCAGGTGACGACGACTCCGCCCGAGAGCACGCTGGAGCCCTTGGAATCGTTCGTCAGTGGGCTGTCGGTCCTGGTCGCGATCTACGCCGCCGCAACCATCATCTATTGGTTGCCGAGCCTGGTAGCGGCCGTGCGTCGGAGCCCCTTCATGGTGCACACGCTGGTCATGAACGGCCTGGCCGGATGGACGGTGATCGGGTGGATCCTCGCCTTCCGAATCGCTTTCGACTCGGGCTCCCGCACGTCGTCGCTGCCCGCCCGGCGCTACACCGCGCCGGAGAGCCCGCCACCGCCGCCGCCTCCCGGGTGGTACCCCGCCGGCCCGGACCAGCCGGGCCAGCCGGGCCCCGGCTACGACCCCCGCCGCCAGGGTCCCCGACCGCCACCCGACTGAGGCAGAGCGACGGGCCCTACGGGTTCGTCACCAGCGAGCGGAGCTTGACGCCTTGCCACGGGCGGCGTCCCCACGCCACGAGCTGTCCCCGGGCGATGGCCGGCCATTGGCTTTGGCGGCCCCAGGCCACGAGGAGGAAGGCGGCCGGATCGACCGAGAGGTGGCAGTCGACGGGCCGCACAGGGGAGTCGGAAAGCGTCAGGTCACCATCGTTGAAGGTCATGTAGGTCCGCCCGCCACCACGCAGGCGAACGTCGAAGGAGGCCGAGACACCGGCCGCCGCCTTCTGGTCGACGATGGCGCGCCCCAGGCCGGCGAGCACCGGGAAGAGGAACCCGTTCAGCACCAGCCGGGCCTGGGGCCCGGAGATGGTCCACGGTCGGGACATGGCCCTGGCGAGATCGTGGCCGTGCACGACGATCTCGTTGAGGGCGTGGCACGTCAAGGTGGAGAGCCGCATCTCGATGCCTGCCACCAACCAGCTCCTGGTGTCGTCGCTGCCTGTGTTCATGACGCCCAACAGATCCTCGCCTCCGGCGTCGATCCGGTCGGCCACCTTGGCCAGGTCGGTCTCGGTCTCGCCGGAGACGAGCATCTCGGTGAGCACCGAGAGCTGCGAGAGGTTGGTCATCAGAGGCTCGGTCCCGCGGGCCATGGCCGCGACGGCTGCGATGGCCGTGGACACGTGGATCGCGAGCTCGGTGACGTCCCACACCCCGAGCGCCGGTGCGTGCGGCCGGTCGCAGTTCCGTAGCATGGCGGTCAGCTGCGCGGTGGCCCTACCGAGGGCTGAGCGGGCCTCGTCCCAATCGATGGCGACGGCAAGGGCGGGCAGCATCGTCTGTGCACGCTAGATGGCCGCGGTGCGCCAGCACCGGAGACGGGCCGCGTGTCCCAGGCTCCACTAGCCTTTGGCCTGCATGCCCCGTATCGACATCGAGCTCACGAGCTCCCGCGGCGACGGCGACTGGACCTGGCGAGCTGCGGGTGCCCGCCAGCCCAAGGGCGTGGTCGAGGCCGGCCTTGTGCCCAACGGAGCGAAGGTGGGCGACGTCCTGCGCGCCGAGGCCGACTTCGATCTCGAGGGCATCGTCGTCAGGTCCGTTGCGGCTCCGGCGGCCAGGAGCAAGGACCGTGGGAGCGGTGAGCGGCTTGCTGTGATCGGGCCCCCCATTCCCGACGGCCCATTGGTGACCGGGCCGCCGGAGCGCTCCAGCTCCGCGACGACACGTCGCGAGTCGGGCGCTGAAGGACGCCGCGACCGCGATCGTGACCGTCGCCCGCAGGGCCGCAGCGGCCCCGATCGTGCAGGGCGTCCCGGCGCCGACCGGGTTGGGCGCGACGGTCCTGATCGAAGCGGACGGCCGCCGGGCGCGCCTTCGACGCGGCCACGGCCGGATCGGGGCACCGGTGGCATCGATCCGTCACGTCGGCGTGTGTCCGGGCCCGGAAGCCGGCCGGCCGACCGGCCCAGCGGGCCCGGTGGCGAACCGAGGCCGGCGCGCCAGGAGAGGCAGGAGAGGCAGGCGCCTGCCAGGCCTCGACCGGTTGCGAAGCGGCTGAACCCGGGACGGGCTCATCGCCAGGCGGTGGTTGCCTCCCTCCCGCCCGAGCAGCGGCCCGTCGCCGACCAGATCCTGCGAGGTGGGATACCCGCCGTCCGCCAGGCGGTCGAGGAGCAGAACGCCAAGGCCAAGACCGACGGCAGCCCGCAGATCCATCCGGAAGGGCTCCTGGCCATGGCTGAGGAGCTGCTCCCCCGGCTCCGGGCCGCCGAGTGGCGCGACCGGGCCGAGGCCGCGGTGGACCTGGCCGACGACGTGAGCCTGCGCGACCTGCGGGCGATCGTGGCCGGGTCCGGGGCCGGGCGGGACGAGGAATCTCGGAAGCTGGCGGTTCGGCTGCGCGAGATCCTGGAGGCCAGGACCGCCGCCGAGCGCAAGACGTGGCTCGACGAGATCATGGCTGCCATCGCCGACGGGCGGGTGGTGAGGGCCCTGCGTCTGAGCAGCCGTCCTCCCGAGCCAGGTTCGCGATTTCCCGCCGACGTCGCCGCCCGCCTGGGCGAGGCGGCCGGCACCGCGCTCGGCCCCGAGAGCAGCCCTGAGCGCTGGACGGCAGTGCTTGAGGCGGTGGTCGCGTCGCCGGTGCGACGTACCGTGCAACCGCGCAGCCTTCCCGACGGTGCCGATGAGAAGCTTCTCCAGACGGCACGGGCCACCTTGCAACAGGTTCCGGGGTTGGCCGCTCTGGTCCCACCAGCCGCGCTCCAGCGCCCACCGAAGCCCGAACCGGTGGTCAAGGCTGAACCAGAGGCGGCCGCCGCCCCGAAGCCGGAGCCGACCGCGAGATCGGGGCCGGCCGCCGTTCTTAGGTAGTCAGGCGATGACGGGCACGATGTCGTGCTCGTGCAGGAACTCCACCAAGCCGTCGACCAGCCGTAGCTCGCTCACGGCGTCGATCGCCACCCACGCCACCTCCGCGGCATCGTCGCCGGGTCGCGACGGCGAGCTGTCCCAGCTCTCGAGCGGGGTGACCCGGAAGTCGATGATCACGTGGTGGTGGTCCACGCCGATGCGCTCGACCCAGCCGACCATCGCCTCGCACACGGCCTCCAAACCGGTCTCCTCGGCCAGCTCCCGCACGACCGCCTCCGCCAGGGTCTCGCCCGCTTCCACCCGGCCGCCCGGTAGCGACCACTCCCCCGCCGCCGGCCCGCGGCCTCGGCGTACCAGCAGGATGTGGTCGTCGTCGACCGCGATCGCCCCTACACACACCTCGGGCCTCACGGGCCGTCCTCCGGGCCCCACCCCGCTCCGAGCGACTTGTGCATCACCAGCTTGCGGGCCGTGAAGCCGAACTCCTCGAAGAAGTTCTTGGTCAGCCGGTGCCCGGGCAGCGCCATGGTGTCGATGCCCCGGCAGTCCCGAGCCTCGCACCAGGCCACTACCTGGCCCATCATCGCCTCACCGACCCCCACGCCCCGGGCCTCCTCCTCCACGAAGAGGTCGTCGACCACGCCGAGGTGGGTCCCGTCGGCCAACCTCTCGATGTGAGCCACGGCGTAACCCAGCACGACCGTGTCGATGGTCCCGGCCAGCACCAGCGCGTCGGGACGGTCGAGCAGCGCCGACAGCGTCGTCTCGATGGGCTCGGTGCGGGCTTCGCGGGCCCGCCAGACGGCGCCGCCGCGGGTCGGCGTCAGCTCGGCGATGGCCGCCCGTGCCAGCTCGGCCAGGCGCCCGATGTCGAAGGCGGTCGCCGGGCGGGCATCCTCGGTCAAGCCGACGACCGCAGTTGGCCGACCCGGGTCAGCACCGTTCGGCGGCCGCGGTGGGCCTCCTCGTAGCCCTGGATCTGTTCGAGCTCCTGGGCCGTCAGGCCCTCGAGACGGGCCACCACCTGCGACGCCGACAGGCTGTCGTATCCCGGAATGGCCAGGTCACCAGCGCTCCCGGGAGTCCGGCCCCCGCCTGCGTCGGGGGATTTCGGCGGGGGGGCCGACGAGCCGGGCCCGGCAACAGGGTCCCCGGGCGGCCGCGACTCACGGGCCTCGGGCCGTGGGTCGGCCGCGGTGCCCGCCGCGGTACTCGCGGTGCCGGTGGCGGCCATCCGGACGAGAGACGCGAGCCCCTCACCCAGCAGGCGACCGCCCTGGCGCCCGACCTCGCGGGCGACGCGCTCGGCCTCCTTCGGCGCGTGCTGCACCACCATCTCGCCCACCATGCGGGCGGCCGTCATGGTGGGCCCCACCTGGCGGCGTCCCCGGTCGGCCAGTTGGGGAAGCAGCTCCTTGGCCGACAGGGCCAGACCCACCGGCGCGTAGACGAGCAGGTCGAGGGCTTGGTCGAGGGGATCGCGTTCGGTCATGCGCGATGTTCGCGCAGGGTGGGGCTAGACGCAGTCGCGGCAGAGGCCCCGGCCGGCGTCGGCCAGCTGGCTCGGGTGCTTCACGAGGAAACAGGACTGGCATACGAACTCGCCCGGCCGCTTCGGGAGCACCTTGGCCGCCACCTCGGCCCGGTCCTCGCCCTCGGTCGGCTCCTCCTCCTCTTCCTCCTCGTCGTCGACGGCCACGAGGCGGTCCTTGAGGATCACGTCGAGGCCGGCCTCGACGTCGTCCTCTTCCTCCTCGTCGTCCTCGTCCTCGTCGTCGTCCTCGATGACGGCCGGCTCGACGACCGCGGCAACCACCGCGGTGCCGTCGACCGCTCCCAGGTCGTCGTCGACAACCAGCACCTCATCGACCAGCACCTCATCGACCAGAACGTCGTCGACCAAGATGTCGTCGCCCAACACGTCGTCGGCGAGGGGGTCGTCTTCGCCGAGCACCTCTTCCGCGAGAGCGTCGTCGCCGAGGACGTCGTCCTCGATGTCGTCCAGCTCGGTGATGGGATCGTCAGGATCCTCGACGCCGGCAAGGGGGTGGTCTTCGTGAGCCATTCAGCCGTCCGTTCCAAGGCGCCCGTGGAGGCCGCCCTTCCAGGCGAGGGCACGGCAGCATAGCGAGGTTGAACCGCGAGGAATTTGCGAGGTGGATTTGGGATCGTCGGCTCCTGGAACCACCGCCGCAGGATTCGAGGGACCGTTGGCACCGCTCCTTGGCCCTACTCCACCCGGTGGGTCGCCCCCGCCCGGTGGTGGGTTATCGAAACGTTCTCTACTTGGTCCCTCGAATCCGACGATGCCCTTCGACCGCCCCCTCCGCGGCACCCCCGAAGCGGCGCCGAGGCCCACGACCTAAGGGTCGGGGAGTCGTGGACGGCCCGTAACTTGCCCCATCGCCGAAGGTCGCGCAAGGAGCTCCGAAACAGGCTGACCAGCCGGTTCGCGCATCGGAGCAGGTCAGCAAGGCCGTAAAATTCTGCCTCGACAAGAGGTCGAGGGTGCGGCACCACTTCACACCTGCCGTCGGGCTGCGCTCACCCCGTGCGAACTGGGGACGTTCAGGGCTGCCTGACGACCTTGAGTGTCCCCAGTTCGCCAGGGATGGCTCAGCGGTGGGCGGAACGGTGGGCGGAACGGCGGGCCTCGGCCCGCCTCTCTCCTTCGAGGCGCTCCAGGCCGGTCTGGGGGGCGGGACCATCGTGGTCCACGAACCGCATCAGGGCGGCGACGTTGCGGTGCCCGGCCTCTTCGGCGATGAGGCGGTGCATCTCCTGGCACACCCGGCGGTACGAGGCATGGCCGGCGGGCGCGGTGCGAAGCTCGATCATGTGGAGCGCCTCTCGGGCGTTCATGTCGATCGAGTAACGGACCCGGTAGGCGAGGGCCACGGCATAGCCGGCCTGGGCCGGGAAGTCGCCGGCCAGCGCGTCGTGGAGGTCGGCCGAGCAGGCCATGGCCGCCTCGTACTGGTCGGCGGCACCCGCCCCCACGACATCGTCGGGCAGGACGAACCCGTGGCGAGGCGTGAGCGGTTGCCACTGGAGGGTGAGCATCCGGTGCCGCTGGAGGTCGCGGAAGGCCCCGTAGTCGCTCAGCACGTCGAACCGGTAGCTCACCCGCTCGAGGGCCCGGCCCGGCTTGTGGCGACGGTTGGCCCGCTCGCCCACGTAAGCATCGACGATCGCCTGGCGCTCGTCCGCCGACAGACGGGCGACCCGGGCCGCCACCTGGTCCTCGGGCAGGTCGACGTGGGGGTAGACGATGGCGGCCAGGAGCTTGTCCTCGGCCCGGGGGTCGTAGTCCACCAGGGTGACCTCGGGCCGGGGCTCGGGCTCCTCGGCCCCGAACAACGAACCGGCCACCGATGCCGTCGCCGCCGCGGTGGCCTCCTGGTAGGCCGTCCACTCCCCTCCCCTGTCGGGACGGTCCACCCGGGTCAGGAACGACGGGATCACCTTGCGGAGCTCGGTGAGCATCATGGCCGCGTAGTTCCTGGCCTCGGGCAGCGCCGACGCCCGCATGCGCAGGAGCATGGCCTCGTAGCCCTGGCCGGTGCCGTAGATGCCGAGGTTCGACAGCGAGGCGGCCGGCAGCATGCCCCGCAGGGCGTCGAGGGCCTTGGCCCGCACGGCCCGCCGGTACACGAAGTCGGAGTCGGCCGGCTCCTTGGGGTGGCGTTCCCGGTAGAAGGCGTCGAGGACAGGGACCAGCTCGGAGTAGGTCTCGAACATGCGGTCGAGGTCGGCCACGTAGCGGGGCCCGAGCGAGGACGCCAGGACCTCGGGGTCGCGGTGGTAGCGGTACCGGCCGCCGAGGCGAGAGTCGTAGGTGACGTACCGGGTCGACTGCTCGAGGTAGGCCATCAACCGGCCCCACTCCAGGATCTTGGTCAGCAGGTTCGACGCCTGTTCGCACGCCAGGTGCACCCCACCGAGCTGAGCCACCGAGTCGTCGCCGTACTCGGAGAAGACCCG
>JBOGIF010000071.1:0-1514 GCA_050742415.1 Acidimicrobiales bacterium | reverse complement strand
GACGTCCCCCGTGTGGAGCGCGAAGGCCACCCGGTACTCGTCGACCTGATCGATCCGGTGACCGGCGGCGCCGAGCTCGGCGAGCCGCTCGAACGTCCGGTTCGCCGCCCGAAAGTGACCCCAGCGGACCTGGAGGGCGGCCGCGTTCACCAGGAAACGCCCGAAGGGAGCCAGGTCCGTGGTGCTCTCGACCAGCCGCAACCCCTCCTCCAGCGGGGCCAGGTCGAACGTCCGGGCGCTCCGCGTCCCGAAGTGGGCCCGGATCGAGAGCAGGTGCGCCAGTGCCGGGCCCGGGCCACTCCGGCGGGCCTGGCGCTCGCCCTCGTCCAGGAGCGCGCCTACGTCCGTGTCGTCGGGGACGTGGTGGAACATGCCGGGGGTCCACACTGCGAGCTCGGTCAGGTCGGCATAAAGCTCGGCGGGTGGGGACTCGTTCCCCTCTTGGTAGAGCTGCCTCGCCCGCATGTAGCACTGCCATGCCTCGTCTGCGCGCCCGTCGGCGGCATGCGCGGCCCCCATGGCTTGCTCAACCGCGGCGCGGGCCGCCGCCCCCTGCGCGAACCCGAGCGCCCGGTCATAGACGCCGAGGGCCGCCTGGATCGCGAATCGCCCGGCGTAGCGCCGGCCGGCGGCGAAGTGGCTCTCGTACGCCTGGGTCCTGAGTCCCGACAGGTCCGCGCTGTCTGCCCACACCCACGCGGCGTCGGCTCCGCCGAGGGCCAGCCACAGGTGATGGGCCCGTCCCTCGACATCGGCGGGACCGAGCCCCTCCTGGGCGTAGCGCGCATGGAGGCGCAACCGCTCGGCGGCGGGGAGCCGGCCGTACGCGACGTCCCAGACCAGCGCGTGGTGGAAGCGATACCCGCCGGGAACGGGATGGACGAAGAGGCGGTCGGACAGCCGCTCGAGCGTGGCCGCGACGTCGGCCTCGCCGCGTCCGGACAAGAGCGCGGCGTCGGCGACGCCGATGCGTTGCCCGACCACCGCGACCCGCTGGAGGAGCTCGCGATCCCGCACCGGCAGCTCGTCGAGGCGGGCTCCGATCAGGCCCTGGACAGTGAGGGGGACGGCTACGGCGGGGTCGGATGCCCGGGCCCGTGCCAGCTCGATGATGAAGAGGGGGTTGCCGTCGGCCCGCTCGACATCGAGGTCGTCCCGGCTCCCCGCGTGGCGGGCGAGCGCCTGGGCCTCGCCGGCTCCCAGGCCGTCGACCTCGATGAAGAACCGGTCACCCCCAGGTCGGAGCCCGGCTCGCTCCGCCAGCTCGGGTCGAGCGGTCGCGACGACGAGGAGGGGGATCGGGGCGGCCAGGGTCAGCCGATCCAGGAGTGAGACGAGCTCCGCCTCCGCCCAGTGGAGATCCTCGACCCACATGACCACCGGCCGATCCCGGGCAAGCGCGGCGAGGTAGCGTCGCCAGCCGTTGGTCAGCTCGTCCCGCCGCTCGGCGGGCGAGAGCGTCGTCAGGTCGGCGCTCTTCTCGAGGCCCGCGCTGTGGGCGAGCGCCGCCAGGA
>JBOGIF010000070.1:0-2681 GCA_050742415.1 Acidimicrobiales bacterium | reverse complement strand
GGATTCGAACCCGGAACCTGCGGATTAAGAGTGCCTGTCGGGCCGTCGCGGCCTGAGTCGTGCCGTCGCATGGCGTGCCAGAAAGTGAATGGGCAAAACCGTTTCTCGGAGCGTCTGCCGATCAGCGGCGAAATCGTGGGACGCCGTGGGACCGAATTGTTGGGACAGCTGTTGGGACGCGAACGACGCTCAATCGCTGCCCTCGCCATCCTCGACGAGGAGCCTGGCGGCCGCCGTCTGGTAGGCGGCATGCCCACCACGGGGGCCGATGGCGATCACCTCGACGGCGTCGGGTCTGGCGTCGTCGGGCCGAAGCCGGTAGATGATCCGAAACCGATGCGACCGCTCGCCCTCGATGTCGAAGCGCAGCCGCCGGCACCGGGAGAGATCCCCCGAGACCGTGCGGTCACCAAGGAGCTTGCCGACCACCCGGTGCTCGGCCAGGTCGGTGATCGCTTGGAGCGCGGCATCGACCAGGGCTTCGTCAAGAGCGGCGAGGCCCCGAAGGTCGCCGAGGACCTGCGGCAGCAGGATGCGGTCGAACGGCCGAGCCACTCAACGATAGCGGCGGGATTCTCGACCCAGAGCCCGGGCCGCGTCGTCGAACACGACCCGCTCGGTGGCGCCGTCGAGTCGCTTCCGGGCCTCGGCGGCATCGAGGTGGTCCTCGATGGCCGGCAGGATCTCGAGCCAGAGCTCCCAGGGAACGATGACGCCCTGGGGCCGGCGGTGGCTGCCGAAGGTGACCGGCTCGGCGCCCGCGCCCGAGCGGGCGAACTCAGCAACGATCTGGGACAGCTTCGCGCGGGCCTCGGTCGTGGGGAGGATGTCGCTGTGCCTCGTCGTGGTCACAGGCCGACGGTACCATAGCCGTACGCATTTCGGTACGCTCTGCCCTGCCGTCTTGGAAGGGCTGGGACGTCTCCCTCATGGCCGGCCGCGGTCGATGGCTCGAAGCACGCCGCGGGCGATGAGGGCGTCGAAGTGACGCTGCACCTGGGTGGCGACGCCACCGCCGCGGCACAGCACGCCGAGCTCGATGTTGCGGTCGTACGCGGCGCCGGTCATGTTGGCGCTGGTCAACAGGAGGTAGCGGCTGTCGACAATGACGGCCTTGGCGTGGAGCTTGGCGTCCGAAGGCTGCCGCCGTTCGACCGGCCACTCGTAGATGCGGTAGCTCGCGTAGGCCAGCGCGCCCCCGCCGCCGTCGAGTAGCTCCGGAGACTCCAGGACCAGGCTGACGTCAACGCCTCGACCGGCCGCGGCGTCGAGGGCGGCGATGACCGACCCGATCCGGTAGGCAGCGAAGCTCACCATGGTCACCCGCTTGGAAGCACCGTCGATGAGCTGGCGCACGACCTCCGAGGTGAGGCGAACCGGGGCGGCCGGCGAGTCCGGCCCTGTGACCACGACCTCCACCGAGGCGTGGTCTCCGCTGCGTCGTGCCACCTCGACCGCCTCGAAGGCCACGGTGAGGGCGGAACCGGGAACGCCGGGCTCTGCGGCCCAGGCCCGGTTCACGCGGTCGACCTCTCGATGGTGGAGCGAGGGGACGGCCGACCGCGCCCGGTCCGCATGGCCGTCGGTGAAGCCGCCGGCCGATCGGTATGCCGCGGCCAACGCCCGCACATGGGCGTCGCTGAGGGAGGTGGCCGCCGCGGCAACGGCGGCCGCCAGGTCGCTCACCCGAAGAAACCGAGGCCGGCGTGACGGAAGGTGTCGACCAGCACCGACCGGTCGAGGTAGCGGTTACCGCGCTCGCAGCTGGTCTCGGCCACGAGGAGACAGGCGTGGCAGGCGGCGCCATGCATGGCGCTCGTCGCCGCTGCCGGCTCGTGGTCTGCGCACAGAGGATCGGAGCTGCACAGGCCGGCCCGATCGAGCACCCGCCCGAGGATCGGCCCCAGTTCCGACGCCTGCCCGAGGTGGACCAGCCCGCCGAGTGTGCCCTCGGCGTCGGGCGCTGATGTGTACAGAAGGATCCCGGCCATCGGCGTCGGCCCTTCGTGCGGTCGCCGGCTGTAAATCCGCTCGCTGATCGACGCGGAGGAGTAGCCGCACTCGATGGCCAGCTCATTGATCAGCGCGTGGGACAAGGAGTGCAGGAGCACGAACCGCTCGCCGGGCCAACCCTCGTTGGGGTCGAGGCCTCTGGCTTGTCGCCACTCCCGGTGGGCCCGGCGCATGGCGACGAAGAGCGGGCTGTCGAAGGCGGTCGACTCCCATACCTGGACGGCGGCTTCGTGGAGGCGCACCAGGATCCCCTCGCCGCGGTTCTCCACCACGGGCACCCATGTCGGCGCACCCTTGGCCTCGAGGCGGACGACGGCCCGACCGTCCCCGGGCTCACCGGCGCTGATCCGCGTGAAGCCATACAGGGCCGTGACCACCCGGAGCCGGTGGGCGAGGGTGACCCCGGCCAGCGAGGCAGACAGTTCGGCCGGCGCGTCGATGGGCTCGGCCTCGAAATGAGGAGACGTCTGGCCCTGCGAGCCGGCCGTGAGAGCGGCCCATTCCGGAGCACGCACGTCGACCCCCGACGGCGGCGCCGAGCCGGCGCGGCGCGCCTCGACGGCGTCCCACACGTCGTCGAGGTCGTAGCCGGCGAAGGCAGCCACCAGGGCCCGGTCGGAGGAGAGCGCGTAGGTGAGGACCTCCTTCACCGGCATCTTGGCGAAGGC
>JBOGIF010000069.1:0-3197 GCA_050742415.1 Acidimicrobiales bacterium | reverse complement strand
CCCGACACCCGGTCGGCGAGCCTCTGCACCGGCGCACGGCTGCCCTGGGCCTGGCGGACCAGGCGCACGATCTGGGCCAGAGCGGTATGGGAGCCGACCGCGGTAGCCCGGACCGTGAGCACCCCCTGAACGTTGACAGTCGCGCCGGTCACGCGGTCGCCGGGCTGCTTGTCGACCGGCACCGACTCGCCCGTGAGCATGGACTCGTCCACCGCCGAGGAACCGTCCACCACCTCGCCGTCGACCGGCACCTTCTCGCCGGGCCGCACCCGCAACAGGTCGCCCACCTTGACCTGGTCGACCGGGACCATCCGCTCCTCATCAGTATCGGGATCGACGAGCCTGGCCTCCTTGGCGCCGAGCTCCAGGAGGGCCCGTATCGCTCCCGAGGCCCGACCCTTCGCTCGCGCCTCGAAGTAGCGGCCGAGGACCAGGAAAGCGATGACCACCGCCGCGCTGTCGAAGTAGTGGTCGCTATGGGGGCCACCGAAGACGATTTGGTACGTCGAGAAGAGGAAAGCCGACATCGTGCCCAGCACGATCAGGGTGTCCATCCCCGACTGGAAGCGGCGGGCCCGGGCCACGGCCTCCTGCAGGAACGGCCACCCCGCCCAGAACTGGATCGGAACGGTGAGCACCAGCGCGCTCCAGCGGGCCCAGGGCTCGTGCATGGCCAGCATGGACAGAGCGAGCACCGCCAGCCCGAGCGGCCAGGCCACGAAGACCCGGCGAAGCCACATGTCGCGCATGGCGGCCTCGGCCTCGATGTTCTGGCCGTGGTCGTGAACGCCGCCGGGTCCGTCCATCCCGTCGGTGGCACCGGCGATGGGCTCCAACCCGTACCCGACCTTTCCGACCACCTCGACCAGCCGTTCCGGCGACGTCCGCTGCCGGTCGAAGGCCACCGTCGCCTCCTCGGTGGCGAAGTTCACGTGGGCGTCGGCCACACCGTCCTCACCGGCCAGCGCCTTCTCCACGCGGGCCGCGCACGACCCGCAGTGCATGCCCGAGATCTTGAACTCGCCGGTGGTGCTCGAGGGCGCCTCCTGCGCCGCCGGCCGGTGGTCGTGTCGCTCGCGTGTCTTCATGAGTGGACCTCCTCCTCGGTCGCCGCCGCCGGGCCGTAGCCACCCGAGAGCTGCTTCATCACGTCGGGGCAGTAGGCGTCGGCCTCCACCATTCGCAGGACCGCGTCCAGACGGCCGCGGGCTGTCTTGAGGCGGTTCACCACGTTCCGCTGGTGCTGTCCTTCATCGCCCTATCCTACCCCACCGGGGGTGGGGTTATTCCCGACTTTCAGGCGGGAGGCGGCAGCACCCTCAGGCCGAGCTCGGCGAGCTGGCGTGGATCGAGAGGCCCGGGAGCTCCCGTGAGCGGATCGGTGCCGGACTGGGTCTTGGGGAAGGCAATGACCTCGCGGATGTTCTCCTCCCCGGCCAACAGCGCCACCAGCCGGTCGATGCCGAAGGCGAAGCCGGCGTGGGGAGGGCCGCCGTGGCGGAAGGCGTCGAGGAGGAACCCGAACCTCCCCTGCGCTGCCTCCGGGCTGATGCCGAGCAGCGAGAAGATCCGTTGCTGGACGTCGGACCGGTGGATCCGCACGCTGCCCGAGCCGAGCTCCCAGCCGTTGAGCACCAGGTCGTAGGCCTGGGACCGCACCGACAGCGGATCGGCTTCAAGGAGCTCGAGGTCGTCTGGGTGGGGCATGGTGAACGGGTGGTGGGCGGGAACCGGCCGGCTGTCGGCGCCCACCGACTCGAACAGCGGGAACTCGGTCACCCACACGAACCGCATGCCACCCTCGGTCACCGGTGGGCGCCCCAGGTCGAGGCGCAGCGCCCCCAGCACCCGGTCGGCCACGGCCCGCTTCCCGGCCACGATCAGGAGCAGGTCGCCGGCGGCGGCGCCGAGCGCCTCCATCAGCGCCGACCGCTCCCTCTCGGACAGGAACTTGGCGACCGGCGAGTCGAGCGACCCGGACTCGCCAACCCTCATCCACACCAGCCCGGCAGCGCCCAGGCTCTTGGCCCGATCGGTGAGCCGGTCGAGGGCAGCCCGCCCCATCACCGACTGGCCCGGTACCGAGATGCCCTTCACCACTGACGGAGGCTGGAATGCCCGGAACTCGGCGGCGGCGAAGAGCGGCGTGAGCTCGGTCAGCTCCACCCCGAACCGGACGTCGGGCTTGTCGGTACCGAAGCGGTCCTGGGCCTCCCGCCAGGTGATCCTCTCCATCGCCGCCGGCCGCTCGCCCGTCGCCGCCTCGACCGCTGCCGACACCGCCTCGGAGATGAACCCGATGACGTCCTCGGTGTCCACGAACGACGCCTCGGCGTCGAGCTGGGTGAACTCGAACTGGCGGTCGGCCCGCAGGTCCTCGTCGCGCAGGCACCGGGCCAGCTGGAAGTAGCGGTCGACGCCCCCGACCATGAGCAGCTGCTTGAAGAGCTGGGGGCTCTGCGGGAGGGCGTAGAAGCTGCCGGGCTGGAGACGGGAGGGCACCACGAAGTCACGCGCCCCCTCGGGCGTGGAGGCGATCAGCAGCGGCGTCTCCACCTCAAGGAAGCCCTGCTCCTCCATCGACCGGCGGATGGCGGCGATGACGGCCGACCGCAGCCGCAGGTTGGCCTGCATGGCGGGGCGGCGCAGGTCGAGGTACCGGTGGCGCAGGCGAAGGCTCTCGTCGGCCTCGATGCGGTCGGTTATCGGGAACGGGGGCGGCTCGGCCGCCGACAGCACTTCGACCTCGCAGTCGCGCACCTCCACCTCCCCGGTGGCCAACCCGGGGTTGGCGGTGCCCTCGGGCCGGGCCCTCACCGTGCCGGTGATCTTGGCGACGTACTCGGACCTCAGCTGGTGGGCGCCCTCGGCGGCGCCGTCGACCACGCACTGCATCACGCCGGTGTGGTCGCGGAGGTCGACGAACGCCAGGTGCTCGCCGTGCTCGCGCCGGCTCGCCACCCAACCGCACAGGCTCACCCGCCGCCCGGCATCGGCCGCCCGCAGCGCGCCGCAATAGTCGGTGCGCATGCTCATCCGTCCGCCTCCCCCTCCCCGCCACTCCGCGCAATTACACCTGGTAGGGGGGCTTCGCGCGGAGAGCTCGTGAAACCAAGCCGAGCGAGTACCTCAGCGACCGCGTCGGCGCGGTCGACGAGCGCCTCGTGGCCGTCGCCGCCACGGCGTAGGTCGCGGAC
>JBOGIF010000068.1:0-25505 GCA_050742415.1 Acidimicrobiales bacterium | reverse complement strand
ACCGGAAGGTTCACCTTGCGGGCCATGAGGGCCGAGCGCTGGGCTACCCGCTGGGCCGCCGGCTGGGGCGTCGTTACCACGAACACCTCCGAGCGCGGGACGAACTGCGCCATGGACAGCGCCACGTCGCCGGTGCCTGGCGGCATGTCGACGAGCAGGAAGTCCGGCTCGCCCCACAGCACGTCGGTCAGGAACTGCTCCAGGGCCTTGTGGAGCATCGGCCCCCGCCAGATCACCGGAGTGTCGTCCGCAACGAAGAAGCCGGTGGAGATGCAGCTGATGCCGTGGCCCACGGGAGGCACGATCATCCCGTCGATCACCACGGGCTCGTGATCGATCCCGAGCATCTTGGGCACCGAGAATCCGTAGACGTCGGCGTCGAGGATCGCCACCTCGTGGCCGAGCTTCGACAATGCGATGGCGAGGTTCACCGTGACCGACGACTTGCCGACTCCGCCTTTGCCCGAGGTGAGACCCAACACCCGGGTTGCCGACGCCGGGTCGGCGAAGGGGATGGAGGCGTGGCCCTTGGCCCCCTCTGCGGTCGCTCCGGCCGGCGCCGACGCTCCCTGGAGCCGATCCCTCAATGCAGCCCGCTGCTCGTCGGTCATCACCGTGAGGTCCACCTCGACCTCGTCCACTCCCTCGAGGGCCGACACCGCGGTCGTGACCCGCTCGGTGATCTCGGCCCGCAACGGGCAGCCGGCGACGGTGAGGGCGACCTGCACCGTCACCCTCGCGCCGCTGACGACGACCTCTCGCACCATGTCGAGGTCGACGATGCTGCGGTGAAGCTCGGGATCCTGGACGGGACGCAGCGCGTCGATGACCTGGGCTTCTGTGACCATCAGGTGGGCGGGCTCCGATTTCTACTATTGCCGTAGGTAGAATACCGCCGTGGAACATGGCACCCTCACGACCGAGGAGTTCGCCTCCGCCGTCTCGGCCATAACGTCCGCCTTCGGCGACCCCACCCGCCGCCAGATCTACCTCTTCGCCCGTGAGGCCGGCCGCGAGGTTGGCGCCGGGGTGACGGCCGGCGAGGTGGCCGAGCGCTTCGCCCTCCATCCCAACGTGGCCCGCCACCACCTCGACAAGCTGGCCGCCGGGGGCTACGTGGAGGTCCACGTCGAGCGTCACGAGAACTCGGGCGCGGGGCGTCCTTCCAAGCGCTACCGCGCCAGCTCCAAGGAGACCGCGCTGCAGTTCCCCGCCCACCGCGACGACCTCTTGGTGACGCTGCTGGGCCGCGCCCTCTCGCTCGTGCCCGCCGGCGCCGCCGAAGCCATGGCCGAGGAGGTCGGCCTCGAGTACGGGCGCCGCCTGGCGAGCGCCGGTCAGGCCAAGGCCGGCGGGCCGGGCGCCGCAGGCACCGCCGCCGAGGGCGAGCAGTCGCTGCGAACCGCCCTTCACGCGGTGGCCGACGCGCTCACCGCCCACGGCTTCGCCGCCCACGCCGAGGCACGCGGCGGCTCGCTGGCGATAATCGCCGAGCAGTGCCCGTTCGGAGGCGCGGCGGTGCAGCATCCGGTGATCTGTGCCGTCGACCGCGGCATGGTCAAGGGGATGCTGGCCACGCTCTACGGCGAAACCAGGCCCGAGACGTCGGAGTCGCGGCCACAGGGCGACTCCGTCTGCGTCACTCTCGTCTGACGCCCGACGGCCCTTCCGGCGTGGGCCACCGCGCCTACCTGGACCACGCCTCCACCTCGCCGACCCGTCCCGGCGTGGTCGAGGCGATGCTGCCGTGGCTCACCTTCGCTGCCGACCCCGGCCGCATCCACACCGAGGGTCGCTTCGCCCGGGCCGCGGTGGAGGAGGCCCGAGCGTCGGTGGCGAGGCTGCTGGGGGCGCGGCCTCGCGAGGTCGTCTTCACGAGCGGCGCCACCGAGGCGATTGCGACCGCCGTTTGGGGCGCTGCCGAACGCGGGCTCCACTTCGTGGTGCCGGCGGTGGAGCATTCCGCCGTTCGGGACGCGTCAGCCCGCCACGAGGTGACCGAGGTGGGCGTCGACGGGCGCGGGAGGGTCGATCCCGACGACGTCCTGGCCGCCATCCAGCCCGGCCGGACCGCGCTGGTCCAGGTTCAGTGGGGCAACCACGAGGTCGGGACGCTCCAGCCGGTCGCCGACGTGGTCGCCGGTTGCCGCGAGCGGGGGGTCCTCTCGCATGTCGACGCCGCCGCCGCCGCTGGCCACGTCGCCGTTGACTTCGCGCCCCTGGGGGCCGACCTTCTGTCGGTCAGCGCCCACAAGCTCGGCGGGCCCCAAGGCGTCGGGGCCCTCCTGGTCCGGCGGGGGCTGCGGCTCCGGCCGCTGCTCGTGGGAGGAGAGCAGGAAAGGTCGCGGAGAGCGGGCATGGAGGCCGTCGCCGCCATCGTCGGCTTCGGGGTCGCCGCCGCGGCGCTGGCCGAGGATACGCCAGAGAACGGCACGCGCCTCGCCCAGGAGGAGGCCCGTGCCAGGAGCCAGACCGAGCGCATCCTGGCCGCCGCCACGGAGGTGGAAGGCGTCGTGACCTACGGCGACCCGAACGCCAGGCTGCCGCACCTGGTGTGCGTCGGGGTGGAGGGGGTCGAGGCCGAAGCCGTGCTCATCGGGCTCGATCAGGCCGGCATAGCCGCCCATTCCGGCAGCGCCTGCTCGTCGGAGTCCCTCCAGCCTTCGCCGGTCCTCGAAGCCATGGGCGTGCCCGCCGAACGGTCGCTGCGCCTGTCGGTCGGCTGGTCGACCACCGACGACGACATCGAGGCCTTCGCGCTCGCCCTCCCGGCGGTGGTCGCTCGCCTACGGGCGCTGCGCGGCGGGGTCTGACGCGGCGAGACGGCCTAGACGGCGCGGCGGCTCCGCTGCATCAGGTAGACGATGAGCGCCGCCCCGGCCACGCTCAGGATCAGGCCGGCGCCTCCGAGGCCGAGGAGACGGGCAACGATGCTTCCAAGGAAGGAGCCGCCGATGCCGATGAGGATCGTCATGCCGATCGACATCGGGTTGGGCCCGGGTATGGCAAGACGACCGAGACCTCCGACGATTGCGCCGGCGACCACTGTCCAGAGGATGAATCCGATCATGGCGGCGAGTATCTCGCGCCGGAGGTCGTTCGGCCAGCGATTCCTCAGCTGGGGGGCAGTGGCGTTACCGGCGTCCCCTTGCGGGCCGCGTCCGCCGTGGCGCGGTCGAGAACGCTCTGCACCATCGGGACCATCTCCGCCGGCGGACCGCTGGCCAGGAAGGTCTGGAACTCGCCGGCAGCCCCAGCCGGGTCGTCCCGATCCTGGTAGAGCACCATGCCCCGGAAGAAGTGGGCGTCCGGGTACTTGGGGTCGGCGGCGATCGCCCGGTCGAGGGTGGCCAGCGCCTCGTCGGCCAGACCTGCCCGCTTGAGCAACCAGCCGCGGTAGGCCAGGGCCTCCGCATTGCCCGGGTCCTCGGCCAGGATGGCGTCGTAGACCTTCAACGCCTCCACCGCCTTCCCCTGGCGCTCCAGCTCGATGGCCTGACCCACCTGGCCGCCCGGCCCTTGCGGCACCGAGCCGGTCATGGGCTGGCCGGCGTCGCGCCCACCCGACGACGCGGTGACCACCCAGGCCGAGACGCCCACGATGCCAACGACGATCGCCGTCGTGACCACCAACGACCGCCTCGACCGCCCCGCCGGAACGGCCTCTGCGGGCCGCCGAGCACGCCGGTTCCCGCGCGCCCGCCGCGCGGGCGCGGCCAACGATGCGTCGGGGCCAGCCTCGAGCGCCCGTAGGACCGAGGCTGCCCGCGCCGTGTAGCCGTCGCGGATCCGCTCGTAGTCGCCGGCGTCCACGTCGCCGGCCGCCTTCTCGGCCTCGAGGTCCCGGAGCGAGGCCAGCAGGAAGTCGCGCTCCTTCTCCAGCTCTGCCCGCGCCGTCAAGGCCCGCCCGTCGGTTCCGACAGCGCTTTCGCGACCAGGTTTCGGTCCGTTTCCGAAGCCGTCGCCACGCCATCTCGCCGCCAGCGGCGGAATGCGAGGGCCAACCCGACGACAGCAAACGCCGCCCCCGCCACCGGTAGCGCCCACACCAGTACTCCCATGCCCCGGGCCTCGGGCCGCAGGCGAATGCCGGGACCGTAACGGTCGGCCAGGTAATCCTCGATCTGGGCCTCGGTCTGGCCCTCGGCCAGCCGGCGGCGGACCTCTTCCCGAATGGCGACGGCGGCCGGGGCTTCGGAGACGGCCGCAGACAGGCCTTGGCAGGTCGGGCATCGGATATCCGAGGTGATCCGTAGCTCCCGCTGCGCCAGCGTCGGCGGCCCCGATTGGCCGCGCGAGCCCACCGCGAGCGCGATTGCGAGAACCAGCGCCATGAGGCCCCACACGGCGCGCCGGCTCATCCCACGCCTACCGGAGGAGCGAGCTCGGGCTGAGTCTCGCGGCGGGCCGGAGCCTCCACCGGAGCCTTCCCCCGCCGCCGGCGCGGCCAGGCGGCGAGCGCCGTGCCCAGCACCATCACACCCCCGCCGATCCACAGCCACGCCACCATGGGTTGGACGTTCACGCCGATCACCGCGGCGCCGCCTGCCTCACCCGGGACGGTGACGAGCGTGAGGTACACGTCGTCGACCAGGCTGGTGCGCACCGACGGTGTCCCGATGGCCTGGCGCATGCCCGGGAATTGAGAAAGGGCGGGTCCGTAGACCCGGTGGCCGTCGACCCGCACCCGGGCCTGGGTCGTCGTCCGGTTGGAATGGGTCTCGGTGGTCAGAGACAGGTAGGTGACGGTGTGGCCGGCGACCGTGGCGGTCTGGCCGGGGGCCAGGCGGACGTTGCGGCGCTCGCCGTACGCGGAGCTGGCGGCGAAGGCGACGGCGATGAGGATCACGCCCAGGTGCACCACCATCCCGCCGTTGGCCCGGCCGACGAGCGCCCCGCAGGGGCTGAGGCCCTGGCCGCGGGCGGCCACCGTCGCCTTGGCCAGATGGCGCAGAGCGGAAGCGGCGGCAAAGCCCCCGAGGCCGAACGCCAGCAGCGGGGCCAGACCGCGCAGGCCGGTGGCCACGCAGAGGACGACGACGGCCGTCCCCGTCCACGCCGGCCACAGCAGGCGCTGGTGCAGGAGCTCCTCGGAGGCCTTGCGCCACGGCAGGACCGGCGCCACCGCCATGAGGAACAGCAGGGTGAAGCCGATCGGCATCGTCATCCGGTCGAAGTAGGGGGCCCCCACCGAGAGTCGGTCGCCGCTGACCGCCTCGGCCACGAGCGGGAACACCGTGCCCAGGAGCACGACGAAGGCAAAGGCGGCGAAGGCGACGTTGTTGGCCAGGAAAGCGCCCTCACGGGAGACGGGCGAGTCGATCGAACCGGGCGAGCGGAGCTTGTCGCCGCGCCATCCGATCAGCCCGACCGAGACGATCACGACCAGGGCGAAGAAGGCGAGGATCGCCGGGCCTATGCCCGAATTGCTGAAGGCGTGGACGGAGTTCAGCACCCCCGAGCGGGTGAGGAAGGTACCGAGGATGGTCAGCGAGAAGGTCGCCGCCAGCAGCGAGAGGTTCCAGACCCGGAGCATCCCCCGCCGCTGCTGCACCATCACCGAGTGCAGGTAGGCGGTGGCGGTCAGCCATGGCAGGAACGAGGCGTTCTCAACCGGGTCCCAGGCCCAGAAGCCGCCCCAGCCGAGCACCTCGTAGGACCACCAGGCCCCCAGCACGACCCCGGCCGTCAGGAAGCCCCAGGCGAAGAGTGTCCAGCGCCGGGTCTCGACCAGCCAGCCCTCGTCGAGCCGTCCGGTCACAAGCGCGGCCACGGCGAACACGAACGGGACCGTGAAGCCGACGTAGCCGAGGTAGAGCATCGGCGGGTGGAACGCGACCAACGGGTGGTTCTGGAGGAGCGGGTTCGGCCCGGTCCCGTCGAGAGGCAGGGTGCCCGCCACCAGCCGGAAGGGGTTGGCCGGCCCGACCATGAGAGCGAAGAAGAAGGCGGTGACGACGAGGCCGGCGAGCGTCGCCCACGCCACCAGAGGGTCGGCCGCGCGTCGGCGGAACCGGTGGGCGAGGGCCGCCAGGTAGCCGGCGAGCACCAACGCCCAGAGCAGGATCGAGCCCTCCAGGGCCGACCACATCCCGGTGACGGTGTAGAGGAGCGGCGTGCCCCGGCTGTTGTTCTCGGCGACGTAGCGGATCGAGAAGTCGTGGCCCACCAGGGCTGACTGCATGGCCAGAGTGGCCGTGACCGCCGCGGCCAGGACGAGCCACACGAACCGTCGGCCGGCCCGAAGCAGTCCGGCGTCGCCGCGGTTGAGCCCCACCGCGATGGTGACCATGCCCGCCAGCGTCGACGCCAGGCCGAGGGTCACCGCCGCCGTGCCGACGACCGCCCTCATCGCGACGGACCTGGCACCCGTCCGGGGTTGTCGGCCACATAGGTCTCGGAGTGCTTCACCAGCATCCGGTCGCTGGCGAAGAGGTCGCCCTGGAATCGGCCCTCCAGCACCACCGGGATCCCGGGCTTGAACAGCTCCGGTGGATCACCTTCGTGGCGGATGGCGACCTCGGTGCCGTTTGAGGCGATGGTGAATTCGACGCCACTGGCGGAGGGTTTGACGCTGCCTCCCACTACGTCGCCCTCGATGCGGAACCGGCGGGTGCCGAGGCTGTCACGCTGGGCGACCGCCTCGTCGGCCGTCCGGAAGTAGAGGGTGGCGTTGCCGAGGCCCTGGACCACGAGGAAGCCGAGGGCGGCCAGCACGGCCGCGCCGGCGATCCACAGGCGCCTCTTGCTGGAGCGCACCGTGGCCGGTACGTCGGTCACCGTCGAGGCTCGGGACGTTCGGCCAGCGCGGCCTGGGTCGAAGCCAGCGCCCGGCGTCGGTGCAGCATCCAACCGGCGTAGGCGCCCAGCACACCGAACGTCACGCCGTAGCCGGCGACGAGATAGGGCACGTGGGTCATGCCGGGTCGGGGACAGGCGCGAGGTCGGCCTCGGCGTGGCGCTCGGCGATGGCATCGGCGAGGCGGAACCGCTCGAGACGGTCCTCCGCCGCCGCCAGCCGGAACCGGTGCACCACCAGCCAGAAGTAGACGAGCGTGAAAGCGGCGACGCTGACAAGAAGGGTGGCAGCCATCACGCCGGTGATCTGGGGATCGAGCAGGCGCCGCTCATCGAAGACGCTCGCCGGCTGGTGGAGCGTCCTCCACCACTCGACCGACTTGTGAACAAGCGGCACGTCGACGAAGGCGGCTAGGGCGACGATGGCGGCCCGGCGCGACGTCACCTCGGGGTCGGCGGGAACCCGTCGCACCGCGAGGTAGCCGAGGTAGAGCACCATCAGCACGGCAGTGCTCGTGAGGCGGGCGTCCCATGTCCACCACACGCCCCAGGTCGTCTTGCCCCAGATGGAGCCGATGGCGAGGGTGAGGCCGAGGAACACCACGCCCACCTCGGCCGAGGCACCGGCCACCAGGTCCCAGAAGCGGGAGCGCGTGCGGGGCCAGAGGTAGAGGGCGCTGGCCAGCGTGGTCACGCCGAACGACAGATACATGGCGAGCCAGGCGGTCGGCACGTGCAGGTAGAGGAGGCGCACGGCGTCGCGCTGGTTCTCGTCGGGCGGCGACACCATCAGGGCAAGTACGGCGGTGAGACCGAGCCCCACGGCGCTGGCCCAACCAAGGACGCGCGTACCGGCGGTGCTGGTGCTCGGGGGGGCAGGCTGGCTGCTCATGCTTCCTCCAACAGGGGACCGAAGGCTACGACGCCGAACGCCGTGTAGATGGTCGCGAACACGAACAGGAGGCGCACCCAGGGCCAGCCATCCGAAGGTGACCCGGCGAGCGCCGCCTCGCTGGCCCGGGACGCGGCCAGCAGCACGGGGGCGAGGACGGGCAGCACGAGCAGGGGCAGCAAGGTGTCGCGTACGCGCAGACCGGCTGCCACCATTCCGTACAGCGTGCCCGCCGCAGCCAGCCCGGCCGTCGCCGCCGTGCAGGTGAGCAGCAGCATCACCGGGCCCCTCAGGGCGACGTCGTAGAGCACGATGACGCCCACCGCCAGAACCGCCTCGAGCGCCAGGAGCTGCGCCGCAACCGCACCCGCCTTACCCAGGAAGATGCCGGCGCCGTCGAGCCCGGACAGGCGCAGGGCGTCGCGGGCGTCATCGTCGGCCTCGATGACGAACGACCGCTGTATGGCCAGGAGCCCGGCGAACAGGACCGTCACCCAGAACAATCCGGGGGCGGCGGTGGCCAGCACCTGGCGCTCGGAGTCCAGGGCGAAGGCGAAGAGGACGAGCACGAGCAGGGCGAAGGGGACGACCTGGTTGACGCCGACGCGCGACCGCGCCTCCACCCGCAGGTCCTTGGCCGCCACCAGCGCGGCGTCACGCCACATGGACGCTCTGCCCTTCGACGCCGGCCTCGGCGTGCGCCGCCTCGGCGTGCGCCGCCCGGCCCCCGGCGACCACCCGGCCCCCGGCGATCGTGACAGTGCGCGTCGCCAGGCGACTGGCCCGGTCGAGCTCGTGGGAGGCGACGAGGACAGTCGAGCCCGAGGCCGCCGCGTCCCGGACGATGTCGTCGACCAGGTCGCGCCCGTCGGCATCGAGCCCGGCGTGGGGCTCGTCCAGCAGCCACAGGCGTGGTGCCCGGACCACGACCGTGGCCAGCGCCACCCGCCGGCGCTGCCCGGTCGAGAGCCGGGCGGCCGGGAGGTCCCTGAGACGCCCGGCGAGGCCGAGCCGGGCCATGGCTGCGTCCACGGCCGCCACGGAAGCCCGGACGGCTCGGGCCGAGAAGACCAGGTTGTCGTACACGGTGAGGTCGCCGTACAGACAGCTGGCGTGACCGAGCAGACCGACCTCCCGCCGTACCGACCGACGGTCGCGCCGGAGGTCGTGGCCCAGCACCTCGGCGTCGCCCGAGGTCATGCCGACGAGCCCGGCGCATGCACGAAGCAAGGTGGTCTTGCCGGCACCGTTGGCACCGCGCAGCAGGAGCACCTCCCCGGTGCCCACCTCGAGGTCGACCCCGGCCAGGGCGGGGAACCGTCCGAGGAGCGAGACGACGGAACGAAGGCGCACGGCGAGGGTCATGGGCGGTCCCACGGTACTGGTGGCCGCGAACCTGCTTCCAAGCGGCGGTACCCTCCACCCGACCATGCGCCAGGCGATCCGGTTCACCGGCAAGACCTTCATCTCCCTCGGCGTCGTCATCCTGGCGTTCGTCGCCTATCAGCTGTGGGGCACCAGCATCGCCCAGGGCCGCGACCAGAAGGCCCTCAAGTCCCGGTTGTCGCAGGAGCTGGCGTCTCCGCCGGCCGTCGTGCCCTCGGCCCCGGCGGCGGCGCCGGAGCGCCAGCTCGGTGCCGCCGTAGCATTGCTCCGCATTCCCAAGATCGGCGTCGACCAGGCCGTTGTCGAAGGGGTCGGGGTCGAGGACCTCAAGAAGGGCCCTGGCCACTACCCGGAGACGCGCATGCCGGGCGAGACCGGCAACGCCGCCATCGCCGGCCACCGCACCACCTACGGCGCGCCTTTCGATCATCTCGACGAGCTGAAGCCCGGGGACCCACTGCTGGTGACTACGAAGGCCGGCCGGTTCCGCTACGAGGTGACCCAGTCGATGGTGGTGAGCCCGAGCGCGATCGAGGTCCTGGACGAGACCACCGACGCCCGCCTCACCCTCACCACCTGCCACCCCCGCTTCAGTGCCGCCCAGCGCCTCATCGTGGTGTCCAAGCTCGTGGGCCCGGCCATCGAGCCTCCCCCCGCCCCCCCTATCGAGCTGGCCCCTCCGGAGCCCGGCCAGCCGGTCGACCCCGCCCGCCGGGCCGGCCTGTCGGGTGCGGCCGCCGCCAAACAGCCCGCCGTCGTGTCGGGCCTGCTGGCCGCCCTTGTGTGGGCGGTCACCTCGCTGGTGGCCCGCTCGTGGCAACGGCGGTGGCTGGCGTACGCGCTAGGGGCGCCGGTGTTCTTCGTGATCCTGTTCGTCTTCTTCGAGAACGTCGCCCGCCTGCTGCCCGCCAACGTCTGAACTAGGCGAGCAAGCATCAGATGTTGACAGTGGTAGCATTAGATGCATACCACGGACGACGCTCGACATCGATGCCTCGGTGCTTCGTGAGCTGAAGCGCCGGCAGCAGCGAGAAAAGAAGACCCTCGGCGAGCTCGCCTCCGAGTTGTTGGCCAAGGCGCTGGCCGACGAGGAGGCGGACGGGGAGCCGGCGCCGCTTCGGTGGACGTCGAAGCCGCTGGGCCTCAAGATCGACCTCGAGGACAAGGATGCGGTGTGGGCCATCCTCGACGGCCGCTGAGCGGGCCGACATGAGCGCCACGCTCGACGTGAACATCCTCGTCTACGCGGCAGACGAAACGTCCAGCCGCCACGCGCGGGCCCGGGCCCTGCTCGAGCACGTGGCGACGTCGCCGTCGATCACCTACCTCTTCTGGCCCGTGCTCCTCGGCTACATGAGGATCATCACCCATCCGGCAATCGTTGAGGCTCCGCTCTCGCCGGAGGCCGCCCTGGCCGACATCGACGATCTGATCGGACGACCCCAGATCGTGGTGGCCGGGGAGGGTGCCAGGTTTTGGGGCGGCTTCCAGAGCATCGCTCGATCTGTCCAACCTCGAGGAGCACTCGTCCCCGACGCTCACGTTGTCGCGCTGATGCGCGAGCACGGTGTGGGCGAGGTGTGGAGCAACGATCGTGACTTCCGGAAGTTCGACGGCATCTCCGCCCTGAACCCCTTCGACGCCAAGTATTCGACAGGGTTCGAATAACCGGCATGCTCCCAGTGGAGGTCTCCACGGGCATGCCGGTCGTCGCCTTCGTCTCGTTCCGGTTCTCGGCCCACGACGGGGTGTCCGTGGAGACCTCCAAGTGGGCGCGCGTGCTGCGCGAGCTCGGCTTCGACACCGTGACCGTCGCCGGGAGTGGCACGGCCGACCGCCTTGTGCCGGGCCTCGCCATCGACGACACCGAACCACCGGAGCGCCTTGCCATCGACACGGCCTTCGACGACGTCGACCTGGTGATCGTCGAGAACCTCTGCTCCCTGCCGCTCAACCCGGCGGCCTCGGCGGCCATGGCCGAGGCACTCAAGGGACGGCCGGCGGTGCTCCACCACCACGACCTCCCCTGGCAGAGGGCGGCCTACGCCCACCTCGTCGGCTTCCCTGCCGACGACCCGGCGTGGGCCCACGTAACCGTCAACCACCTGAGCCGGGCGCAGCTGGCCGACCGGGGCATCGACGCCGTCGCCATCCCCAATTGCTTCGACACCGACGCGGCGCCTGGCCACCGGGCTCGCACCCGTGACGCCCTCGGCGTGGACATCGGCCAACCGCTGGTGCTGCACCCGACCCGGGCCATCCCCCGCAAGGACGTACCCGCCGCCCTCCGCCTGGCGGCGGCGCTGGGCGCCACCTACTGGCTCCTCGGCCCGGCCGAGGACGGCTACGGAGAGGAGCTCGGGCTGTTGCTGGCGGACAGCTCGGTCCCGGTCGCGCGAGGGCTGCCCCCGGGCTGTGACCTGGCCGACGCCTACGCCGCGGCCGACGTCGTCGCCCTGCCGTCGTCCTGGGAGGGCTTCGGCAACGCCACCATTGAGTCCGCGATCCACCGCAAGCCGTTCGCAGTGGGGCCGTACCCGGTGGCCCGGGAGATCGCCGCCCACGGGTTCCGCTGGTTCCCTGCGGCGTGCCCGGCCCCGCTCGCGGCGTGGCTGGCCGATCCCGACGCCGAGCTCCTCGACACCAACCACGCCATCGCCCGGCACCACTTCTCCCTCGACCGGCTCCGCTCCCGCCTGTCCGCCCTTCTACAAGCGCGAGGCTGGGCGCCGTGACGACGACCGACCACGACCCGGTGTGGGCGCAGCGCGCCCGGATGGCCCACCTGTCCCGGTCCGGCAAGCGACTTGGCTACGGCCTCTACGTGCTGGCCATAGCGCTCTTCGGGATAGGCGCGTCGGCGAGCTTCACACCGGGGATCGTGAACGGCGTGGTCGCAAGCCTCGCCGTGGGCTCGGTCGCCCTCGTACCGTCGATAATCGTCGGCTACGGGGTCAAGGCCGCCGACCGCGAAGACCGGCGCGAAGGCCGCGCCCAGGGACAGGACCGGACGTGACCCGGGCCGCAGTGCTCACCAGACTCGGCCGGCCTCTCGAGATTCGCGACGACGTGGAGGTCGCCACCCCCGGAGCCGGCGAGGTACGGGTAAGGGTTGTCGCGTCCGGCGTGTGCCACTCCGACCTCTCCGTGCGCGACGGCATCCTGCCCATCCCTCTCCCAGCGGTGCTGGGGCACGAGGGAGCCGGCGTGATCGACGCGGTGGGCGAGGGCGTCGAAGGCCTGGGACCCGGGGACCACGTGGTCGTCTCGTGGGTCCCCCAGTGCGGGACCTGCTTCTTCTGCCAACGGGGCCAACCTCACCTGTGCCAGCAGGCCGACGCCGTCCTGCTCACCGGTGGTTTGCTCGACGGCACGCCCCGGCTGCGACTCGACGGCGCCGACCTGTTCCAGATGCAGGGCACCGGGACGTTCTCGGCCGTGACCGTGGTCTCGGCGTGGAGCGTGGTCAAAGTGCCGGAAAATCTGGACCTCGCCGTGGCCGCCCTGCTGGGTTGCGCCGTGCTCACCGGCGTGGGCGCCGCTCTCAACACCGCCGAGATCGCGCTGGGCGACACCGTGGTCGTGCTCGGCTGCGGTGGCGTCGGCCTGAACGTCATCCAGGGCGCCCGCATCGCCGGTGCCGGCGAGATCGTGGCGGTCGACGTGCACGCCAACAAGCTGGCTATGGCGACCAACCTCGGCGCCACCTTCACCGTAGACGCGGCCAAGACCGACCCAGTGGCCGCGGTCCGCGACATGACCGGCCAGCGCGGCGCCGACGTGGCGTTCGAGGCCATCGGCTCGGCCTCGACGATCGACCAGGCGATGGCCATGACCCGCCGCGGAGGACAGACGGTGCTCGTCGGCATCCCGTCTCTCGACGTCATGGTGAGCCTGCCCGCCATGGTCGGGGTCATCCTGGCCGAGAGGACGATCAAGGGTTGTTGGTTCGGCTCGGCCGACATCCACCGCGACGTGCCGCGGTACCTCGACCTCTACCGCCAAGGCCAGTTGAAGCTCGACGAGCTGATCACCCGCCGCATCGACCTGGCCGGCGTCAACGACGCTTTCGACGACATGACCGCCGGCCAGGTCGCCCGTTCCGTCATCGTCCACTGACCCACGCCCACCAACCCGTTCTGGGGACGCTCAAGGTCGTATAGCCGCCCTGAACGCCCCCAGAACGGATGGAATGCTGGGCGCACACGCGACCGTGCCGCCCCGGAGGGCGGCACGGTCAACACGTTGCGAGCCGGAGGCTCTAGAGCGGGCGGACGTTGGCCGCCTGCAGCCCCTTCGGGCCCTGCTGCACCTCGAACTCGACCTGCTCCCCCTCATCGAGGCTGCGGTAGCCGGCCTTCTGTATGGCACTGAAATGCACGAACACGTCTGCGCCGTCGGCCTGCGAGATGAACCCGAAGCCCTTGTCGGCGTTGAACCACTTGACTGTACCGGTCGCCACGTCGGCGATCCCCCTTTGTGTCAGCTGATATGCCGAGGGGACTGCCGAGCCGTGCTGTACGAACATGTGATCGTGCCGTGCCGTGCAAAAGCCAATTCCCTCAAGGCTCGACGGTACCAGCCGGGCGCCCGAAAGTCACCGGTGAACGCGTGTGCCCGACGGCGCGTCCTCCACCACCCACCCGAGACCCACCAGCTGGTCCCGGATGGCGTCGGCGGCAGCGAAGTCGCGCCCGGCCCGGGCCGCGTCCCGGCGTGCCACCAGCGCAGCCGATTCGGCGTCCACCTCGTCTCCGGCGCCGCCGAGCGCTAAGCCCACGGCTCCCGCCATCTCTCGCACCGCGGCCGCCAGCTCCGCGGCCAGAGGCGTGTCGCCAGCATCGAGAGCGGTGTTGGCCCGGCGCCGTAGGTCGGAGAGATGGGCCACGATCCCGGGCGTATCGAGGTCGTCGTCCATGAGCTCCCGGAACCGGTCGATGGCGTCGGGGTCGGGCACCGCGCTCGGCAGGTCGGCGGTCCGCCGGGCGAAGTCGTCGAGGCCGGCCAGGGTGTTCTGAGCCGCCTCCAGCGTACGGCCCGTCACCTCCACGGGCGCCCGGTAGTGCGACTGGAGCACGACCAGCCGGTAGGCCCGGGCGTCGTAGGTCTCCAGCAACTCGGTGAGGGTCGTGAAGTTGCCGAGCGACTTCGACATCTTCTCGCCCGCCACCTCCACGAACCCGTTGTGCACCCAGTGGCGGGCGAAGGTGCGCCCGTCGGCCACCGCCTGGGCCCTCTCGTTCTCGTGGTGCGGGAAGACCAGGTCCAGCCCGGCGCCGTGGATGTCGAACCCGTCGCCCAGCAGGTCGAGGGCCATGACGACGCACTCGGTGTGCCAGCCAGGGCGCCCGTCGCCCCAGGGCGCTGGCCAGGTCGGCTCGCCGGGCTTGGCCTTCTTCCAGAGAGCGAAGTCGAGGGGCGAGCGCTTCTCGCCTCCCACCTCCACGCGCGCTCCGGCCAGGAGCGACTCCAGCGGCTGGCGGGCCAGGAGCCCGTAGTCGGGGACAGACTCCACGGCCATGTACACGCCGTCGGATGTCTCATAGGCGGCGCCCTTGGCCACCAGCCGGGCGACCAGCTCCACCATCTGGTCGACGTAGGCGGTGGCGTGTGGGTCCGCGGTCGGGCGCTTGACTCCGAGACGGTCCATGGCGTCGTACCAGGCGCGCTCGTAGCGCTCGACCACCTCCTCCCAGGCGACGCCGTCGCGCTCGGCCCGGCGGATGATGTTGTCGTCGAGGTCGGTGATGTTCGAGACGTACCGGACCTCACGGCCCGACCACTCGAGGTAACGACGCAGCACGTCGAACACGAGCGAGAAGCGGCCGTGGCCGATGTGGGGCAGGTCGTAGACCGTGGGCCCGCACACGTACATCCCGACGCGGCCGATCTCGCGCGTCGTCAGGTCGACGGGGTGGCCTATCGCCGAGTCGTGGAGCCGCAGCACCCGGTTACGGTAACCGTGCCATGACGCCCGCCGTTCCGGAAAAGCCGAGCCTCGAAGGGCTGGAGGATAAGTGGGGCGAGCGGTGGGAGGCGGACGGCACCTACCGGTTCGACCGGCGCGCCGGCCGCGACGCCGTCTACGCCATCGACACTCCGCCGCCGACGGTCAGCGGTGCCCTGCACGTGGGGCACGTCCTGTCGTACACCCACACCGACACCATCGCCCGGTACCAACGGATGCGCGGGCGCCAGGTCTTCTATCCGATGGGCTGGGACGACAACGGGCTGCCTACCGAGCGCCGGGTGCAGAACTACTTCGGCGTGCGGTGCGACCCGGCCCTGCCCTACGACCCCGACCTGTCCCTTCCCGCGAAGCCGTCCGATCCCCCGATAGCCGTTTCGCGGCCCAACTTCGTGGAGCTGTGCGAGCGGCTCACCGTCGACGACGAGAAGGCGTTCGAGGCGCTGTGGCGACGGCTCGGGCTGTCGGTCGACTGGGCGATGACCTACACGACCATCGGCGAGCGTGCCCGCCGCGTATCCCAGCGCTCCTTCCTGCGGCTGTTGGCGCGCGGCGAGGCGTACCAGGCCGAGGCACCCACGCTGTGGGACGTCGACTTCCAGACCGCCGTGGCCCAGGCCGAGCTCGAGGACCGTGACCTCCCGGGCGCCTATCACCGGCTGCGCTTCGGCGGTCCCGACGGGCAGGCCGTCGAGATCGACACCACCCGCCCCGAGCTGCTGGCGGCGTGCGTGGCCATGGTGGCCCACCCCGACGACGAGCGCTTCCGCCCGCTCGTCGGCCGCCAGGTCACCACCCCCCTCTACGGAGTCTCCGTCCCGGTGGTCACCCACCCGCTGGCCCAACCCGACAAGGGCACGGGCATGGCCATGATCTGCACCTTCGGAGACGTGACCGACGTGGTTTGGTGGCGGGAGCTGCGCCTGCCCGTGCGCACGATGGTCGGGCGCGACGGCCGCATCACCGACAGCCCCCCATCGGGCGTTCCCGACGGGCCGGCCTGGCGGGAGCTGGCGGGCACGACCGTGAAAGCGGCTCGCCGCCAGGTGGTCGAGCTGCTGGCCGCCTCCGGCGAGCTGGTCGGCGATCCACGGCCGGTGACGCACTCGGTCAAGTTCTTCGAGAAGGGTGACCGGCCGCTGGAGATCGTGACCAGCCGGCAGTGGTTCATACGCACCATGGAGCACCGCGCCGAGCTGGCCGCCCGGGGCCGGGAGCTGCGTTGGCACCCCCCCTACATGGAGGGCCGGTACCAGTCGTGGGTGGAGGGCCTCAACGGCGACTGGCTGGTCAGCCGCCAGCGGTTCTTCGGCGTCCCATTCCCGCTCTGGTACCGCGTTCGCGCCGACGGCGCCGTCGACCACGACGACCCGATCGTCCCCGACGAGGCCCGCCTGCCGATCGACCCGTCCACCGACGTCCCTGCCGGCTTCGAGCCCGGCCAGCGCGACCAGCCCGGCGGGTTCACGGGCGAGCCGGACGTGATGGACACGTGGGCCACGTCGTCGCTCACGCCCCAGATAGCGGGCGCCTGGGAGGACGACCCCGACCTGTATTCGCGCGTCTTCCCGATGGACCTGAGACCGCAGGGCCACGACATCGTTCGGACGTGGCTTTTCTCCACGGTGGTGCGTTCCCATCTGGAGGCCGGCACGCTGCCCTGGACCGACGCCGCCATCTCCGGCTGGGTCCTCGACCCCGACCGCAAGAAGATGTCGAAGTCGAAGGGAAACGTCGTCACTCCCCTCGACCTCCTCGTGACCAACGGGGCCGACGCCGCCCGCTATTGGGCAGCCAGGGGCCGACCGGGAGTCGACACCACCTTCGACCAGGACCAGATGAAGGTCGGCCGGCGCCTGGCCATCAAAATCCTCAACGCTTCGCGCTTCGTGCTCTCGCACGTCGATCGCGCACCGGGCGGCCCGGTGACCGCACCGCTCGACCGGTCGATGCTCGCCCGGCTGGCGGACACAGTCGAGGGCGCGACCCGGGCTCTCGATGGCTACGACTACGCCCGCGCCCTCGAACGGGCCGAGGGCTTCTTCTGGCCCTTCTGCGACGACTACCTCGAGCTCGTCAAGGGCCGGGCCTACGGCAGCCAGGGCGCCGAGGCTGCGGCGTCGGCGACCGCTGCGCTCGACCTCGCCCTATCCGTCGTCATCCGTCTGTTCGCCCCCTTCCTGCCCTTCGTAACCGAGGAGGTGTGGTCTTGGTGGCAGGAGGGCTCGGTCCACCGGGCACTGTGGCCCACTGCCGACGAGGTGCAGGGGGTGGTCGGCGGTGACGGGCGCGGCGATGCCCCGATCTTGGAGGTCGCCTCCGCCGTGCTAGGCGAGGTGCGGAAGGCGAAGACAGCCGCCCAGGTGTCGATGCGGGCCGAGGTCCACCGGATCGTGGTCCGCGACACCGCCGACCGCGTCGCCGCCCTGGCGGCAGCCGAGGCCGACGTCCGGGAGGCGTCCCGCGCCGACCACTTGACGACCGAGGTCGGCGGCGAGCCGGCCGTCGACGTGGAGCTGAGCGCCACGGTCTGAGCTTTCTGACGCTTCCTGACCTGCTGAGCCTGCTGTGGGCCTGCCTGCCTGTTGTGCCTGTGGACAATGTTGCTAAAGTTCTCCTTGGGCGGAGGGTCTGGAGCGAAGCAGAGTGCGAACGGCACGGACGGCGATGGTCATCGCCCTCGTTGCGGCGACCGCAGGCGTCGTTGTCGTGGGTGCGCCCGTGGGCCGGGCCCGAGCCGCCACCTACACGCTGCGACCAGGCGACACTCTCGGCGGCGTCGCCAACCGGCTCCGCGTGCCCTTGGACCAGCTGGCGGCCGCCAACGGCATCCGCGACCCGGCCCACGTGCTGGCCGGGCGAGTCCTGGTCCTGCCCGGGCCGACGATGGCGACAGCGCGCCCCGAGCCCGGCGGAGCTGTCGGCGGGGGCTACACCGTCCGGTTCGGCGACACCCTGTCCTCCATCGCCGGCCGGCTGGGCGTGCCGGCGGCGGAGTTGGCCACCACCAACGGGATCACGAACCCCAATCGTCTCCAGGCAGGCCGGGTGCTGGTCGTGCGGCGCGGCTGGCTCTGCCCGGTGAGCGCTCGGCCACAGTTCGTCAACGACTTCGGCTACGTCCGGCCCGACCGTCCGGGCCCGCACCAGGGCATCGACATCTTCGCTCCGCGGGGCACGCCGGTCGTGGCGCCCGTCTCGGGGGTCCTGACCCGGTTCCCGAACCCGATGGGAGGCCTGGCCGTTCAGCTCCAGGGCAGCGACGGCGTCCGCTACTACGGCGCCCACCTGGACCGCTACGGCGCCGTGGGGCGGGTGGCGGCCGGCACGGTGATCGGGTACGTCGGCAACACGGGGAACGCCCGGTTCACCTCACCGCACCTGCACTTCGAGGCCCACCCCAAGGGCGGTCCGGCGACCGATCCCTACGCCACCCTGGTCAAGGCCTGCCGCTAGCCACCCCACTGGTCCTACCTACAAGGGCTCGGCCATCACCTCGTAGGTCCGCACCTCGGCCGCCGTCGTCTCCCAAGGCCGGCCGTAGGAGCACCGGACGGTTCCCTGGCCAACCGAACGCACCGCCAGTTTCACCCGGTGGCGAGGCGGGTCGGAGGGCTCGTATCGCTCCTCCACCACCGCCAGCAGCGCGGCCGGGACTTCCACCCGCCAGACGAAGCCAGGACGCGGGGTGGTCGGCAGGCGCAGCTCGAACGTCGAGCCGGCCTGGACCCGCAGCGTCTTGCCCGGATGCTCCACCGGCCCCGCCGGCTGGACCGCTGGACCTCCCACGGGTTGTGCGGGCGGGGACGAACCCGCCGACCGAGCCCCCGCCGAGACCGAACCACGGGCCGGGGGGCGCTCCAGCTCCGGATCGAAGCTCTCCGGAGCCTGCCGGGCCTCCGGGGCCACCCAGATCCAGCCGTCGGCCTCGACGACCCGGTAGGTCGGCAGGTAGCCGGGCGCCAGCTTCCAGAGGTTCTCCGGACGGCAGTCGCGGCTGGGAAGCACGTTCTCCCCGGTGTGCGGGTCGTAGATGTAGTTGTGGCGCGGACAGCGGACGTTGCCGTCCCAAATGGTGGCGTCCATCAGGTCGGTGAGCTGGTGGGGGCACATCGCCCCAAACGCCACCACCTGCCCGTTCCCCAGGCGGGCGAGCAGGACGTCCGCACCGCCGATGTCGGCGTGGCGGATCTCGGTGTTGCTCGCCTCGCCCGCTGGCAGGTCGGCGGCCGCCAGCACCCGCACCATCCCGTCCAAGCTGGCGTCCACCCCCGAACCCCCTCGCGTTGCCGTCGCCGAGTCTACGGAGCAAACCCCTGCGAGGATTTTCGGTCCTCGTGTTTGACGTCGGATGGAGGGGGTAGGCACCCGGCTGCAGCAACCCCCTCCGAGAAGGGGCTTCGTTCGTCGAAGCCCCTTCTCGCCCCCCTTTCGGGCCCCGGTCGAACCGGTGTGACAATCTCGTCCCATGAGAGTCGCGTTCGTGGGCAAGGGAGGCGCCGGCAAGTCGGCGATCGCTGGCACGTTCGCCCGGCTGTTGGCCCGTCGCGGGGAGCCGGTGCTGGCCATCGACTCCGACCCGCTTCCGGGATTGGCCTTCTCGCTCGGGCTGCCGATCGACCACACACCACCGATCCCCGACGACGCCATAGAGGAGCGGGCCCCGGGCGAGGAGGGGCCAAGGTGGCGGCTGCGGACCGGGCTGGACCCGGCGGCGGCCATCGTCGCCTACTCCGTCCTCGCGCCGGACGGCGTCCGCTTCTTCCAGTTCGGCAAGATCAAAGGCCAGCAGAATCTCTTCCGCTCGCAGGTCGCCTTCCACAACATCGTGAACCGGCTGCCCGACGACGACTGGAACGTGGTGGGCGACCTGCCCGGGGGTACCCGCCAGGCCTTCGGCGGCTGGGGCAACTACGCGCGCCTCGTGCTGGTGGTCGTGGAGCCGACGGCCAAGTCCCTGCTGTCAGGCCGGCGGCTGGCCCGGATGGCTCTGCTCGACCGCGACTCGCCGCGACGGGTCGTAGCCGTCGCGAGCAAGGTTCGGGAGCCGGGCGACGCCGAAGAGATTGCCCGACGCACCGGCCTGGAGGTGGTGGCCGCGGTCCCGTGGGACGAGGAGCTGGCCGACGCCGAGCGCCAGGGCCGGGCGCCCATCGACCTCGCGCCCGATTGCCCGGCGGTGCGGGCGGTAGGCTCGCTGCTGGACCGCGTGAGCGAGGAGCGTGTGGGATGAAGCTGGCCGTCGTCGGCAAAGGTGGTTCGGGCAAGACCACCACATCCTCGGTGATCGCCCGCCACCTGGCCCGCAGCGGAATGCCGGTGGTCGCGCTTGACTGCGACTCCAACCCCAACCTCGGAATCTCGCTGGGCGTGGGCGACGAGGAGACCGAACGGCTGGTGTCGATGCGCCAGGCCCTCGACGAGGGCCAGGAGGAGCACGCGCCAACCTGGGAGACGCTGCTCCAGCGCTACGGTTCCGACGGCCCCGACGGCGTGCGATTGGCGGTGGTGGCCCGGATCGACAACCCCGAACCGGGATGCCTTTGATGTGGGCTCTCCCCCGAGCAGTTGCTCGGATCCGTTGAGTTCCCAAGCGAAGTAGTCGTCGCCGACTTCGAGGCGGGCGTGGGCACGCTCACACGCCTCGGCGACCAGCGGGTGGACACGGTGCTGGTGGTGGTCGAACCCACGCCGAAGTCGCTCGAGGTCGGCACCCGAGCCACCGAGCTGGCCCGGCAGAGATCCATCGGCCAGGTGATCGTCGTCGCCAATCGGGTCCGAGACGACGACGACATCGCGCTGGTCCGGTCCGCCTTTCCAGGGCTCGAGATCGTGGCGGTGCCCGACGACCCCAAGATCGTGGAGGCCGACCGCTTGGGCGTCGCACCCATCGACCTGGCGCCCGACGCCCCCGCCGTGGTGGCCCTGATCGCCCTGGCCAACGGGCTGGCGGCGGGCAACGGCCACACCGGCAACTAGCAGCGTCCCTGGCGGCCAGAGCGGCGCCCCAGCCGGCGGCGCGGTCAGCCCAGCCCATCCCAGGGAGCATGACTAAGCCTCGCCGTCCTAGAAAGATTAGGTGCCCTTAAGGTTCCCCGGTTACCGGTCGAGTCACGACCACCCCCCTCCGCTCCTCCTCTCGGCCGGCGGCGCGCTGGTGGCGTCGCTTGCCGTGCTCCCCGCCGTCTACCTGGTCGTGGTCGCCGGCCAGCGAGGCGCGTCCGGCGTCGCGGAGGTGGTCTTGGCGCCGTCGACACGCGTCCTGCTGGCCCGCAGCCTGGGTCTGGCGGCCGCGGTCACAGTATCGAGCGCGGCAGTGGGCACCGGCCTTGGCTGGTTGATGGCCCGGTGCAACCTCCCGGGCCGCCGGATATGGAGGGTGTTGTGCGCGCTGCCCCTGGGCCTGCCGAGCTACGTCACGGCGCTCGCGTACACCACCGTGTGGCCCTCCGCAGGGGGATTGGTCGCGGCCTGGTTCGTGCTCACGCTCCTCTGCTACCCCTTGGTGTTCCTTCCCGTGATGGCGATGTTGACCGGCGCCGATCCCGCATTGGAGGAAACCGCTCGATCGCTGGGCGACACCAGGGCTCGCACCTTCCTGCGCGTGACCCTTCCCCAGATCCGTCCGGCAGTTGCCGCCGGCTCCCTGCTCGTCGCGCTCTTCGTCGCCTCCGACTTCGGGGCCGTCTCCCTGCTGGGCGTGAACACCTTCACGACGATCATCTACCAGAGCTACCTGGTCGGCATCGACCCTCCGCGCGGAGCGGTGCTGGGATGTGTCCTGCTCGTCTTCACCCTCGCCATCGTGGCCGCCGAGGCTCGGACGCGAGGTGCGGCCCGCTACCACCGGTCCGGGGGCGGCCCGTTGAGCCCGATCTCGACGGGCACGAAGGTGGGTAGGTGGAGGTGGCCGGCACTGCTGGCGCCGATCGCGATCGCGCTGCTGTCCATCGGCGTGCCGGTGGCGAGCATGCTGAAGGGCCTCACCGACGCTGGCCGGGCCACCATCGACGTGGCGCACCTGGGGCGAGGGCTGAGAGGCTCGGTTCTGGTGTCGTCCCTCGGCGCCGCCGTCACCGTGGCCGCGGCCGTGCCCGTCTCGCTGCTGGCGGCCCGCCATCGAAACCGTCTCAGCAGCACCTTCGAACGGTCGACCTGGGTGGGCCATGCCTTGCCCGGGGTGGTGGTGGCGCTTTCGGTGGCCTTCTTCGCCGTGCGGTTCCTCCCCTTTCTCTACCGTCGCCTGCCGGTGCTGGTGTTCGCCCACGTGGTCCTGTTCCTACCTCTGGCGGTGAGCGCCCTCCACGCCCGGGCGGTGCAGGTGCCAGTGGGCTTCGAGGAGACGGCGCGGTCGCTGGGCCAGCGGCCGGGGCGGGTGTTCAGGACGGTGACCGGCCCGCTTCTCGCACCCGGGTTGGGCACCGGACTGGTCCTGGTGTTCCTGGCCTCCCTCAAAGAGCTGCCGGCGACATTGCTGATCGGCCCCTTCGGGTTCGAGACGCTGGCGACGCAGGCCTGGACGGCCGCAGACGCGGAGCTGGGAACCGCCACCCAGGCCGCCGTGCCTTCACTGGTGCTCGTCACCGTGGGCGCGCTGGCCACCGCCCTGGTGTTCGGAAGGCTTATAAGGCATCCCTGATATTGCTTCTTAGGTTCTACTAAGATTAGGTTCTCTGTTCAGACATACACCGCAGCCCACCGGCTGCCCATGAACAGGGGGACAGGGAATGCATCGCTTGTTTCGACGAGCGACCGCGCTCGAACAGCGGACGGCCCGGGAGGGCGGGTTCACGCTGATCGAGTTGCTGGTCGTGATCATCATCCTCGGCATCCTCGCCGCCGTGGTCGTCTTTGCAGTGGGCGGCGTGGGCGACAAGGGCAAGGCCGCGGCCGAGGCCATCGACACCCGCACGCTGCGGACAGCCGAAGAGGCGTACTTCGCCCAGAACGGCCGCTATGGCACCGAAGCCGAGCTCGTCGCCGGGGGACTCCTGTCGGAGGAGTCCAGCACCAACAAGGTGTACCTGAACTCGGCCGCCGGTTCCTGCCCGGCCGGGTCGAAGTGCGACTACTCGATCGGCAACAGCAGCGAGGGGTCGTCTCTGGTCTTGTACTCGGGGCGATCGGCAACCCTGGTGAACCCGCTTCTCACGCAGTTCACCGCCGACACCGGGATCAACCTGACGACCAACTTCACCGGCGGCTCGTCGGGGCTGGCTGCGTTGCTGCTCACCGAGGGGGCCAACACCCCCGCCGACGTGTTCTTCTCCCAGGACGCCGGCACGCTGGGCCAGGTGAGCCGGGCCGGTCTGTTCAAGACCGCGCCCGCAGGGGCCACGGGGCGGATCGTGAACCCGAAGTTCCTGGCCCAGGACAGGACCTGGGCCGGCGTCTCGGGACGGGTCCGAGTCATCGCCTACAACCCCACCAAGGTCCCCGCGGCCAGCGTCCCGACCAATGTCTTCGACCTCACCGGCCCGGCCTGGACTGGCAAGGTCGGCTATGACCCCACCAACGCCTCGTTCCAGAACTTCGTCGCCGCCATGGTCCTCACCAACGGCCAGGCTGCCACGTCGGCGTGGCTGACCGCCTTCAAGAACAACAGCCCGGTCCGTATCACCGGCAACCTGGCGATCGCCCAGGCGGTGGCCAACGCCGCCAGTCCGGTCCAGCTCGGGCTGATCAACCACTACTACCGCTTCCAGCTCACCCCGGCCGAGCAGGCCAACGTGGTCAACTCCTACACCACCGGCGGCGACCCCGGCGCCCTGGTCAACACCGCAGGCGCCGGGATCCTGAAGAACACCGACAGCCCCGGGGCGGCCGAGATGTTCGTGAAGTACCTGGTGTCGAAGTCGGCCCAGACCTACTTCCGGGACCAGACGAGCGAGTACCCACTCGTAGCCGACGTGGCGGCGCGGCCGGAGCTGATACCTCTGGCCCAAGTCCAGTCCCCCAACATCGACCTCAACGCGTTGGACAACGCCCTGGCCGTCAGCCTGCTGACCACCGCCACACTTCTCCCCTGAGATGACGCCTTCACCCCGGCGGAACCGCCGGGGTGAAGGCCCGCGCCGTCCCCGCGCAGGCGACGGCCACCCGGTTCCCAGGTGACGGCAGCTCCTCGTCCTGACTTCGGACGACCAACCGGGTCCCGTCGCCAAGCGTCGTCGTCACCATGGCATCGTGGCCGTGGTACTCGCACCTCTCGACTCTGCCTGTGGTGGTCTCGCCCGGCACGAAGCGAAGCTGCTCCGGCCGTATGGCGATCCTCACCCGGCCCTCGTCGGGACCGCCGGCCACGTCCAGCTCGCCCAGCGCGCAAGAGGCGACGCCCGGCCTCACCATCCGCCCGCTGAGCACGTTAGCGCCACCCACGAACTCGGCTACCCAGGGATCAGCCGGGTACCGGTACACCGCCGCCGGTGCACCATGCTGGATCACACGTCCTCCTCGCAGTACCACCAGATGGTCGGCCATCGACAGGGCCTCGCCCTGATCGTGGGTCACCAGAACCGCGGTCTGGCCGCTACGACGAAGGATCCCGGCAACCTCTCGCCGCAACTCGACGCGCAGCAGGGCGTCGAGACGGCTGAAGGGCTCGTCGAACAGCACGACCGCGGGGCGCGGCGCCAGGGCCCGGCCGAGGGCCACCAGCTGCTGCTGACCGCCCGACAGCTCGTGGGGCATGCGCGCGCCCAGGCCCTCGAGCTGGCACAGGCGAAGCGTGGACTCGACGCGTTCCCGCCGGTCGCACTGGCGTGCCAGCCCGTAGGCGACGTTTCCGGCCACGGTGAGGTGGGGGAACAATGCGCCGTCCTGAGAGACCACCCCGATGCGACGCTCCTCAGGAGCAACGTGGTGCCTGTTCCCGGACACGCTTCGCCCCTCGACCCGGATCGACCCGTCGTCGGGCCGGTCGAACCCGGCAATGAGCCGGAGCAACGTGGTCTTGCCGCAGCCTGACGGGCCGAGGAGCGCGGTGACACCGCCCGATCGAACCTCCAGATCGACGTGGTCGAGCGCCCTCACGGGGCCGAACGACTTCGACAGGCCGGCGCACTCCACGGCCGTCCACGGCGGGACGTTGCTGGCCGGTGATCCAAGCTGGGCCATCTCGCCTCGTTCGGTCTAGAAGAGAGTTGCTGTTAGGCGAACCTAACATCCAGTCCCGGCCGACGGCATCCCGGCTCCTCGCTAGCCCGGTTTCGACGACCTCCCCGAGGTCCACGACGGCCTTGGGCATGTCGATGGAGTAGTGCTACTTCACCCGCCGCAGGCGCAGACCGTCCCAGTGGCCGAACTCGTCCTCCGGAAACCACTCGTCGGCCCACAGGCCGTCCCACCGCTCGGCCAGGTCCGCCAGCCATCCCGAGTCGAGGAACCTCCGGGCCCCTGCCCGGTCGCGCCAGACGCTCAGCAGGTAGAGGTGCCCGGGCCGGCTCATCCCCACCGCTGCCC
>JBOGIF010000067.1:0-11849 GCA_050742415.1 Acidimicrobiales bacterium | reverse complement strand
TCCGTGCGAGGCGCCTCGTCGGAACGCCATTGCTGGTGGTGGAGATCCAGTCGCCGAGCACCCGGCTCATCGACCTGAACCTCAAGCGCGCCGCCTACGCCACCGCCGGCGTGCCCAGCTACTGGCTAGTCGATCCCGAGGTACCGAGCGTCACGGTGCTCGACCTCGATGGCAACGCCTACGCTGAGACGGCGAGGGCGGCGGGCGACGCTGTCCTGCAGGTCATCCGCCCCTTCCCGGTCACGATCGTCCCGAGAGATCTGCTCCAAGGCCTCGACGCCTGACGAGAAGCCGTTCGCTCCCGAGCCGTCACCAGTCGTCCGCGCGGCGACGGCGAGGAGGAGCTGTCGGCCCTGCCTACGGATGAGGCGTGATCTCGAGCGAGCGGTCGGCGGCCTCGAACACGACACGAAACCAACGGAGGAATCCCTCCTGGCCCAAGAGGTTGAAGCCCCACGGCCAGGGTTCGCAGAACGACACCGGCGCCTCCCAGGCGTAGCGTCCCAGCCGGAGCGCGACGGGCACGGTACGGGCCGCGATCCGATGACCACCGAGGCCGAGATCGACCGCCTCGGCACCGGTCAGGTCGATGCCCGCTTCGTCTGCGATCCAGGCTCCGAAACGGTTCTCCAGGGATCCGGTGTCGATGAGACAGTCGAACCCGGTGCTCTCGATGCCGTCGATCCCCACGGTGATCATGGGACGTGGCGTCAGGTCGTGCTCTCCGGGAAGGGCGCGGAAGCGGAGGTTCAAGATCCGAAGCCACCCATGTGAGAGGCCGGGTCCAGAGGTACGGCCAGCATGGTGTCGGCGACCTGGTTGTGGCGCCTGAGCCAGGCCAGAACGGCGCGGGGATCGTCGGCCGAGACCAAAACTCGGCTCTCCTTCATCGCCACCCACCTCCCACGGTGCGGTCGCAGCTCGTCGGCTTCGGCTACGAGCGCCGGGTCCTCCGCCGGAGCTGAGCCGCCGCCCGGCGGGAGGGGGCCGCTGAGTCGGCCGGTCGCCAGACCGAGTCGGCGGAGGATGCTACGGGCCTGGTAGGTCGTGAAGTCGGCCCGATCGAGACCGGTCACGGCCGCGAGGGCCTGCTTGAGCGGGAACCGGCGACCGCCGAGGACGACGAAGTGGTCCCGGATCGGCTCGGGCAGGACACCGGCCAGGCTCTCTTCGACTTGTCCGGCGTCGAGCTCGAAGGCCCGTCCGGCAATCGTCACCCGACGCGAGAGTTCTTTCTGCATACTTTTTATGGTACCCCTCGGGTGTTCACCCCCGCCCCCCTGTGGCCGACACCGTGGCCCTCTACGACGAACTCGTCGGCGCGAGCGGGGCACGCAGGGCGTAGGATTTCCGTGTGGCATTGGCGCCGCCGGCCAGCAGACTGCTGACCTATGACGACCTGCAGGAGCTGCCCGACGACGGGAGGCGCCACGAGCTACTCGACGGGATGCTGGTCGTGACACCGGCGCCCGGCGGGCCTCACCAGGTCGTTGTGGGGGCGCTCTACCGCCTGCTCCATGCCGCCAGGTCACCCGGCACGAGCGTGCTCATCGCGCCCGTCGACCTCCTGCTGAGCCAGACGACGGTGCTGCAGCCCGACGTCGTCGTGGTCGAGGCGGCCGAAGCGCTCGAGCACAAGCTGACCCTGCCTCCCCTGCTCGTCGCCGAGGTGTTGTCACCCAGCACCCGCGCCTACGACCTCGGCTCCAAGATGCTGACGTATGCGGCCGCCGGCATCGGCTGGTACTGGGTGGTCGATCCGACGCGGCCGGTCGACGTGCGGGTCTTCCGTCTCGACGACGGACGCTACGAGGAGGTCGGCGGCGCGTCCGGCGACGAGCGCCTGACTGTCGAGGATCCGTACGCCCTCTCGCTCACGCCGTCGGAGCTGCTGGCGCTCTGACCCGGCCGCCCGGCCGCTCGTCGTCGGGTTTGATCGTCCCTGGAGCGCCCCGATTGGCCCCGGCGGTTGGGTTGCCATTGGGGTCAGCGTACGGGGTCGGCTGACGCGCTGGCTCGGGACGAGTCCCGATCCAGCAGAAGCAGCGTGCGACCTGAAACCTGGGCGCCGATCACCGATGCATGTATGACGGTGCAATGGTTCCGCGGACGGAGCACGACCTCGTTGCGGCCGCGACGGCGGGCACCCTCGACGAGAACACCGTCCGAGCCGAGTTCAAGCAGCAGACTCCTACGACCGACGCGGGACGGCGAGCGCTCGCCGAGGAGCTCTCATCGTTTGGCAGTCGACGGAGGAGTGCTGGTTGTCGGCATCGTCTGTGCGCCCCCGGCAGGATTCGAACCTACGCACACGGTTTAGGAATCGCTTTGGTCGTGTTTGGTCAGGCTCATGTGGCGCAAAGACGCACGTCAGGAGTAGTGCGGAAGTCAACGAGTCGTGTCGAAATCATCGATTTCGGTCCCCGAGACGGGCCGCTGGATGGGCAAAAGACACACGGTGTCTGGGACCGCTCACTTCGCCAGAGTGCCAGTTGCCCATCCGAAATCGGATGGGCAACTTCGCGGGCCCCCTCGATCGACCTCATGGCTGCTCACCAAGCCACGGTGGCCGACGGACCCGAAGGTCGCCATTCCGGAAGGTGCTGACGCAACCCGCGAGTTCCTCCAGCGCGGCTGTTGCGTCGATCGTGGCGACCGCAGCAGCTACAGACCGCGGTGATTGATCGTCGAGTCGGATCACCAAGACGCCAGCGTGAGTCCCTGGTGGGTACAACCGGACGTCCCCGAGACCACGATCCATGGTGAGGAGAAGCCGCTGTTCGTGAGTAGCGGCGGCGAGGACGGTTGGATCGTCGGCTCCGGCAAGTCCTTCGTCCACTGCCGTGTCGACGTCGTGGCCAAACGACCTCAGCGGACCGACGGCACGCTTGGGAAGATTCTCGTCGAGCTTCAGCCTCACCGCGCGGCGACGGCAGGGAACTCGTCGCGTGCGAGCTCGGCCCCGTAGGCCGCCGCAGCTCGGATGCCGTCGATCGTGAGAGTCGGGTAGTCAGCGAGGATCTCGTCCTCGCTCATCCCGTCTGCCAGCGCGTCCAGCACGATGCTGGCCATAATCCTTGTTCCCTTGATCACGGCTTGTCCGTGACAGACCGCGGGGTCGTGGATGATGAGATCACGCTGTCCTTGTGTCACGCCCACAAGGGTATTCCTTGCTGCAGGGTGAGGCCGATCGACTGCGAGTCCGCCAACTCGGAACGCTCAGATCGAGGACTCAGGAACCCGGTGTCCGGTGCGCCGACCACATCCAAACGTGAGTTCGTAGCTGTTGCAGGCTCCCCTGGGTGATCGGTCACGGTGCAAGCGAGGCCACCGGCTCGCCGCCTGCCGGTGCAGGATGCAACACCGCCCCCAGAGCCGTATGAGCGCTGCGAGAAGGCAACTCCGCTCGATAAGTATGGCATACTTGTTTCTGTGGACAACTGCCGAGAAGAAGTATGACATACCCTCCGTTCCACTGGGCGACCACCGACCCGGTACCGATGGTTCTGTCTCCGAGCGAGTTCGTCGACCTCTTTCCCGAGGAAGGCGACTACATCGAGTTCAAGCAGGGTCTCGAGATCGACGCCCTCCGCCAAACACTTGCGGCGTTCTCCAACGCGGACGGTGGCGTTATCGCCATAGGCGTGAGCGACGACGGACAGGTTCTCGGGCACAGCCTCACGGGCGAGGCGGAGGCCAGGATTCACCGCCTGGTTTCTGAGGTCCACAATGCCGGCCGGTACGACATCCGTTCGGTGCCGGTCGGCGAGAAGGCCGTGACGTTTCTCGCGGTAGACCGTCGCCGGGAGGGATTCGCTCAGGACACCGACGGTGCGGTACTCATGAGACGTGGCGCATCGAACGTACGATTGTTCGGGGCAGAACTCGGTGCGTTCATAGCAGACCGCAGACTGAGCCGCTTCGAAGCGACAGCTACCGAAGTGACGCTCCAAGAGGCGGATCCCACCCTGCTTGAGCGGGTCGCAGGTGCGTGGGGGTGGGGTCAAGATCCACGCGCCGATCGCCTAGTGGAACACGGGCTAGCTGAGCGAAATCGTGACGTTCAGCTCACGGTAGCTGGCGTGCTCTATCTCCTGGATGACCCTTCCTCGGTCCTGGGGAAGTCCTTCATCGAGATCTACCGGTACGCACCCGGTGGCCGTGACTACGACAAGCGCGTCGCGATTCGCGGGCCAATCAACGTCCAGGTTGAGAAGGCAACCTCCCAGGTGATGAGCGAGCTGGGCGCCGAGCTTGTCGTTCTCGGTCTTAGGCGATTCGAGCTCGACCGCATCCCCAGATCCGTACTGCGTGAGGCCATCGCGAATGCCGTGGCACACCGCGACTACGAGAACACCGGCACGGCCATACGGATAGAGATCCGGAGCGACAAGGTCGTAATCACTTCGCCCGGCGGGTTGCCGGAACCTGTCACGGTCGCGAACATCCGCGAGCAGCAGTCCGCCCGGAACGCTGCGACGATCGACACCCTGCGCCGCTTTCGCCTAGCTGAAGATGCTGGCCGCGGCGTCGATCTCATGCAGGACGACATGCTCGCGAACATGCTCCAAGCACCCGTGTTCACCGACAGCGGCTCGGCGGTGACCGTGGAGCTGCTGATCGGAAGCTCGGTTGCGCCCACCGAGCGCGCGTGGTTGCTAGAGCTCGAAGAACGCGGCGAAGTGTCACCCCAGGAGCGGGTCATCCTCGTCCATGCCGCGCGCCATGACTTCCTGACTAACTCGCTTGTGAGAGATGCGCTAGGCGTCGATTCGGTGGTGGCCCGCAACCTCCTACAACGACTCAGGGACGGCGGGTTCCTCGCGCAAACAGGAACGCGAGGCGGTGCTGTGTACCGCCTCGCTGGTGACCTAGCCCCTCCAGCAGGACTACGGCTCAGCCCCGACCAACTTGCCGACCTTGTGGAGGATCTGGCGCAAGAAGGTGCTGTTACGAACACTCTCGTCCGACAGCACACCGGCCTTGACCGGTTGGATGCCGTGCGTCTGCTGAACGATCTCGTCCGGCAGGGTCGGCTAGTCCAGATTGGTAGTCGCCGCGGAACGCGCTACGTGCTTCCGGGCCAGGACGACACCCACTTACCCCTGATCTGAGGCGCGCACCGGCCAACGTCCTGGTTCGGCCGCGGGAACGTTTGCGAAAAATGTACCAAGATTGTAGCTACTCTTAGGAGTGAGTGGACCATCGAGCCGGTGTTCAAATATCGGCCAAAGATCACCGTCCATTTCGACATGTGGTGGATTGAATGGATAGCGCCCATCCCGAGCATTATGATCACCTGATCCGATCGCCAATTTTGGGGACAAGGTCAGCGAATTATAGGCGATTGTCACTGACAGGATAGGGCGTGAATCTAGTGGGTGGGAGATGCTCGCCAGCCTGGCTGTCGGCCATTACGAACGTCCGGTTTCGTCGTCGGCCCTGGGACACGCGAGCTCTCGGGCGGCGATGGTCTACCCAACACGCGAGCGAGGATCGGGACCGCCTGATCGCCGAGCGGTAGGCCGCCATGGGCTGCCGAGGCCGGAGTTCTTCCCGACGCCGACACGCCGGCGCCGGTACCCTTTGAGTCATGGCCGCCACCGACCCGACCTTTCGACTGACCCAGGAACTCATCTCAGCCGTGGAGTCCGAGGCCGGCGAGGGACACATTGAGGAGTTTGTCGATCGGGCCGTGCGCAACGAACTTGAGCGTGCGCGCTCCCGTCGCTTTCTTGATCAGCTCGACGCCGAGCTGGGTCCTGTCGACGAATCACTGATCGAGCACTTCGACACCCTCTTCGCCGAGGTCGCGGCCGCCACTCCTCCGACCGACTGAGGTGCCGGTAGCGGTTCTCGACAGCGAGCCGCTCTGGCGGTTGGCTCGAGCCCGGTCCAACTCCCAGAGAGCGGAGAGCGTGCGGGGCGCTCTTACGCTCGGCCAACCTCGGCGGTCACGATGTCGTCGTGCCAAGCGCTGTCCAGGTCGAGGTTTACCGCGGAGGTCGGGATGACGCGTCGGTTGACCGTGTAATCGCCGGGGCGCGGATCGGAGTGGTGACGAGCGGTCGGGCTATGGCACGGGTTGCGGCGCGGTTGCTGGCTCGCGACGGTCTGACCTGCCTGAAATGACGATCCTTCTGCAAGCGCCGTCCCCCAACGACAACCACCCGGAGCGGCCTACCCGTCCGCCGATCCAAACCGACCCACTACCCGGCCGTTAGGCTCGTGTCATGGCTCTCACGCTCGGGTGGGGAGCGCCTCTCACTATCGACGACCTCGAGAAGGTGCCCGACGACGGGCATCGCTACGAGATCCTCGACGGAATGCTGCTCGTGACCCCCGCACCCAACACCAGCCATCAGACCTGCGTGCTCGTCCTGGGCTCTGTGCTGCTCGCCGCCGCCGGCCCGGGCTACACGGTTCTACCGGCGCCGTACGACTGGGTCATCGGCCCCGGCACGTCGTTCCAGCCCGACATCGTCGTGGCCCGCACCGCCGACGTCGGTCCCCTCCGCCTCGAGCGCACGCCGCTGCTGGTGGTGGAGGTGCTGTCGCCCAGCACGCGCCTGGTCGACCTCAATCTCAAGCGCGCCGCCTACGAAGCGGCCGGCGTGCCGGCCTACTGGCTGGTCGACCCGGTCGGGCCCAGCCTCACCGTGCTGCGGCTGGACGAGGGCGCCCGCTACATCGAAGAGGCCAGCGTCGCCGGCACCGACGCCCACCACGCCAGTCACCCCTTCCCCGTCACCGTCGTCCCTGCGGCTCTGCTGCGCGGAGGAAGCGGCTGACGACATTGGGAACGATCCGGGTGCTGCGGGTCATCGCCCGGATGAACGGTCGGCGGGCTGGGCCGCGACCCGACCCTTGGGCGACGCCCGGGCCCTGGCCGCAGTGGCACGCGAGATCCGGGCCTTCCGGCCCCACATCGTCCACACCCACACGGCCAAGGCGGGGGCGCTCGGCCGAGTGGCCGCCTTCGCCCGGCGGTGACCCCCGACGTGGGGAGCGCGGCCGAGGTGGTGGTCGACGGCGTGACCGCCGGAGCGCCTGATCGCCGACACGGTCGCCCTGTACGACCAGATCACCGGTCAGGGCGCCGGCTGACCAACAGGTCGTGGGTGGGATGCACGGGTGGCCTTTGCCAAAGCCTCACCCGGCCTACGGGTCAGTGCGCCAGATAGCCGAGACCGGCACGGCCCACAGCCGGTCGCCGAGGGGCAGCGAGTGGGGTCCGGCGTGCACCACAAGCCCGAGCGCGAACCGATCCCCGAGCCGGTCTCGGAGCAGGCGCAGATGGCGGGCGTGGCGGTCGGTGGGAGTGGAGCTGAGCTTCACCTCGATCCCCGCGACCTGACCGCTGCGGCGGTCCTCCACGATGAGGTCGACCTCAGGGCCGTTCCGGTCGCGAAAATGGTAGAGGTCAACCACCCGCTCGCTCCATCCCACCTGCTTGCACACCTCGGTGATAACAAGCGTCTCGAACAGCGCGCCGGCGAGGCGACCGTCGGCCCTGGCGCCGAACACCGCCTCGCCCGCTCCGCACAGGTCGGCCGCCAAACCCGTGTCGACCAACACCACCTTGGGGTGGCGCTTGGCCCGGGTGGTGGCGCTCGTGGCCCAGGCCGGGATCAGGACTACGAGATGTAGCGCCTCGAGCAGCGAGATGTAGTTCGCCGTCGTGCTGCGGGAGAGCCCGGCATCGGCGGCAACGTCGGAGATCACCAGTTCGGCGCTGGCGCGGGCGCCCAGGAGGCGCAGGACCCTCTGCAGCTCGCCTTCGAAACGGACGTCGGCTATGGGCCGCAACGCCTCACGGGAAACCACATCGGCGACGTAAGCGGCGAACCAGTCGCGCCGGCTTCGACCGCTGAGACGCTCGGTGACCACCTCCGGGAAACCGCCTTCGAGCAGCCAATCCACCAACTCCGCCCGGGATATGGGAGTTCGATCGGGCGGCGGCCAGGCGGCCTGGTCGAACAGGTGATCGAGGAAGGATTCCCGAAACCCACGCCGCTCTCCAGCGGAGAGCGGCCAGAGCTCCAGCCGGCCGGCCCGACCGGCGAGAGTCTCGGAGATGCTGCGATCGGCCAGGTAGTTCGCCGACCCTGTCAACAGCAGCCTTCCCCGGGAACGGTCTGCGTCTGCTGCCTGCTTGACCGCGAGGAGCAAGCCCCGGCCGGCGCGCTGGAACTCGTCCACCGCTGCCGGCCGGGGCAGCGCTTCCACGAAGCCGATGGGATCCTCCTCGGCGCGGCGAAGTGTCGCCTCGTCGTCGAAGCTGAATCGGGCTCCCGGCGGGAGAGCAAGCAGATCGCGTACCAAGGTCGTCTTGCCCGTCTGGCGGGCACCGCCGACCACGACGACGCGGAACGCGCGAAGGAGCTCGGAGATCCGCGTGGTCGCATGACGAGGGATCAACCCGGACATGGCGGCTTCAGCCTACTTTACGAAACGCTTCTTTCCTACTAAGCAAATCGCGCCACTCCTAGTGTGCTGATCGCTACCCACTCCTCGACGTCCACCGGGGTTGGGACGAAGTCGGACACGTTGGCGGTGGCAAGCCGGGCACCGGCCGTACAGGCCGTGGCGGCGATGAGGCAGTCGGCCTGGCTGAGGGTCGTCCCCTTGGAGGCGGCGGCGCGGCGCCACTCACCGGCCAACCAACCCGCGCCGACCGATGTCGAGCACGACCAGGCCCTCGAACAGCAGGCGCGCCGGCTCCTCCTGCCCGTAACGGAGCCCGCGGACGATCTCCTCCACGTTGACGCTCGTCGTGGCCAGCATCTCGCCGGCTTCCAGCGCCGAGTCCACCCGGTCGGCCACCCCTCGGCCTCGCAGGTAGTCGATCAGAACCGTCGAATCGAGAACGAGATAGAGGGCGACCGTGTCGGCGACCAGGCGATCGGGCGTGAACAGCCTGGTGGCACGCTCGGCTGCCGCCGCGCCCATGGCCGACGCGACCCCGGCCGGGCCCGGCAGCGGCCACGGCGTGTGGGCTGAGGTGCCGAGGAGCTGGTCACCCCGGCTCCGGGTTGACGAGTACGACGAGTTCTTTCCTTTCCACCTTCTTGGTACCATTCCACCATGGCCTTGAACATCAAGGACCCGGCCACCGAGCGGTTGGCCGCCGAGGTCGCCGGCTTGACGGGCGAGAGCAAGACCCGGGCTGTGCGGGTTGCCTTGGAGGAGCGAAAGGCTCGTCTGGCCCTGCGCACGCCCCAGACCGGGCGGCTCGAACGGCTTCGCCGGCTACTCGAGGAGGAGTTGTGGCCGCAGGTGCCGCCGGAGGCCAGGGTGCCCATCACCAAGGCCGAGCGGGAGACGATCCTCGGCTATGGGCCCGAAGGGCATTGATCGTCGACAGCTCGGCGATCGTGGCCATCCTGCTGCGCCAGCCCGGCTTCGAGGGCGTGCTCGACCTCGTGGAGCCGGCAACACCTCTGGGCATCGGCGCACCGACGCTCGCCGAGACCGGCCTTGTCCTCACCGCCCGCCTAGGGCTGCCCGCCAGGTCGCTGCTGGCGCGCTTCCTGGACGAGAGCGACATGGCCGTCGTGCCCTTCGGTCGACAGCACTGGGATGTCGCCGTGGGAGCCTTCGCCCGCTTCGGCAAGGGCCGCCATCGGGCGGCACTGAACTTCGGTGATTGCCTGACCTATGCCATCGCGCGCCTCGCCGACGAGCCCCTCCTCTGCCTCGGCGACGACTTCGCCCGCACCGACCTCGCGATCGTCAGCTGAGTCTCATTCGGGGCGGACGGTGATCGTGCCCTCCTTGGCTACGACGCCGAAGTCCCGCCGGTCGAGGGTGAGGACGGCACCGCCCGACCGTTCCGCGCACGCCACCACCGAGGCGTCGGCGAAGCCGAGGGGCAGGTCTCGGTAACGGTCGGCCAGGAAGCGGATCCGGCCAAGATCGTTCTCTCCACAGTCGAGGGTGAAGGCCCCGTCCTCCAGGTCGCCGAGGAAGCTGTCGAGAACGCCGTGACCGAGGCGGGTCTCGATGAGATAGCAGATCTCGGCCAGGATCCCGGCGGGAACTACGAACGGCGGACGCTCGCCATCGATGGTCGCCACCGCCCCGGCATGGTCGGGGTCGGCCCGGTTGAGGAGGGCAAACAGACCGCTGGTGTCGAGGGTGATCATCGCTTCGCCCATCGCCGGTGCAGCCACTCTTCGCTGTCGCGGGCGGCCAGGCCGGCATCCTCGCCCGCGCCTATGGACCGCGGGCTCGGCGCTCCCAGGCTCTGGAGGTGGGTGCGCAGGGCATCACGGACGATGTCGGCCTGCGTGCGGCCGGTCCGCCTGGCCGCACCGTCGAGCGCCCGGCGCAGTTCATCGGTCAGGTAGAGGGTCGTCTTGTGCACCTCACTACCATACGCCATATATGGCGTGATCGAGCATGGCCGGCGGGAGTCCGAGGTCAGGTAGGCGGCCACTCCTCGACGGCCACTGGGGTGGGGGCGAAGTCGGACACGTTGGCGGTGGCGAGACGGGCCCCAGCCGTCCACACCGTGGCGGCGATGAGGCAGTCGGCCTGGCTCAGGGTCGTCCCCTTGGAGACGGCCGCACGGCGCCACTCACCGGCCAACCAACCCTCGCGCCGACCGATGTCGAGCACGACCAAGCCCCCGAACAGCAGGCGCGCCGCCGCCTCCTCTCCGGAGCGGAGCCCGCGGACGATCTCCTCGACGTTGATGCTCGTCGTGGCCAGCGTCTCGCCGGCCTCAAGCGCCGAGTCCACCCGGTCGGCCACCCCTTGGCCTCGCAGGTAGTCGATCAGAACCGTCGAATCGAGAACAAGCACCTCAGCCCACGCGCCGTCGGTCGCCCTGGCGCTGTGACCGGACCCACCCATCCGGGTCGGTGTCCCAGTCGTGGCCGCCCTCGAGGGAACCCCGTGCCGCACGGATGGAGTCCGCCCGGCGCCGCTGGTCCAGTGCTGCCTCCACCGCCGACCGGACGAACCGGCTCCTCCCTCGACGTCCAGCGGCCGCGTCGATGGCCGCCACCAACCCGTCGTCCACCTCAATGTGCATACGTATGTGCTGATCATTGCACATACGCCCGTGGCGACGGGCGGCGAAGGAAGTGCGCCGGGATCACAGGCATCCTTCAAGACCCCTCAGTAGCATCCGGACGTGCGGGTATTGGTCACCGGCGGTGCCGGCTACATCGGATCGCACCTGGTTGACGCCTTGTGCGACGACGGCCACGAGGTAGCGGTTCTCGACAATCTCTCCACCGGCCGCATCGGCAATCTGTCCGGCCGCCTGGACCAGGTCCGGTTCCTCCAGGGCTCGATCCTCGACGCCAGCCTGGTCATGTCCGAGGTGGAAAAGTCCCAGCTCGTCTTCCACCTGGCCGCCGCCGTCGGCGTGCGCCACATCGTCGATGACCCCCTCCAGTCGCTCCTGGTCAACACCCAGGGCACGCACAATGTGATGGCGGCCTGCTTCCGCCACTGGCGCAAGATCGTCTTCGCCTCCACGTCGGAGGTCTACGGCAAGGCGGCCAAGGTCCCGATGCGCGAGGACGACGACCGCATCCTCGGCCCCACCACCGTCCACCGGTGGTCCTACGCCACGGCCAAGGCCATCGACGAGCACCTGGCCCTCGCCTACGCGGCCCTGGGTCTGCCGGTGGTGATCGTTCGCTACTTCAACTCCTACGGGCCCCGCCTGGACGAGCGGGGCTACGGCTCGGTGGTGGCCAACTTCCTGCGGCACTCCCTGGCCGGCAGCCCGCTCCCGGTGCACGGCGACGGGTCGCAGACGCGCTGCTTCTGCTACGTCGACGACACCGTGAGGGGAACCTTCCTGGCCGGGTTCACGCCCGGCGCCGAGG
>JBOGIF010000066.1:0-2775 GCA_050742415.1 Acidimicrobiales bacterium | reverse complement strand
TTTAGGTGATACACGATCCCGCCAACGATCGCGAGCACCGTTGCGGGACAAACTCGCTGGTCAGGGGCCTATTTCAAAGAAACCTTCGAAGCCGCCCGACTGGCTACCAAACGACAGGGGGGAAGGTCCTCCGTCTATGGCCTGGGTCGAGCGGGCCCGCTGCCGGTGCCCGACTGGCTACCAAACGACAGGGGGGAAGGTCCCGCTAGGGCCGAAGGACTCACGCTGGCCGAAGTGGTGCGGAGGGCCCTTGACGCCTACCTGGGTGCCGAGCGAGATGCCGCGGCCGCCCTGGCCGCGACTTTTGGCGCCGACCCGGTCGCCCGTCCGCCAAGTCGCGACGAGTGGAATCGTGCCTGACGGGCCCTGGCAACTGCGCTGCTCGGCGAGCCGTCGCTGCTCGTCCTCGACGAACCGGCCAACGGCCTCGACCCGGTCGGGGTGCGCTGGCTGCGCCAGTACCTGCGGGCCTTCGCCGAAGGTGGCGGCACGGTGCTGGTGTCGAGCCACGTGCTGGCCAAGATCGCCCAGACCGTCGACCGGGTAGTCATCGTCGACCGCGGCCGCGTCCTCGCCGCCGCCGCCCTGGACGAGTTCGCCGGGGCCGGCCGGAGCCTCGAAGACGTCTACGTGGATCTCACCGCCGGGGCCGCGTGGTGAAAGCCCAGCTCGCGTCGGAGATGCTCAAGCTGCGCACGACGCGGACGACCGTCGGGCTGATGGCGGGGATGCTGGCCCTGATCGTGACCGCCGTGGCCCTGCACGGCTACGGCCTGCCGGCCAAGGATCTGGCGACCCGCTCCGACCAGCTCGGCTTCCTGGTCGGCTGGGGCGAGGTCCTGGGCGCCCTGTTCGCCGGATTGCTCGGGGCCATGGCCTTCACGGCGGAGATCCGCCACGGGACGATCCGGCCCACGCTGCTCGTGATGCCCCGCCGCCGGCGCGTCCTGGCCGCCAAGTGCGCGGCGGCCGGGATCGGTGGGCTGGGCTTCGGTGTTGTCGCCACCGGCGCGGCCGTCGTCACCGGACGGATCGTCCTCGCCGTTCGGGGAATCGACCTAGCCCTCGGCGGCGGTGACTTCGTGGCGTTCGTCACCCGTAGTGCAGTCGCCGCCGGCCTGTGGGCCGTCATCGGCCTCGGTCTCGGGGCCGCCGTCCGCGCCCAGGTGCCCACCATGGTCGGACTTGTGGCCTGGGTGCTGTTCGTCGAGCAGATCATGGTCGCCAATGCTCCGAGCCTTGGTCGCCTGGCGCCCGGGGCGCTCGGACAGGCGGTCAGCGGCCTGCACCCCGACACCCTGCTCGCCCCCGTGCTCGCCGCCGTGGTCCTTGCCCTCTACGCCCTGGCAACGATGGCGGTCGGCACCTTGGCGACCACCCGAAGGGATTTCGCGTGACCGACAGGGACGCCCCGCCGAGCTATCCGGTCTCCGATGAACCCGGCCGCGAGCCGGTGCCTGGTGGGGGCCGAGGAACCCAGGTCGCCACCGCCTCCGTGGTCCTGGTGGTGGTGGTGATCCTCTTGCTGCACCTCACAGGCATCGTCGGGCCAACGGCCCACTGAACCTCCCGACCGAAAGGACGTCCGGCCATGAGCCACGGGGCCAACGACCCGGTTCACCACATGAACACCGACCACGCCCAGGAACTGCTCGACGTGGCCCGAGCCTTCGGCGGGCACGCCGACATCTCCTCGGCCCGGGCCGAGGGCGTCGACCCCCGCGGCATCGATGTCGTCGTCCAGACACCGAGCGGGCCGGCCGCCGTCCGCTTGGAGTTCGCCGAGATGGTCCTGGACTACCCCGTCGGGTTGCGGGCCGCGTTCTCCGAGCTCACCAGCCAGGCCCGGGCCTGGCTGGTGACACCCGAATCGCCCGGAAGGACCAGGACATGAACTTCGCCGAGCCCACCCGCTCCGGACCCGCGCACACCGGCTCGTCGCGCTGGATGCAGGCGTCCGGCGTCGCCGTGTTCGTGGCCGTCCTCGTCCTGTTGAGCTTCGTCCTGCCACCACTTTTCGACACCAGCGCCTCGGCGTCGGGCGGCGGCGGAGGGCACATGCCTCCCGTCGCCGGGCAGCCTTCCCCGGGTGCGGGAGGCTCCGATGGCGCGCCGACCGACACCCGTGGCCCTCGTGGAGCGCCCGGCCCCCACACCCCGCCCGCGGGCGGCCACGGGCCGCCGTCGGGAGGCGCCCGGTGACACACGAGCCGGCACTGATCTCCTCGCCCGGGACACTGCCGGGACGGCGTCGACGACCGGCGGTCCCATCTCGTCTCGGATTGGCCGTGCCCGCCATCGCCCTCCTCCTGGCCTCCACCAGCTGCGGCTCCGGGTCGACCACGGCGCAGCCGCCCGTCGACGGAGCACGGGGCATCGAGATCGTCGCCGAATCGCTGACCTTCCGGCCCGCCGCCATCAAGATCGCCGCTGGAGAGGATGTCGCCGTGACGTTGCGCTCGGCCGATGCCGCCCATGACCTCACCGTCGACGGGGCCGGGTTCCACCTCCACGTCGAAGCGGGCAAGTCGGGGAGTGGCGCGCTCCGCGTCGATGCGCCCGGCACGTACCGCGCCTATTGCTCCGTCCCCGGTCACCGAGAGGCGGGCATGGAGATGGTTCTCACCGTGACCGGAAAGGTATCGACGTGACCGTGACGACCGTCCCGGGCCGACCTGTTCGGCTCGGCTGGCAACGCGTCCTGTTCCTCTCGGCCGTGCTGTCGGCCTTCGCGCTCATCGGGCTTAACGGCCTTCTCCTCGTGCAGTCCGGCTG
>JBOGIF010000065.1:0-3500 GCA_050742415.1 Acidimicrobiales bacterium | reverse complement strand
GGTCGACCATCTTGCGGAGCTCGGTCACCGAAAGACGAACTGGCAGCGGTGTCCCGCCGACGATCCGGGGTCCTCGCCGGTTGAGGTCCCGCAGCCGCAGGAAGTAGGGCGGGTACGTGCCCAGGCTCGCGAGCAGCCGATTCACGAAGACGTCCTCGTTCCCCGCCGCCAGCAGCGCGTTGTGGGCCCGCTCGGCACCGACGGTCGTCGTCCTCTCAGTGCTACCCGCCGCCGAGCAGAACGAGCCCGCGCCGTGGGTCGGGAACACCGCCAGGTCGTCGGGCAGGACCATCAGGCGCGTGGTTATCGAGCGGTAGAGGTCTCTCGCGAACTCCTCGGTTCGCTCCGGGTCGATGAGGTCGGTCCGAGCGGCTGCTCCCACCAGCAGCGATCCGCCGCTGAACAACGCCAGGGGCCGAGGACCGTCGAGTAACAGGTAGGCGAGGTGCTCGGGAGTGTGGCCAGGGGTGGCGAGGGCCCGCAGGGTCAATCCTCCGGCGTCGAGCTCTTCGCCGTCGCTCAGGCCGTGGTGCTCAAACCCGAGGGCGCTGGCCCGCGGCGCGATCACCTTGGCCCCGGACGCGGCCAGTTCGTGGGATCCGGAGACGAAGTCGGCGTGGAGATGGGTCTCCACCGCCATGGCGATCGTCCAACCCGCTCTCTCCGCTTCCGCCGAGTAGGGCGCCGGGTCGCGGGCCGGGTCGACGACCAAAGCCCGGCCATCGCCCAGACCGACCATCCACGACGCGTTGCCTAGGCCCTCGTCGACGATTGGACGAATGTCGATCACCGACGCCCTCTCGCGTCCCCTGCGGCCTTCACGGCTCCGCCCCCACGGCGACGGGCAGGTTGCTCCGTCGCCACTCAGGGAAGCCGTCCTCGAGCCGGACCGCCCGCACACCCCGGCGCCGTAGCGCCCGAACCGCCTCATCCGCATACGCGCAGTAAGGGCCACGGCAATAGGCGACCACCTCGACGTCGGGAGGTACACGGCGCAGGTGCCGACGCATGTCCGCAGGTGGAACCAAGATGGCACCAGGGATGTGGCCAGCGGCAAACTCGGCCGGGGGACGGACGTCGAGCACGACCACATCTGCCTTTCCCAATCGGCGCTTCAACTCCTGGCGGCCGATCTCGACCAGCCCTGAGCGATCGCCGAGGTAGCGGAGGGCGAGGCGGTCGAGGCCGGCCACGTGCTCCACCGCCACCTCGCGCAGCGTCGCCCACAGCTGCTCCACCTTTGGGCCGGCCAAGCGGTAGAGGACCCGAGTTCCCGACCGCCGGCTGGAAACAAGGCCCGAACGGGCGAGTGCCCGCAGGTGCTGTGACGTGTTGGCCACGCTCTGGCCGATCTCGCCGGCGACCTCCTCCACCGACCGTTCGCCCTGAGCCAGCACGTCGACGATCTCGACCCGTCGCCCGCTCGCCAGCGCCTTGCCTACCTCGGCGAACGCTTCGAACAGGGAGTCCTTGGCAACCCGATCCGGCATGACGACGAGTGTAGGGGAAGCCAGGCCATGTAGTAAAGCAATCGCTTGATTAGTTGAGCCTAGTGCTTCGCCCGGTCAGTGCGGCGGTGCGAAGCCTGGTGGTCTTTGCTCGCACAGCCACCATCCACTCCAGCCCGTGCGGGCATGACGGCCGCGATCACCACACCACACCGCTCACCACTTCACCGGTCGCGACCCCCCGTCGCGTCATCCCGTAGGTAGACCGAGGCGCTGGCGTGCCGACTCCATCTCGTTGATCTCGATGCGCTGGTAGCGGGCGATCCGCGCCGCCAAGGCGCGTACGTCCCGGTCCTCGGCTGTCCTGGCCGCCACCGAAGCCATCTCGATGCCTCCGCGATGGTGCTCCTTCATCATGGCCAGGAAGAGAGCGTCGACCTGGCGTCCCTGGGCCTGGCGCAACGCCTCCATCTGGGTCGGGCTGGCCATTCCCGGCATCTCGCCGACCGGCGTGGGTACACCCATCCATCCCATGGCCGCGGCCCGGTCCGCGTCACCCCCGTAACCCCAGCGCCCCAGCCAGGCGTCCATCAGGCCCACCTCGTAGCGCTGGGCGATCAGCACCTCGCGGGCGAAATGTCGGACCAGCGGCTCGGTGGCGCCGTCCAGGGCGACGTTCGCCATGACCACTGCCTGGTCATGGTGGTCGATCATGTCCCGGAGGAAGCCGACGTCCACCGAAGTCCGTCCTGGTGGGCTGCCCTTTCCGACGACGTAACCCACGCAACCGGCCAGAAAGAGCAGGGCCAGGACCATCCCTCCCAGCTGGCCCCGACTGGGCGGGGCGAGACGGAACCGGCCTCCACGCTCGACCGCTGTCGTGACCGCCCCGGTGGTGATGCCGGCATCCGTGTTGGTCGCGCCAGGCTTTCCTTCACGGTCCCCTCTCATCGCCGGCAGGGCCCTGGGTCGGCCCCGTCGACGGCGGCGATGGCCTGGCCCGACGCGACGGCAAGCTCGTAGAGGTCGTCGGCCACTGATGGTGCAGCCTTCTCAAATCCGACCTCGGCCCGCTGCTTGGCCTCCAGGAGCCGGGCGGCGGCGGCTCGGTCGGTACGTCCGGCAGCGGCGGCGAGTTCGTGAAGGGCCTGGTGCGAGCGGTCGAAGAAGGTCGCCCTGGCTTCATCGACATCACCCCGCCCGGCCAGTCCCGCCGCCGCGCAGACGCCGTCGCGAGCCTCCCGGAAGACAGCCGTGGCCGGTTCGACATCTGGAGCTGGCGACCTCCTGCCGCCACCGCGGAGGGAGCCGACGGCGAGCGCCACCACTCCGATCACCATGAGGACTCCGACGAGCAGGCCGAGGGGCCGGCGGCGGGCCCCGCTCATGGATCGGATCCCACCGTCTCGTCATCGTCACCGGACTCGGCGTCGACAGGCTGGCGTCGAGACACTGACGCCCGGCGGGGGGCTCGCCACAGCACGATGGCAAAGAACACCGTCCAGGCCGATCCCACCACGACCAGCACGACAACTCCGCTCGGGTTGTCGGGCAGGGGAGGTTCACGATGGATCGTGGTGGTGGTCGTGGCCGGCGCTGTCTGTGCTCGCAGGCTGGCGACGTCGCTCACGCCGCCTGGCACGACGGCTGTTCCCGTAGGGCCGCTGAAGACCAGACCGATCGAGCCGCACACCGTCGCAAGCATGGATCCGAGTGGTTTGCTCATGAGGCGACGAGCTTTGCCGGGCGGAGCCCGCGACGCAGGGCAAAGCAAGCGGCGGCCGCGAGCAGCTGCAGGGCCTGGGTCACCAGGCCTATGACGTCGAAGTCCTCGGGGACGTCGGTGCCCGGGGCCGGGATCAGCCGAAAGACGACGTAGACGACGACCATGGCCACACTGAACGCCCCTGCGGCCCTGAGGGCCTGCGGTGCGGGCCACGCCACCACTGCCGCGGCCATCACCAGCTGGGCGAGGGCGGCGACCACGAAGAACGCTCCCGAGGCGGTTCCCTCGCTGAGGTGAACCGGAGCCAGGACCAGATGTAACAGCCC
>JBOGIF010000064.1:0-3207 GCA_050742415.1 Acidimicrobiales bacterium | reverse complement strand
CGCTACCGCGCAAGAAGCGTGAACACCACCGGCAGCGAGCGCCCGCCCCAGATCTGCCCCGTCGACCAGCGGATCTCGGCGCCCTCCGCGATCTGGTAGTCGGGGATCCGGGGCAGCAGCTCCTCAGGGTCAGGACGGCTCGGTCTGCGCGGAGCGCGGGCTGGCCGACGTCCTCGGCGCTCGGTACCGCGTGACCTTTGGCGAGAGGGTTCTTCTGTTGTAGGGTCGGTCCAGGTTCATGAATACCACGTCGAAGAAGGTCATCCGTGTGAACGGGGTCGAGCATGGTGTGGAGTCGCGTGCCGACTGTCCGCTTTTGTATGTGCTGAACAACGAGTTGGGGTTGTCGGGGCCCAAGTTCGGGTGTGGTGTGGGTGATTGCGGGGCGTGTGCGGTGCTCGTCGACGGGCGGGAGGTGTGTTCTTGTAGTACGCCGGTGGGTGAGGTGGAGGGTGAGGTGACGACGCTGGAGGGCCTGCCGCGCTTGTGGGGCGCTGGCGAGGGTGAGTTGCATCCGGTGCAGCAGGCGTGGATCGATGAGCAGGTGCCGCAGTGTGGGTACTGTCAGAACGGGATGATCATGGCGGCGGTGGATCTGTTGAGTCGTGTGTCGGATCCGTCGGTGGCGCAGATCAAGGAGGCGTTCAGCGAGCCGCATCCGCATTTGTGTCGGTGTGGGACGTATGCGGCGATTATTCGGGCTGTGCAGCGTGCGGCTGGGGTGATGGGCTAGATGGCGGCGGTGTCGAGGCCGGCGGTCGATCCGACGCTGCTCGAGTCGTGGCTGCAGATCCGTCCCGACAACACGGTTGCGGTCTGGACCGGGGTCGCCGACTTCGGCCAGGGTTCGGTTGGTGTCGCCCTGAGGCAGATCGTGGCGGAGGAGCTGCGGGTGTCGTTCGAGGCGGTGTCGGAGCTTGTGGTCGGCGATACCGATCGCACCCCCGACGGCGGGATCGCGGCCGGCGTACTCAGCAAGAGCTTGCACGTGCACTACGACCGAGGTCCCGGGGTTCACCCTGATTCGCCGTGGGGCCGTAAGGCGTTGAATGTGCAGAAGGTCGCCGCCTATGCGTATGGGGCGCTGCTGGAGCGGGCCTCTGCTGTCCTCGGCGCGCCGGTCGAGACGCTTCGCGCCGAGGGCGGTGTTGTTCGCTCGTGCTCGGGCAGCGTGACGTACGCGGAGCTGGTGGCCGAGGCGCCGCTCGACGTGCGGCTGGAGGTCACGGGCGCTCCCGCCAGCATCGCGGGCCTCGTCGTGCTGGGTACGCCGCCGGTGGTGCCGGTGTCGGAGTACCGGGTGGTCGGCACGTCGTGCCCGAGCCCGCGCATTCCGTCGATCGTGCAGGGATCGCTTCGGTGGCTGAGGGACGTGAGGCTGCCAGGCATGCTGCACGGGCGGGTGGTGCACCCGGCGACGTTGGGGTCGACGCTGGTGTCGGTTGGGCAGCTCGACGCCGTTGAGTTCCCGAGCGCCGAGCTCATCGTGCGCGGGAATCTGGTCGGGGTCGTCTCGCCGGATGAGTGGGAGGCGATCCGGGCGGCGCAGGCGCTTGCCGAGACGACGGTGTGGAGCGAGTGGCGTGGCCTGCCGGGAAGCGACGGTCTGGTCGAGGCGCTGCTCGAGACCGACTGGTCGACAGTGCCGGTCGAGGCGTCGCCGCCCCACGGCGACGAAGCACATTTGGACGCGGCGCTGGCCGCCGCGGCGCGCAGGCTGAACGCGTTTTTTTTTCTGCCGTTCTACAAGCATGCGCCGATCAGCCCCGAGCTGGCAATCGCCGACGCGCTCCCGGACGGCACCGTCCACGTCTGGGCATACTCGCAGCAGCTGCAAACGCTGCGGATGAAGATCGCGACCATGCTCGAGACCGACCTCGAGAACGTGGTCGTCCACTTCGCCGACGGCGCCGGCAGCTTCGGGCGCACGACCCAAGGAGACGCAGGCCCCGAGGCGGAGGCGGTTCTCCTGTCCCAGGCGTGCGGGCGGCCGGTGCGGCTGCAGTGGACGCGGGAGGAGGACTTCGCCTGGTCGGCGCAGCAGGCACCCACCCTCGCCGAGGTCTCGGTCGGGCTCGACGATGAGGGGCGGATGATCGCCTTCAAGGCCGAGCACCACCAGCCCGGCGTCAACAACGACCCACTGCTCGGGGCGGAGCTGGCCGGGTTGGCGCCCCCACCGGGAAGCGGGCCGTCGTGGTACCTGAACAGGCTGCAAGTCGAGTGGCCCTACGACCTCGTCCCCAACCGGCTCGAGCTCGGCTACGGCGCCCCGGCGATCGGTCAAGCGGAGTCACCGATCAACATGGGGCTGCGCCACAAGAGCATGCGATCACCTTGCCACCTGCAGCAGAACTTCCCCGTGGAGTGCATGGTGAGTGAGGCCGCGGCAGCGGCTGGGGCCGACCCGATCCAGTACCGGATCGACCACACGACCGACGACCGCTTGATCGGCGTGCTGGAGGCCGTACGGGTGCTTTCGGGCTGGGAGACGCGACCCTCCCCCTCATCGGCGGCGCGGGCCGAGGGCGGCGGGACCGTGCGAGGGCGTGGCCTCGGCGTCGCGATCCGTCATGACGGCTACTTCGCGGGGGTGGCCGAGATCACGGTCGATCTCGACAGCGGCAAGGTCACGGTCGAGCGCTACTGCGTCGCCGTCGACGTTGGCCTCATCGTGAATCCGAGGCTGCTCCGGCTGAGCGTCGAGGGCGGCTCCGCGATGGGCATCAGCCAGGCCCTCCACGAAGAGGTGCAGTTCGACGGCTCGCGCATCACCAGCACCGACTTCCGCAGCTACCCGATCCTGACCATGGCCGAGATGCCCGAGATCGAGGTCGAGATCCTCGACCGCCGCGACCTGATGGTCGCCGGCCAGGGGGCGGAGCCGCCGAACATGGCGCCGCTGGTCGCCCTCGCCGGCGCGTTCTTCGACGCAACAGGCAAGCCCATGCGAAGGCTGCCGCTGCGACCCGAATACGTACTCGCCGAGCTCCACGACAGCTGAGCCCGCTCTCGCGGCGATGGCCGTGTCACCTTCGCGGACTTCGAGCCCGGCTCGGAGAGGCCCGTCGGAGGCTCCGGGCGGTCCTATACGGCCCCTCTCACCGGCGAGTCGGAGCAGGAATCGTCCAACTACGCGGACTTCCTGGCGCGCCGGGAGGGACTCGAACCCCCGACCCTCAGGTTCGAAGCCTGATGCTCTATCCA
>JBOGIF010000063.1:0-2720 GCA_050742415.1 Acidimicrobiales bacterium | reverse complement strand
CCTCCTCTTAACTCCGGGCCTGCTTCCCTGAAGAAGTTTCGTGAGCCGCCGAGATCGACGGTTCGGCGCCCCGAATTGCTCGTCGCTGCGGACCCCGCGGTGTCCGATGTGCCGCCTATGCACAGAGGCGGCTCATCCGGGCCGCCGCCAGAACCGTCTGCTCTGCTGCCCCGTCGGCTGAGCGCTCGTCAGACCCGTCCGGGGGCACGGGTGTGTCAACACCGGCCGAAAGCTGACCCTTTTTCACCGGCCGAATACTGACCCCCCCGGCCTGGGCCGCCGACCTCGCTGCGTGGTCAGTTGGCCAGGGGCGTGACCTCCTCGGCGGCCCGGAGGCTGCGCCCGCGCCCGCCTGAGCGCTGGAGGCGGGTGGATTCGTCGACGCCGGCCCGGCGGCGGCGGTAGGCGGCCTGGCGGCATGCCGGCGAGCAGAACCGGCGTGGGGAGCCGGGTTTCGGGTTGCGGAAGAGGCCTTCGACGGCGATGACGGTGTCGGCGCCGCAGCACTCGCAGTGGATGAGCTCCCGGGCCGGGCGGCCGGAAGCGTCACGCATTGGCTCAGCTGTTGTCGTCACTGGGCACCCGTCCGAGGTCGCGGCCCTTGAGCCGGTAGCTGTCGCCTTTGAGGTTGATGACCTCGGCGTGGTGGACCAGGCGGTCGATCATGGCCGCGGCCACGGTGTCGTCCCCGAAGACCTCTCCCCAGCGGCTGAAGGCTTTGTTGGAGCTCATGATCACGCTGGCCCGTTCGTAGCGGGAGCTCACCAGCTGGAAGAAGAGGTTGGCGGCCTCGCCCTGGAACGGGATGTAGCCAACTTCGTCGATAATGACGAGAGGGACCCGGCCGAGGCGGCGCAGCTCGTCTTGGAGCTTGCCGGCGTCGTGAGCGGCGCCGAGCCGGTCGACCCACTGGGCGGCGGTGGCGAAGGCGACGCGGTGGCCAGCCAGGCAGGCCCGGATACCGAGCGCGATCGACAGGTGGCTCTTGCCGGTGCCGGGCGGGCCGAGGAACACGGCGTTGGATTTGGCCTCGATGAAGTCGAGCGCGCCGAGGTGGGCCACGACGTCGCGGCGGACGCTGCGCTGATGCTCGAAGTCGAAGTCCTCAAGCGTTTTGCGGGCCGGGAAACGCGCCGATCGGATGCGGGCCTCACCGCCGTGGGACTGGCGGGCCGAGACCTCCCGCTCCAAGCAGGCGGCCAGGAAGTCCTCGTGGCTCCAGGCGTCAGCCCGGGCCCGTTCCCCGAGCCGTTCCACGCCGGCCAGGAGCGCCGGGTGCTTGAGCTCGCGGCACAGGTAGGTGAGGTCCCGGGCGCCGCTCATGCCGCACCTGTGGCCTGGTCGTAGACCGCCAGGCTCCGGACCTCGACGTCACCCTCGACGGGTCGCGGCGTGGCGGCCAAGGACCGGGCCGCCTCCCGGGCCCGGTCATGGGCGGGGTCGGTCAGCGTGACATGGCTGGCCAGGACCCGCTGGTGGGAAGCGACCACCTCTCTGCCCAACGTGACCGTGACCCGGGTGTCGTCGACCCGGACATGCACGCGGCGGCCCACCGCCTTGGGATGCACCGAATAGTCGTTGGTCTGATGACGCACCCAGTGGTCCGCGGGCAGGCGCAGGTCGTGATGCCAGTCCATGTCGGGCAGCAACGGGGGGAGCGCCATCATCGCCGCCCGGTCCTCGTCGATGCGTTCCGACGGCCGGCACCGCAAACCCGAGTGGACCCGCACGTTGGCCCTGGTCTCGAGCCAGTCAGCCAGCTGGGTGTTGAAGTCATCGCGGCCCGCGAACGTGCGGCCCGGCATGAAGCTCGTCTCCAGGTAACCGTTGGTGCGCTCCACGACACCCTTCCGTTCGGGGTGGCCCTTGGCCAGCACCACCGAGCCCATCCCCAACGTTCCCTTCAGCCGCAAGTAGTCCTGGGTGTAGATCAGGCGCTTCCCCCTCCGCACCGAGATCGCCGGCTCACCGTCGTACACTCCGACCCGGGGCACCGCCCCCAGCTCCACCAGCAGCCCGAGGTGCCCGCCGAGCACATCGGCGCACTCCTTGGAACCGATCATCCGCGCCACGGTCACCCGCGAGTAGCACGGCACCCCGACCAGCACCGGCAACACCGCCGTCTGGCCACACCCGACGGGGATCTCATAGTCAGGGAACCACAGGTCCCACTGGCACAACTCGCCCGGCTTGTACTCCGTGCGCCCGAACGCCTCCGGCACCTGATAGGCGGGGCGCAACTCCGCCACCCGCTCCCGCAACACCGTAATACCGCGCGTCCAGCCGATCCGCTCGGCGACCACCGTTGCCGGCATGTCCGGCGTCACCGCCAACAACCTGCGGATAGCAGGCTCGAAAGCGTCCACCGCCGAGCCCGGCCCCTCCCGCTCATACTTCGGCGCCTCCTCCGACCGCAACGCCGCCCGGACCGTGTTACGAGCGACACCGAGCCTGCGGACGATGGCCTTAATGCCCATCCCCTCCGCCCGATGCAACCTCCTGATCTCTGCCCACTCCTCCACATCGATCACGTTCCCTCTCCCGGTCAGACCCTTGTCGGTCCGAGCCAGACTCAAGTCCAAACCACTGACGGTGGTGGACCCGAGGACAAGAGGGTCAAAATTCAACCGGTGATAGGGGGTCAGTATTCAGCCGGCGGCGACAACGGAGGACTCTGACGCCCTGACACGCGCCATTCACGAGGCATGGACGGGCCGTCC
>JBOGIF010000062.1:0-11495 GCA_050742415.1 Acidimicrobiales bacterium | reverse complement strand
GCGATGATCACGTCGTCGCCGTTCTCCCAGTCGGCCGGCGTCGCTACCTTGTAGTCGGCGGTCAGCTGCAACGAGTCGATGACCCGCAGCAGCTCGGCGAAGTTGCGCCCGGTGCTGGCCGGGTAGGTGAGGGTCAGCTTCACCTTGTTATCGGGGCCGACCACGAACACCGACCGCACGGTGAGGGTGTCGTTGGCGTTGGGATGGATCATCCCGTACAGGTCGGACACGACCCGCCCGGAGTCGGCGATCAGCGGGAAGTTGAGGGCCGTGCCCTGGGTCTCCTCGATGTCGTCCTTCCACCGGAGGTGCGAGTCGAGTGGGTCGACGCTCAGCCCGACCACCTTGGTGTTGCGCTTGTCGAACTCGGGCTTGAGCCGGGCCACCGTGCCGAGCTCAGTGGTGCACACCGGGGTGAAGTCCTTCGGGTGGGAGAACAGGACGGCCCAGCTGTCACCCTTCCAGGAATGGAAGTTGATCGTGCCGGCGGTGCTCTCGGCGGTGAAGTCGGGCGCTTCGTCGCCCAAGCGGATGCTCATTTGTCCGTGGCCTCCTCGGTCTCGATCTCGAACTGGTGACACCTCTGGTGCCCGCCGGGGTCCCAAGTGTCACCGGCCCGTAGACCTGCGCCGGCTTCCTCAGTGGCAGAGCTCGAAGTGGACGGGGTCGATGCCGGGGAAGGGCTGGCAGAGGCCGGTTTGGCCCGATATCGCCGCCAACCGGGACGCTACCGAGACGGGCACGTCGATGGCCAGACCGGACTCGTGCTTCGAGAATCCCGGTGCCGCCACCGGGTACGGGTTGCTGGCCCGGCTGGCATAGAGCGCCGCCTGCTTCTGGGTGCTGCGGCGCCCCGACGTGAGCGGCACGGACAGGCCGAGGATCGCGTCGGCGCGGGCGAGGGCGACCGAGACACGGGAATCCAGCCCGTCGCGGCCCACAAACGACTTCGACGAAAGGGTGGGCCGCTGCCTGGCCCGGGCCACCCCTAGGACGCCCCCGACGTCGACGGTCACCACCACGTCGAGCCCCTCCAGCCTGTAGTCGGCCAGCGACCCACCCCGGCCGACGGCGACCAGCCAGGCGGCCTCGCGGCCCTGGTCGGCGCCAATCCGGGCCGCCTCGTCGGCCACCCGGCCGGCCCGAGAGGGGATGGCCTGCCCGATGGCCCCGACGGCCCAGACCGAACCGGCCGCGACAACCACCACGAGGGCGAGCGCGACCAGCATCGACCCCCGTTCCCCCCGTTGCATCGCCCGTCATTTTCGCTCACCTGAGAGGCTTGCGCCCGTGGAAACCGTGCGGATCGGCGTGGCGCTGTTCGAGGGCGCCGAGGAGCTCGACTGGGCCGGCCCTTGGGAGGTGCTCACCTCGTGGTCGTTCCTCTGGCCCGACGACGGCGTCGAGGTGTTCACCGTCGCCCCCGAGGCCGGGCCTGTCCGTTGCGCCAAGGGACTGCGCGTGCTCCCCGACCACAGCTGGGCCACCGCGCCGTCGATCGACGTGCTCGTCTACCCGGGAGGCGCTGGAGCCCAGAGCCAGCTCGGCGACGACGACGTCAGAGGCTGGGTCCGCTCCACTGCGGCGACCGCTCGCGTGGTGACGAGCGTGTGCACCGGGTCGCTCGTGCTCGCCGACGCCGGGCTGCTCGACGGCCGGCCCGCCACGACCCACTGGGCCGCCGTCGAGCTGCTCCGCACCCTCGGCCGCGACATCGAGGTCCGCCCCGACGACCGCTTCGTCGACAACGGCGACGTGATCACCGCCGCCGGCGTGTCAGCCGGCATCGACATGGCTCTGCACCTGGTGGCCCGCCTGAGCTCGGTCGAACGGGCGGCGGCCGTCCGCCGCTACATCCAGTACGACCCGGCCCCGCCGGTCTGAGCCGCTGAGCCGTCGTCGCCGGAGAAAATCCGGAGATTTCGCGAAATCCCCAGGTTGTTCCTCTTCCAATCCACATCCGGTTGGCGCCATACTGTGCTGGTCCGGACAGATACCGCCGGAGCACCGAGTAGCGGGTAGGCGAAAGCCGACAGCTGTAGGGGCTCTCAGCGGTCGACGAACGGGCAAGGCTTCCGTGGAAGCTGGCTTCTCGGAGTCGGTGAAAGCGGTGGTCGCGGATCGGGTCCCGAGAAGCACGGAAGGCTTCGGCCGGAAGCGCTACTCGGGGCTCATTCGCGTCCGGGCCGGTGTGGGCCCACAACCCGAGTCGGTGTACCGTTGGTGTATGTCACGTACCAACATCGACATCGACGACGACGCGTGCCGCGCCGTCATGGAGCGGTACCGCCTCTCCACCAAGCGCGAGGCCGTCAACCTTGCTCTGCGGGCGCTGGCCGCCGAACCCCTCGGCATCGATGAGGCCCGCCGGATGCGGGGCTCCGGATGGGACGGTGATCTCGACCAGATGCGAGCGACCCGCGCGGGTTGATCCTCGTCGACACCTCGGCCTGGATCGAATACCTCCGCGATACGGGAAGTGCAGTCTGTGTGCGGGTCGACGATCTCCTCGACGGCACGATCGCCACGTGCGACCCGATCTGCATGGAGGTTCTCGCCGGCGCTCGAGACGAGAACCACTTGGACGACCTCCGCAGGCTGCTGGCTCGAGCCTCCGTCATCCCGACCGAGCCCGTGGATTACGAGACGGCGACATCCCTATACCGCTCTTGTCGTCGTCACGGTGAGACGGTCCGCAAGCTGATCGACTACCTCATCGCCGCAGTCGCCATCCGCGCTGACGTCGCGGTCCTGCACGCCGACACCGGCTTCGACGTGCTCGCCCGCCATACGGCCCTACAAGTCGACCGGCTTTGACCGTTCGAGTGTTGGTCCTGGTGGGTGCGCTCATAGTGGCGTCGTGGGGAGTGCTCGTCCTACTGGCTCGTCGCCTTCCGCCCGGCATCCTCAAGGACCTGTCGGCCTTCCTGCCGGCATGCGTATCGGTGGCCCGACGGCTCCGCCGCGACCCCGCCGTTCCCCTGCGGGCAAAGGTGGCGGTCGGCTTCGCTGCTCTCTGGGTCCTTTCGCCGATCGACCTCATCCCGGAGTTCCTACCGGTGATCGGCCCGCTGGATGACGTGGTGGTAGTGGCCGTGGCGCTGCGCTACGCCGCCCGCCAGATCCCCCGGTCCCTGCTGTTCGAGGCATGGCCGGCAGAACCGAGGCTGCTGGAGCGCTTGCTCGGACCGCGGGCCGGGGAGCCAGGAGAACCAACCGGCCGTGAGCCGGACAGCCCGACTTGAGCGGGCTCGAATCATCGGCTACTTCAGCCTGACCATGGGCTCAGTCCTCAGGGCCGACGCGCCTGCAAAGCTCGTGCGAGGCCTTCCCTCCTATCCGATCGGCATGGTGCTGCTCGCCCACCTCGCAGTCGACCGTCGCGATCAGGGTTCGGGACTCGGCCGACTTCTGCTCGCCGAGGCGCTGCGAAAAGCAGTGAGCGCTGGCGAAGCAGTGGCGGCGCGGTTCGTCGTCGTAGACGCTGTCGACGAGAAGGCGGCCCGCTTCCACGAACGCCATGGGTTCGCGCCTGCGCCGGGACATCCGTTGCGCCTGTACCGGCGAATGAAGGACGCCCGCAAGAGCCTCGATCTGTCATAGATCCTAGCCCGCTCTCAGATGGCGTCGTTGCCCATAGTGTCGACGCTTGATGGCTCGCAATCGGCACGCGACAAATGGACGAAGACATCGCCGGACGGATCGGACGGCTGGTCGACGAGGAGCACCGCATGCATCAGCGAACGACAGACCACGAGGCGCCGACGGACGAAGAGCTCCATCGGCTGCGTGACCTCGAGGTGCAACTCGACCAGTGCTGGGACCTATTGCGTCAACGCCGGGCACGCAGGACCGCGGGACAGGAGCCGGACGCCAGGGCGGTTCGGCCTCCCGAGGTCGTCGAGGGTTACCAGCAGTAGTGCAAGAGACGCCTGGCATCCGCTACGGCACGCCGGCGGCGCGTTGGGTGCTCGCCGCCACCGTCCTCGGCTCCGGCATCGCCTTCCTCGACGGCACCGTCGTCAACGTCGCCCTGCCCGCCATCAGCGAGGACCTGGGCACGTCGCTCACCGGCATGCAATGGACCGTCAACGCCTACCTGGTGACGCTCTCCGCGCTCCTGTTGCTCGGGGGCAGCCTGGGTGACCGTTTCGGCCGGCGCCGGATGTTCGTGACCGGTCTCGCCGGGTTCACCTTGGCGTCGCTGCTGTGCGGCGTCGCCCCAACGCCCGGGTTCCTGATTGCCGCTCGGGCCGTCCAGGGGGTCGGCGGGGCGCTGCTCGTCCCCGGCAGCCTGTCGATCATCGCCGCCGCCTTCCACCCCGACGACCGGGGCCGGGCCATCGGCGCCTGGTCCGGGCTCGCGGGCGTGACGGCCTCGATCGGGCCGTTCCTGGGCGGCTGGATGATCGACGCCGTCAGCTGGCGGCTGATCTTTCTCATAAACGTCCCGCTGGCCGCGGTGGCCATCGCCATCGCCGTGCGCCACGTCCCCGAGACCACATCACACGACCGCAAGCCCCTCGACGCCACCGGCGCGGTGTTGATCACCACGGCCCTCGCCGGGATCTCGTACGCGGCGATCGAGCACCGCGGCGCTACCAGTGCCGTCGCCGCGGCCATCGGGGTCTGCGCGCTGGCCGGGTTCCTGGTCGTGGAGCGGTCGACCTCACACCCGATGCTCCCGCTTCGGATCTTCCGGTCCCGACAGTTCTCCGGGACCAACCTCACGACCCTGGCGGTGTACGCCGGCCTGAGCGGCGCACTGTTCCTGGTCGTGCTTCGTCTCCAGATCTCCCTCGGGTACTCCGCTCTCGAAGCGGGCGCCGCCCTCGTCCCCTTCACCTTGCTCATGCTCACGCTCTCATCCAAAGCCGGCCAACTCGCCCAGCGCATCGGTGCAAGGTTGCCCATGACGGTCGGCCCACTGGTCACGGCGGCGGGGATCATCCTGTTGAGCTGGATCGCTCCCGGCAGCCGTTACGTCACGGCCGTGCTGCCCGGCGTCGTGGTCTTCGGCCTGGGCATGGCCCTCACGGTGGCGCCGCTCACTGCCGCCGTGCTCGCCAGCGTCGGTGACGAGATGACCGGCGTGGCGTCGGGCGTGAACAACGCCGTCGCCCGCCTGGCCGGGCTCCTCGCCGTCGCCGGGCTGCCCGCCCTGGCCGGCATCGCCACCGACGGCTCGGTGGGGGCCAGCCTCGATCACGGGTACGCCCCCGCGCTGCGCATCGCGGCTCTCGTCGGTGCCCTGGGCGGCGTAGTCGCCGTAATGGTCGTGCGCGAGACCTCAAGAGTCCGTCCGGCCCCCCACCCCTCACCGTTCCACGCGTGCCACCACCCGTGTGTCGCCGCCGACGCCGACGCCGACTCTTCGCCCCTCACGGCCGGAGCCGTTGGTGGCAAGGGTCGCTAGCGTCGTCCCGCGATGCACGATGCGGAGCCGACTCTCGAGGTCACCGACGGCCGGGCGTCTATCTCCATGTCGTTCGACGACCTGTTGCGCTACCACGGGCGCGACTCGATCGGTGGGCTGGCGCTCGGCTTCAAGGCGCTGGAGCTCGGCCTACCGCTGCTGTCGCCCGGGGCGCCTCCGGAGCGGCGCGATATCACTGTGCAGACCGCCTTCGACGGGCCGGGTTCGCGTGACGCCTTCGAGATGGCCACCCGAGCGGTCACCGAGGACCGCTACCGATTGGTACCGGAGCTCGCCCGCCCGGGAGCACCCGAGGCGCCCCAGGGCCACTTCGTGTTCCGCCTCGTCCATCGCGGCTCGATGGTCGACCTCACCCTGCGGCCCGGGTTGGTGGGCGCAGACTTCGTCGGCCTTGTTCGTCGGGGGCCGCAGACGCCAGCCGAAGAGGAGCTCCTGGTCCGGATGAAGGAAGAGCTGGCGGCGCGGATCCTGGCCCTGCCGGCCGACGAGGTCTACGAGGTCTGCGGCTCCGCTGTCTCCGACACCTGAGCTTCGGTCAGGCCGCGGGCAGCGATGCCCGGCGCTCCTCGAGGAAGCGGCGCTCGGCGACATTGCCGACAAGGTCGAGGGCGGCGTCGTAGGCGTCGGAGGCCTCGGTGTGGCGGCCTAGCCGGCGCAGCAGATCGGCCCTCGTGGCGTGGAAGAGGTGGTAGGTGCCGAGGTCGACGGAGTCGAGCACGGCAAGCGCTGCGGTCGGGCCGTGCACCTCCGCCACCGCCACCGCCCGGTTGAGAGCGACGACCGGGGTGGGCGAGAAGACAACGAGCTGGTCGTACAGCCGGAGGATCTGGCTCCAGTCGGTCTCCGCCGCGGTCCGGGCGTCGCTGTGCACGGCGTTGATGGCGGCCTGCAGCTGATAGGGGCCGGGCTGGTTGCGACGGATGCACGCCGCCACCAGCGCCTGCCCCTCGGCGACCAACGCTCTGTCCCAGAGCGATCTGTCCTGGTCCGGCAGCAGCACGAGCGACCCATCCGCTGAGACGCGGGCGGCCCGCCGGGCTTCGGTGAGAAGCAACAGGGCCAGGAGCCCGAGCACCTCGGGCTCGTCGGGCATCAGCGCGGCGAGGAGCCTCGCCAGGCGGACCGCCTCCGCACACAGGTCGCCGCGGGTGAGGTGGCCGCCAGCGGTGGCGGCATATCCCTCGTTGAAGATGAGGTAGACGACCGCGAGCACCGGGCGGAGGCGGTCGGGCAGCTCGGCATCTCGGGGCACGCGATAGGGAATGGCGGCGGCACGGATCTTGCGCTTCGCCCGCACCAGCCGCTGCGCCATGGTCGGCTCCGGCACCAAGAAGGCGCGTGCGATCTCGGTGGTCTCAAGGCCGCCGAGCAGGCGCAGCGTCAGCGCAACCTGGGCGCTGGTAGCCAGGGCCGGGTGGCAGCAAGTGAAGACCAGACGTAGGCGGTCGTCGGTCACGGCGCCCACCTCCTCGGGCGGCTCGTCGCGGTGGTGCACCTGTGCAGCCTGGGCGTGACGATCGTCACGCGACGACTCCCGCCGCAGCCGATCGATCGCCCGATTCCGACTAGTGGTCACGATCCAGCCGCCGGGGTTGGGGGGCACGCCCGCCTCCGGCCAGCGTTGCAGGGCCACCACGAAGGCTTCCTGGACCGCCTCCTCGGCGAGGTCGATGTCGCCGAAGAGGCGGACCAGCGTGGCCACGGCCCGGCCGAACTCCCGCCGGAAGGTCTGCTCGACCACTGAGGAATCAGCGGCGGGCACCGCCGGCTAGGACTCCGGCTCGTCCTGGAACGGCCGCACCTCGACAGGGGCTCCGCAGGCGATGGCGCCCCTGGCAGCCAGCGCCAGCGCAGCGTCGAGGTCGGGGGCCTCGACGATCCAGAACCCGCCGAGCTGCTCCTTGGTCTCTGCGAAGGGGCCGTCGGTCGTCAGCACCTCGCCGTCGGTGACGCGCACCACGGTCGCGGTGTCGGCCGGGTGGAGCCCGCCGGCGAACACCCAGGCGCCCTCGGCCTTGAGCGCGCCGTTGAAGGTCTCGACATCGGCGTACATCTTCTTGATCACGTCGTCGGACGGGATCGGCCCGCCCTCGACCATGTGCACGGCCAGCAGGTACTGGGTCATGTGGATCTCCTCTCGCAGTCGGCCGGCACGGTGCCGGACCCTTCATCCCTATCCACGAACGACGACCGCCCGGATCGACACCCGGCCAGAGATTCTTCCTGATGCCCGGAGACGGCGAGTCCTAGACGCAACCGAGGGCCCGAGCCATCACCGCGCACGCCTCCTCGAGGCGCTCGGGACGCAGCCGCGTGATGGGTCGGCGCAGTGCTGGGCGTCGCACCGTGTGCAGGTTGTCAAAGCTGGCGACACACGACTCGGGCATCCCGTCGTCAACGCCCAGAACCAACTCGCTCTGGAGGCCTCGCACCGTGCGTGTGCAGGCGGCAACGACCACGGCCCCGATCCGGTCGGCAACCGGGTCGCGGGTGAGCACCAGTACGGGCCGCTCGCCACCGGGGACGTCGGCCCACCAGATCTCGCCCCTCACCACGCCGGTGTTCCTTCCCAGGCCCCAGAGTCGTCGGCCATAGCCAGCTCCTGGTCGGTCAGAGGCGCCGACTCGTAGAGCTCCGCGTCCCGCTCGCAGGCCAGCCGGTAGAGGTACACCTCCACAGGCGCAGTGGCGCCGCTCAGGGCGGTCAGAACATTCCGCCGGGTCGCCCGAGCCTTGCGTCAGTGGATGCGCTCGATCCCGGGGTAGGCGTCGAACCCGCGATCGAAGCTCATGATCCTTTTCAGCCGGCGGCGGCGCATGACTGCCAGATGCAGCGCATTCCGTGCAGAGAGGGCGCCATACCCCAGCAGGATGTCCTTGGCCGCCTCGGCGTCGGCGCGCTCGATGGAGATCACCTCGTCCACCACGCCGAGGATGGCGTCGAAGGCCGGTTGGATGGCCTCTCTCCGGCCGATGGCGGCGTAGCGATGGCAGATCTCCTGGAGAACCTCGACATCGGTGACCAGACGGTCGCCTCCCGAGACGGCCGACTCCAGAAGGCGCTGGGCGTCGAACTTGTGCGGGTGGGCGGACCCGACGAGGTACATCGGGATGTTGGAGTCGACGAGGATCAATCGGACGGAGACACGCCGTAGCCCTGCTCGATCTCGTCGAGCATGTCGTCGATGTCCGACGTGGGGAACCCATACCGGGCGGCGGCCCGAACGGCCGACACCTTGGCCGCCGGGTCACCGCCCGGCTCACGGCTCCTTGCTTCGTCCAGAGTTCGACGCACCCAGGCCGACAGCGATAACCCACGCCGTCGCGCCGTCTCGCGAAGAGCCTCCCATTCGCCGTCCTCGAGGACGACCTGCAGCCGCTTACTCATACGCTGAGTATAGGTGTAGCCCTTAAGGAGTAGGACCGGTTACCTGCTCCCCAGCCGTAACTTGTGCCCATGGACGCGGAGTTGGGCATCGGGGCGCTGAGCGAACGGTCGGGTGTGGCGCCGTCTGCGTTGCGGTTCTACGAGGCGGGAGGGCTAATCCACGCCGTCCGCTCCCCCGCCGGACAGCGGCGTTTCGCCCGGGAGACGCTGCGCCGCGTCGCGTTCATCCGCGTCGCCCAGCAGGTCGGCCTGTCACTCGAGGAGATCCGCGCCGCGCTGGCCTCCCTGCCCGAGAACCGGACCCCTACCGACAAGGACTGGCAGCGCCTCTCGACATCGTGGCGGCCGCGCCTCGATGCCCAGATCCGGATGCTCGAGCGACTGCGTGACCGCCTCGACGGGTGCATCGGCTGCGGCTGCCTCTCGATGCGGCACTGCAAGCTCCTCAACCCCGGCGACCAGGCCGCCGAACGCGGTCCCGGGCCCCGTTACGTGCTGGACGACCAGTAAGGCGGAGGCTGGAGGTCGTCATGCGGCCTCGGCTCGGCGGCGGACGTCGGCGACGACCCTCAGCAGCTGGTCAATGTCCGTTGACTCGAACAGGGCATCCGGACCTTGGGGCTGACGTCGGTGAAAGGCGACTCGCAGAAACGACGGGCTCGATGACGCCGTTGTCGCTCAGCTCATCGATGACGAGGTTCACGAACTCGATCTGGTTGGCGCCCAACCGCTTGTCGTCGAGGAACTCGGCGAAGGCCTCCTTGGCCGCGGCGCGGTCGAGGCCGACCAGGCGTCGGATGAACAGGCCGAAGCTGCCGTCCTCGAGCCCTACGTAGAGACTGCCGGACCGGATGTCCTCCGGCGCTCGGACCCGTCGCTCGATGAGTGCCACCTCGCCCAGCGCCACCTCCGGCCAAGGCGTCTTCACGGTTGGGTCCCGGCCCCGGTCTTAACGGGCCCGCCTGGCCGGCTGTGGGCGCCGCGCCACACCACGTCGGCCGGGAGCGCCCACAACCCGGGGCCGAAGGAGGCCACGGTTTGGCCCAGGTGCAGCACCACGCCCAAAAGCATCCGATCGCCGAGTCGCCGCTGAAGATGGCGGAGGTGACCGAAGTCGCTGGCCCGGACCGTCTCAGCCGCCTTGACCTCCACGCCCACCACTCGGCCATCGGCGTGCTCGATCACGCCGTCGACCTCGGCCCCGTCCCGGGTGCGGTAATGACGGAGCGAAAGGACTTCGTCCGACAGCGCCACCTGACGGGCCAATTCGCCCAACAGAAGGTTCTCGACCAACGGACCGAGACTCACCCGGTCGCGGGCCAGGCGGGCGGTTCCATGGCCTCGTAGATGGGCGGCGATCCCGGTGTCCACGAATATCAGCTTCTGCTGGCGGGTAGCCCGGGTGGCACCGGCGGGGAAAAAGGCGGCCAGGCGCCGGACGAGGAACACCTCCTCGAACAACGACACGTACCGCTTGACGGTCGTGGCGGCCATGCCCAGCTCTTCGGCCAGGCCATTCACCGGAAGGAGCTGGGCAGTTCGGGCGGCCAGCGCCCGCAACAGGCGATGGAGATCGTCCCGCCGGGTGATGTCGGCCAGTTGGGTGACATCACGATCGACCAGATCGTTGATGTAGGCGGTGAAGAACCTGCGCCTTCGTCCCTCCGTCCGGACGACTGCTTCCGGAAACCCGCCGCGAACCACCCGCTCGATCATCGTGTCGGCAATCGGATCGGTGCCCCAAGATCGAAACCGGCTGAATGCCTCATCCGGGTCAACAGCCCCAAAGGCCTCCTCGACGAACGAGTCGGGCGTCTGGTCAATCTCACCCTGCGAGAACGGCCAGAGCTCGATCGTCTCGGTCCGTCCCACGAGGGCATCGGGAAGTGATCTCAAACCGAGCAACCGCGCCGAACCTGTGAGCAGGAAGCGGCCTGGTGCCGGGTCGTCGTCGATGATCGCCTTGATCGGCAGCAGGAGCTCCGGAGCCCGCTGTACCTCGTCGACCACCAAGAGGCCTTCGTGGCGTACGAAGCCGACGGGGTCAGCCCGAGCGGCGGCCAGCTCGCCCGGCTCATCGAGCCTGCGCTCGCGAGCATTGGGCGTGGCCCGCATCAGCTGCCGTGCCAGTGTGCTCTTGCCCGCCTGACGAGCACCCACCACCACGACGACCCGCGTGTCCGCCAGCGCGGCCCGAACCGCGGTCAGTGCCCGCCGGACAACGAGCGCCATGCCCAGATCATGCCATCTATCCCCCGTACGTGGTGAGTTTGCCGCTATACCCGTGGCGGATCTGCCGCCAGATAGGTGGCGAATCTGCCGCCATCACAACATGGCTTCCAGGTCGGCCAGGCCCTGGCGAATCTCGTCCTCCAACGCCGCCAAGTCCTTGATGACCTCCCGCTGCCGAGGCCGAGAAATGTCGGCGTCGACAAGGATTGTGACGGCCACGTTGACAGTTCGTCGATGAGCGTCCGCACGCGCCGGACTAGCCGGACTCTCCAGACTCGGAATCGTAGGACGGCGGCGCGTGAGGCGCTGATGCTCCGGGACGGGCCGCCTGGACCGGGAACAGCAACTCGGCCGGGATGCGCGACACAGCGTCTCGGTCCGCTACTCATCGGTCTCCCCCGTCGGGTCAGGCCCGATGGTACGTGCAGGACCCTCAGAC